>NZ_JAVRCP020000046.1:0-21922 GCF_034530675.2 Nostoc sp. DedVER02
ACTCCTGAATTCTGACTCCTGAATTCTGACTCCTGAATTCTGACTCCTGAATTCTGACTCCTGAATTCTGACTCCTGAATTCTGACTCCTGAATTCTGACTCCTGAATTCTGACTCCTGAATTCTTTCTTATTAAACGTCGTAGATTAGACATTCTACTGATTCTGGATGGCGATCGCAGTAGTTTTCCAAAGAGGTTTTCTTTGATTTCGCTTGCTGTTGATCGGCTTTCTCAGCTTGCAATTCTTCCACAATGTCCCAGGCTACGGCACAACCAGCAGAATCGCTCCCATCTAGTTCACAAGTTGCGCGGGCTTCACTAATGGCTTTAACGATCACTTCTTCAAGATTTGTTGCCCCAGCAGTTTCAAATGAGTTTAGGGTAGTTGTCATGACTTTTTCACCTTTAATTTACAGTCTATAGATATTAACTATGAGCTTTGAATGACCCCAGGAAGCTTACCCTCCAGGTGACGCTCCTACGTCGCTAACGCTGCGCTAACACCAGTCCCTCTTTGTTGGAGCAACAACACCAGGCTGGCTCACATCTCCAGTTTAGATAGGCTTTCTACAAAAGGTGGTGGTAAACACCGCCATGTTTTTAGCCAAATTGAGTGCGAATTACCCTCTTGTCATCTTTGATTCAAAAAGCTAAGGGAATTCCACTAGTTAAAGCCACTATCACAGATGCTCATGTTCTCAGTCTTGCATCCTAAATTCAGAATGTCAGTCAATTGTCAGAGGAGTTTGATAGAAGTTGATAAACACTTATAAACGGTAATAAAGGAGAAGCAATTCTTATTTATTCTCAATACTTTATGCCTAATTCTTGTTGCAAGCGATACAGAATTGTATTCTGATCGACTTGAGATAAAATCTCTTGAATAACGCTGCTAGCGCCCAACTGCCCCCAAGTGCAGCCTTTTTCGAGATACACCTGAGCGGCTTTGCCAACAGAATATGCACCATAACCGGCGATACCAGCTTGAGCGATCGCACTGCCAGCAAAAGCAGTAATATTGCTGGGATTATCACCACTAGTTATTGCAGCTGTAGTTTTACCTAAACCTAAAAGAAAACTACTACCTAATTCTCCCAGTAGCAAACCACCAGAACTAAATAAAATCGTTTTTAAAATTTTTCCGGCTTCATAGCTAGTCATCGGCAAACCATATAATCTAGCGAGGGCGCGAATTAAAGCTAAATCGGCAACAGTTCCGCCAAGGATATCTAAGAAGGCAATGGGATTTAACATTACTGCCAAAGCTTTGTATTTGGTAAATTGCCAAATAATATCTTCGGCTTCTTTTTCGCGTGATTCGATAGTTTTTTGAGCGATCGCGGCTTCTGCATCTCGTGCTTGGATGAGGGCATTTAAAGCTAGAAGCGATCGCCCTTCCCGATTCAAAATGTTCAGAATTGTCTCTTTGAGTTCGTCTACTTGGGGTGGTGGTGTCTCCCATTCATAACTGATACGCCCATCAGGCCACTCAACCCGCACTTCCATCGGTGCGGGTTCTGCCGCCACCATGACAATTTCATCTGGTAATAGAGGTTTGGCTTGAGGGTTCCCAGCACCCAATTGTTGTAAATTTTGATAAATCGCTCCCCGGTCTGTATCGGGGTAAAGGTCTATTTTGTTAAATACTAAAATCAGGGGTTTTTGCGATCGCCTTAATTCTATTAGTGCCTGATATTCAGTGCGGGTGATATCACCAGACACGACAAACAAAATTAAATCTGCCTGATGCACTACTTCTCGTGCCATAAGCGCCCGTGACTCACCCTCAATTTCATCTAAGCCAGGGGTATCAATTAACTCTACTAGTACCTTACCTCCTGGCTGCCAACGCACTGAACGAGGCCATTGAGTGACACCGTTTAGAGGCCCAGTTTGCAGAATTTTATCTCCCAGCAAAGCATTTAAAACTGCTGATTTACCACGACTCACTAAACCAAAAGCGGCAATTCTAATCACATTGGAGTCCAGCTTTTTGAGTGTGGAGTTCAAAGCTTCCAATTCCGGTTTCAACAAACCGATTAATTCTGGGTTAGATGAGAACTGTCCTGATTTGCGAAGATGTCCATACCAAGACAGCGCTTGTCTGAGACTGGCGCGGGCACGATTTAAGTGGGTTTCTTGCAGATTTCGCACAAAGTTAGGTTGATTCAAGGTTGGACAAACAACAGGCTACATATCCATTTTGATCTAATTCCAAGACTGTGAGCCTGTTTTGTCAAATTAAACAATTGTGCGATATCTATTTAGAACATGGGATTGTGTTCATTATCCCAACATTTGCGATCGCGCCAGTTTCTCCCAGTCTGTTCGCATTCAGATGCATTCTCTATCCAAGGTATCGATGTAGAGTAGTACGAGGTTCCAGTAGAAGCGAAGAAGATAGCAGTGAATAAGGGCAATAATAAGGATAAAGTTATCAATGTAAAAATAGGGAGAGTGATTAAATACCCAGTGAGTAGCATAATATTAGTATTAGTCCAAAAAACTGTGCCTAATTTATTATTTTTTTGGCTAGTTTTTAAACTAGTTGGTGAATTTGAGAATAGCATAATGCAACCTTATGAATGTCAGTTTATATAGCAATCCCATTTGATTTTTCAAAGCAAAGCTAACTGAAAGCTAGTTCCATTGGGTTTTAGCTATCAGTATATTTAGCAAAAATCAAATAAGAGTTCTATATGAGTACGGATTTTTACGTAAGAACATTATTGAAGCTATGTACTCTAGTGTCAAAGGTGCAAGTGATGACTTCTTAAAAGTTTTAATTTTTGGGCGCTAAAAAACATTTTTCGTGAAAATATGTTGAAGTTGTGGCAATTGTCCTTACGTAAATTCTGGCAAATTTAGGGATCGTTTTTCTCAAAATTTGGATGGGGAAAAATAGAGAACGACAGTACTCAAATCAGCAGCATTGCTGACGGACTTAAACAACTATCTGCACTTTGAATGAATTGGGAAGCCTACACCGTACCATCAGGTCAGTGTAGGTAATTCATATCATTTAAAACAAATCTAAATCTGTCACAGCACCAATACTGCTAGAAGATACTAATTTGGCATATTTCGCCAGAACACCTTTGGTATAACGGGGGGCGGGGGGTTGCCAGTTGGCACGACGACGGGCTAATTCTTCTTCAGATATATTCAACTGCAATAAACGAGCAGGTGCATCAATCGTAATACTATCGCCTTCTTCTACAAGAGCGATCGCACCACCAACTGCTGCTTCTGGAGCCACATGACCAACCACCATCCCGTAAGTACCGCCAGAAAAGCGTCCGTCGGTAATTAACCCTACAGCATCACCCAAACCAGCACCGATAATTGCTGAGGTGGGAGCCAACATTTCTCGCATTCCAGGGCCACCCTTGGGGCCTTCGTAGCGGATAACCAAAATATCACCAGCTTGAATTTTACCTGCCAAAATTGCATCTAAAGAGGCTTCTTCTGACTCAAACACTCGTGCAGGCCCGGTAATTACTGGTTTTTTCACGCCAGTAATTTTGGCTACAGCCCCTTCCGTTGCCAAATTACCTCTGAGGATGGCCAAGTGTCCTTGGGCATACATGGGGTTATTCCACGGACGAATCACATCTTGATTAGGGGATGGTTCTTCTGGGATGTCTGCTAATATCTCTGCAATAGTTTGACCGCTAATAGTCAGGCTATCACCATGCAATAAGCCATGCGCGAGTAGCATTTTCATGACTTGGGGAATGCCACCAGCTTTGTGCAAATCTGTAGCGACATATTTACCACTTGGTTTTAAATCACATATAACAGGGACACGGGCGCGGATAGTTTCAAAGTCGTCCAGGGTTAACTCTACATTAGCAGCCCGAGCGATCGCTAAGAAATGCAACACCGCATTTGTGGAACCACCCACCGCCATAATTACAGAAATGGCATTTTCAATAGATTTGCGCGTGATAATTTGACTAGGTAAGATTTGATTGCGAATGGCTTCGACTAACACAAAGGCTGATTTTTCTGTGCTGTCGGCTTTTTCAGCATCTTCAGCCGCCATTGTCGAAGAATAGGGCAAACTCATTCCCATCGCCTCAAATGCCGAAGACATGGTGTTAGCTGTGAACATTCCCCCACAGGAACCAGCACCAGGACAAGCGCGACTTTCGACTTCTAATAATTCTTTGTCGTCAATTTTTCCAGCACTGTATTGACCAACAGCTTCAAAAGAACTGACAACAGTTAAATCGCGTCCGTTGTAGTGACCGGGTTTAATTGTGCCACCGTAAACGAATATTGCAGGGATATTCATCCGAGCGATCGCTAACATTGCCCCTGGCATATTCTTATCACAACCGCCAATTGCTAGCACACCATCCATGCTTTGTCCAGTACAGGCGGTTTCAATGGAATCGGCGATAACTTCCCGCGACACTAGGGAATATTTCATCCCTTCAGTTCCCATCGAAATCCCGTCGCTGATGGTAATTGTGCCAAACATTTGTGGCATCGCTCCGGCAGTTTTAACGGCAACTTCTGCCCTTTGGGCCAGTTGATTTATCCCCATATTACAGGGAGTGATTGTACTGTAGCCATTGGCAATACCCACAATGGCTTTATTAAAATCTTCATCTTTAAAACCAACTGCCCGCAGCATTGCTCGATTTGGCGATCGCTGTACTCCTTGGGTGACAATTTGGCTTCTCAAATTCTCCGACATCTTTTTTCCTTCCCTGACATCATCGCAACTGTTGCGATTGGATTATCTGATTTTCTCATGTATCTGCGGCGCGATCGAACATAAACAAGCACAGAAAGTTAATGAATCGATTACAAAACCTCAATCTGTTGAATAATCTGCATTGTTTCCACGCTGACAGTGCAGACTCTTTGTAATAAATCTATTACTTGTTCTTTGTAATCTGCGAAGCGATATGTATTGAATTTTTCAGCAATAGTCGGATCTTTAGGTTTCTTTTCTTTGTATTGATCTAAAATCCATTCTAAAGCACAACGGTTTCCAAGGCGATATTCCCAAGCAATTTTGGGGACACCTTCTAAAGTTGTGACATCATCTAAAATAATGGTTCCATTAGTTGTATCTGCTTTTAGTTTTGCCTTTGGTATTCTATTGTTATTTTTAGCTAAAGGTAAATCAATGCGTTTTAAAGGATATGGTTCGACAGTTTCATAATTGATGTGCAAATCCATCAATTTTTTACCCCAGCTAACCCATTGCTGAAAGTCTTCGTAGAAGGGTATACGGGGAAATTCTCGTTTTAGATTGAGTTCGTATTTGGTGCGATAAGCGGGATTGTGTAAGACTGCATAGGTGTAGTGAAAAATATCTAATTTGGTAATTGTCGAGTCGTAATAATGATTTTGAAATTGGGATAATCCCCAGTCTGTGATATTATCTATGCGGTTCCCGTCTTTATCGTAGCGGTAGAGAGAAAGACATTGAGTTTTTTCAATTGTATCTAAGCCAACCAATAAATCAGAACTAAGACAATGAAACGATTTATTAGAAGCAATACCAGAAAAAGCAATAACTTTATTTATACTTATTAAAGTATTTGAAAACATTTCATAATGATTTTGAGTCAATCTATGGTTTAAAACTGTCTCAGTATAATGATATATTTTTAAATAAGGACGATAAAGAGATTTCTGAATTAAATTTTCATCGAAATCAATTTTCTTAGCGGTATGTAGATAACTTTCTAGTGACGAACTCCATTTAATAGAGTTATCCATTTTTGCGTTTTTAACACATAAATTATATTTTTTAATAAAAAAGTCTATCTTATTAATTAAAGCTGAGTTACTAAAATCGTAAACCCATTCGTCTCTTGTAGTCTCTACGCCTCTACAAAATAACTTAAATAATGCTTCCTGTCCTTTGCCAGCTTTTACATCTTTATTAACTAATGGGATAAGATGATCAAAATCATTATCTGTTTGATTAATCCAATTATGATTTTTATCTGGTGTAATATGCTCAAAAGGAATATCAGTAAATTTAGTTTCAGCTAGAAATTTTAATTTAGTTTCTGCTGTATCAAAATCAGGACGGCGATTGTAGAATATTTTACAAGGTGTACTATTGATACCTTCTCTTTTCACCATCAATATAATAGCGACACCAGCTTGTATCCCAAAGACATTATGCGTAGTTCCTGATATTTTAGGGTTTTTTCTAACATCTCCATGCAAATCAATAATATAAATATCGCTAAACTCATTAGCTACAATTTTTCTAAAACCATCGAACGTCCTAGCATCAATAAACGATGAATTAGTAATAAATGCTAAAATTCCATTTTTGCTTAATCTATCAGTTGCCCAGCGAATAAAACGAGTATACATATCATAAACAACAATTTTATTCTGAGCTTTACTGTCTTTTATGTAAGTATTTTTTATTAAAATATCTATTGATGTATAGTAACGATTAGAATTATTGTCATTGAAATTTTCTTGTTTAGCATTATATGGAGGATTGCCAATAATCACCGATATTTTGCTTTCATTTTGCCGTTTAATTCGCTCTGTATTCTCAACACTCATAGCAAACAAATCTAATTGCTTGCCCGCAAATGATGTATGATCCAACGTATCGACAAAACAAATATTTTCAAACTCTTGATATTCACCCATCTTTTGCTTATAGGTGTATTCAATATTTAAGTTAGCAATGTAATAAGGTAAAATCGCTACCTCATTACAATGAATCTCATGTTTATATTTATATTCCAGACTATTGTTAGGTAAATAATCAATCAATTCAGTGATAAAAGTTCCCGTTCCTGTAGCCGGATCTAAAATTTCAACATCTTTATCTGCAAGCAGCTTACCAAAATTTTTATGAACCAAATAATCTACACTTTCAATCATGAAGCGTACAATTTCATTTGGCGTATAGACGATTCCTAGTCTGTCAGCCGCTTTCGGATTATATGCTTTATAGAAATTCTCATAAAGTACTTTTAAAAACTTCTGTTTTTCATGATGATTGTAAATATTCGCCGCAGTTCTTCTAATAACACCATAGTAACGTTCAATAGTACCAAGAGTATTCTTTTTAGTACTACCTGTAAAAAAGGTATCGATGATAGTTTTTAATTCACGAGCAATATTATTTTCTCGATGAAACTGAGATTCATTGAAGATGCTGATAAAGATATCTTCAGTTAAAATATGCTGAATCATCATTTCTCTAATATCCAGCAAAGTAACTTCAGGATTAATTGATTCTTTGCAGATACCCCAAAATTTAGCCCTCGCTATTTTAAAAGCTGCGTTTGTTTCGATTTGACTATCAATTAAGTCACGTAAAGCATTTAAAACAGTCGGTAAGTCTTGCTTAAAAGTTTCAATCGCCTCTCTAAAATCTTTAACTTCCGGGCGAACATAGTTGATAAAATATGTAATTATTCCATCAAGCGCGTCAGCATCTTTCATCGGGACACGCATGGTTTCTTGTCCACTCTGAATTAAAACTGCTGTTTGCGAGTCTTCAAACAAAATGTTACTATCTGGATAGCCTTTTATGAGCTTTTTCTCAATTTCTTGGTCTAAATTGTCATATTCATCCTTGCTTTCCCAGTAACCCCAATCCAAACGCAAAGCATCTTTCACAGTGCCATCTGGATAAACAAGTTTGCCGCTAGGTGTTTTATAATCGAGTTCGGGAATCAGTCTAAATTCTCTAGGTTTGCAATATTCATTAACTAAGTTTTGAAATGCAACCCGAATCGATGTTTCTTTACGTGAACCGCCAAATTGAATAATTCTTTCTACTTCTGTGTGATATTGGCTAACCAGAAGTTTGGACATACTTTATTAAACTTTTATAAATTTAAAGTATGTCTAAATTAGCCTTAATTACTACTAACCAACACCTGTAATCTCTACGACTAAAATATAAAGATTAAATAAAGGTTAAAGCTAAATACTCCGTAAAAAGACGTGAATTCCTAAATAACATCACGTCTTAATAAAATTTATGACAAACGTAGCCTAATAAAGATGGAAAATACACTGGCGTTTATTTTAAAATATTAAATATAATACACCATATTAAGTAATAACACGGTACATTTATTACCTTTTCTCTTTCTCTGTGCCCTCTGCGCCTCTGCGGTTCAACTCCTAAATTGGTGCGTTACACCAATTTAATTAATGATTGCAACATCCTTCGGTAAAGACGCGATGAATCGCGTCTCTACAAATAGTCTGTTTGTCGCATTTTTTTTCAAATTGGTATTAACGCACCCTATAAATCATCTACTCATCAATTTGACCAACGCGGCGGATATTCAAAATGTCGCTCATTTTCTTAATTTGGACAAACACTTGCTCTAATTGAGAGCGATCGCGTATATCTATTCCTAAGTCCATCAATGCAGGTTGACCAATAGCCGTTTTCACCTGAGCGTGGCGGACATTGATCCCTTGGTCGCTCAACCGTGACAAAATATCCTTTAGCACCCCAACACGGTCAAGAGCTTCAATTTGTACCTCCACGGGGTAAGTGTGCGGACGACCGCTATTTTCGGCGGCTGGGTTCCATCTGACTGGTACTAAACGCTCATACTCCACACACTCCAGATTATTGCAGCCTTGGCGATGAATTGAAATTCCCCTACCTCGCGTCACCACACCAATAATCGGTTCGCCAGGAATCGGGGTGCAACACCCAGCCAAATAATATACCAGCCCTTCTACCCCAACAATAGGCGAATCACTGGCGCGGGAAGTAGTTGGAGATGCATCTCGCAAAGCCTTTGATGTTGCTTCTTTGGGGATAAATGGCGACACCGTGGCAACTGGTTGTTGTCCCTTCGCTACTTCTCGCCAACGATTTAGCACCAAGTTTAACGTAATTTCTCCGTAACCCAAACCGGCGAGTAAATCGTCTACGCTGTGGTAGTTACACTTTTCGGCAACAATCTGCATTGCATCAGACTTTAGCAAACTATCAAAACCAGTTTTACCGAGTTCTTTTTCTAACAATTCCCGTCCACGGGCGACATTTTCTTCCCGGCGCGATCGCTTGTACCATTGTTTTATTCGATATTTTGCCGCCGAACTTCTGACAAAATTCAACCAATCTAAACTTGGATGGCAGTTCTTTTGGGTGAGAACTTCTACAATATCGCCATTGTGTAGCCGCGTTGATAGAGATACCATTCGTCCATTCACCCGCGCCCCCGAACAGTGATTTCCCACTTCCGTATGAATCCGATAAGCAAAATCTACAGTGGTAGAACCAGGGCTTAAAGGCACAACATCCCCCTTTGGGGTGAAGACATAGACATCATCTTCAAATAAATTATCTTTGACACTATCAAGATATTCTTGTGCATCCTTGAGATCGGTTTGCCATTCCAGCAGCTGCCGCAACCAAGTAAACTTATCATCTGTCGCTGTTGTCAAATGGCTAATACTAGAACCACCTGTTTCTTTGTACTTCCAATGGGCGGCAATCCCGTACTCAGCGATATGATGCATTTCGATTGTCCGAATTTGCACCTCCAAAGGACGGCCAGTTAATCCAATCACCCCAGTATGCAACGACTGGTAACGGTTAGGCTTTGGCAATCCAATGTAATCTTTAAATCTCCCAGGAATTGGGCGAAACGCATCATGAACCACCGCCAACGCCCGATAGCATTCCTCATTAGTTTGAACAATAATCCGCAGCGCGGCCAAATCGTAAATTTCATGAAATTCTTTTTGCTGTCGGTGCATTTTTTGGTAAATGCTATAAAGATGCTTGGGACGACCGCTAATATCCTGAAAGGCGATTCCGGCTTGCTGCAAACGTTCTCGCAACATATTCGTAGCTTTAGCCAATTTCTCTTCTCGTGCCGTCCGTTTTTCAGAAACATGCTCTTGCATTTGGCGGTAAGCTTCCGGTTCCAAATACTTAAAAGCTAAATCTTCCAATTCCCATTTAATTCGCCAAATCCCCAAACGATTGGCTAAGGGCGCGAATATATCTCGCGTTTCCTGGGCACTGCGGCGGCGGCTGGCCTCTGACATATATTGTAAAGTTCGCATATTATGCAAACGATCTGCCAATTTCACCACAATTACCCGAATATCTTGCGCCATTGCCAAAAACATCCGCCGGAAGTTTTCGGCTTGGCTTTCGGTTTTGCTGGTGAAATTAATTTTAGAAAGCTTGGTTACACCTTCAACCAATTGCCGTACTTCTGGGCCAAAACGTTCTTCTATTTCTTGGCTTGTAACTTCTGTATCTTCAACTACATCATGAAGAAATCCAGCTGCTATCATAGCAGCACTGCCCCCCAAGTCACGCAGCAATTCAGCCACAGCAACGGGATGAGCAATGTATGGTTCTCCCGACTTGCGGTATTGACCTTGATGCAGTTGGTAAGCAAATTCAAATGCGCGACCAATTAAGACTGCATCACTATGCCTTCGGTCATCTTCCAATGTGCCGTTATTTGTGGATGACTCCTTCAAACATTTTTTTAACCATTCTGGAATGGCTAGATCAACTGATGAATTTATAGCTAGACTGCTCATACAATTGGGTTTGGATAGGATCGGTAGATTAAGTGAATGATAAATAAAAGTGGCAGCATCAACCTAAGAAGATGCTGTCGCCCAGAGACGGGTAGAAAAACAGTGTAAAGATGATTCTCCAATTGCCAATATCATCAAGTTTGAGTTTCAAGGATCATAAGTTTGAAAATGCATTGATGGTAAACAAAGCCTCAAATCATTATTTGAAGCTTTTAGTGCTGATAAGCTGATAAGTGTAAAAGAGAAGTTTATTGTAGAAGAAAAATTACTTGACATTAATACTATCTTAACTAGCACTGGATGTCTTTAAACTCTGAGAAATATTTGGCACTCGTAACCTTGTTAGAGCAATTGCGCTCTGATGCCACAACTACGCAAATAGCTGCACCCGAATTGCGACAGCGTGTAGCCTCGTTGCAGCAATTTTTTGGTCAGCAGATTGTGCCTTTGGCTGATGAAAACTGGCGAGTCCAGTCTTATCAAACAGAAATGAGCAAGCAATTGCGTTTGTTGGCAATAGATGTGATGTTTTTGCAAGGAGCGCGGCAAGCATCGACTGCACAAACGAGACTTCAGACGATTAGCGATCGCGTGACAACCCTCATTCAATACTGTGATGCCATCTTGCAACCAGAAGCGGAAGGAGAAAAATAACAATTGTTCACCTTTTTCTCTAATTAATCCATCATCTCATTTACAACCGTTCGTGAAAAGTTATTTTGGCAACAAGTTGGAATGGGGAATGGGGAATGGGGACTAGTGACTGGGGAAGAAGCAAGGGAGCAGGGGGACAAGGGGGAATTACTGAATAAGTCTCTCCCAAGTCTCTCCCCTCTACCTTGTCTCTTCTTCATGCCCAATTCCCAATTCTCAATTCCCAATTCCCAATTCTCAATTCCCAATACCTTTGAGGAGAAGATTCATGGTGCGGCGCATATACGCTTCTACTGGCTCGGTTATGGGTTTAAAAATAAGTGCATAGTAGAGTGACCCACTTAAAAGGTCGATAACTAGCTCAATGTCCGCATCCTTGTGGATTTCGCCTCTAGATTTTGCCCGCTTAAGTACTTTAGACAAAGCTTCACGTCGGAGTTTTGTATATTTTGTCCAGTAAACCTCTGCAAACTGAGGATTGCTAGACGCTGTACTAATTATCAAGGCAAGTGTCTGACGACCAAGGGGACTATCTATTTTTTTGGCAGCATTCTCGATCAAAATATCCATGTCTCCCCAAAAGCTGTTAGTATCGGGGATCGCTAAATCATCTCTCAAACTTTCGATCGCGTCTGCAACTAGTTCTTCTTTGGAAGTGTAACGCCGATATATAGTCGTTTTTCCAACTCCAGCGCGGGCAGCGATCGCTTCTATGCTCATACTTTCGTATCCGACCTCTGCGAGCAAATCTAGGGTGGCTTGGAGAATAGCTTGGTCGGCATGGATGCTACGTGGCCGTCCAGAAGGTGCGTTAATTTGCTTATTCATAAAAATATCATCCCCAAGCAATATCATCTTAGCAATTTGCTTCTAATCTTCGGTATAAGAAGACGCAATGAGCAAGAAACACGGGGAATATAGAAAAATTTCTGGCTAACTGTGTATCATGTCTTCTTCAACATCCATCTTCAGAATAAGCCTTTCTGCTGCTTCTCCTTGAATACTCCCTTGACCATTAATATATGATACGCTACCGTAGCGTATATATACATTATTTAATCTTTGCTTTAGCGATCGCTCTAATCTCCCAATCACCAAAGCAGCCTCCTGCCGAAAATACCGATGAAACAGTATAAATCTGCCGAATCTGATGTTGAGCTTGATCCCCAGTCAAGTATTACTGACGATATTCAAATACAAAAAGACAATTCTCAAATTACTAATGACTACCGTAAATAAACGTTCCTCTGGCGATCGCCCTAAACCTGCAATTGTTAATCAAAGCGGTTATATTGAAGGGCCTTTGAAATGGGCGATCGCCTTCACTGCTTCATTAGGTGCAATTTTAGAAGTAATTGATACTAGTATTGTTAACGTCGCTCTCACCGACATTCAAGCAACCTTGGGTGCGACTGTAAGTGAAGTGGGCTGGGTAGTTAGCGGATATGGGATCGCTAACGTCGTCTTAATTCCCTTATCTGCATGGTTGGGAGATTACTTTGGGCGTAAAACCTATTTTATCTTCTCGCTGATTGGTTTTACAATTTCCTCTGTTTTATGTGGGCTATCCTTCAATCTCCCAATGTTGATTGCCGCCCGGATTCTCCAAGGTTTATGTGGTGGGGGATTGCTAGCAAAAGCTCAGGCGATTTTGTTCGAGACTTTTCCCCCAGCCGAACAAGGTTTAGCTCAAGCAGTTTTTGGTGTGGGTGTGATTGCTGGCCCGGCAATTGGCCCCACATTAGGAGGATTTTTAGTAGATGGTTTAGGCTGGCGCTGGATTTTCTTTGTGAACATTCCCTTTGGGATACTTGCAGTAGCCATGTCTCTAGCATTTTTGCCCAAGAATAAGGATAAGAGCGAAACTCAAAACCAAGCTGTTGATTGGTGGGGAATTGGGTTTTTAATCGTGGCTGTAGGTAGCTTACAAACTGTATTAGAAGAAGGGGAGCAAGATGACTGGTTTTCCTCTAGTTTCATCATCACTCTGTCCATCCTGGGGATTATTGGCTTAGGGTTGTTTATTTGGCGAGAGATGAAAACAGATCATCCTGCTGTGGATTTGAGAGTTTTGCGTCACCGTTCTTTAGCGGCGGGAAGTGTTCTCTCAGCAGTGGTGGGTATGGGGCTTTATGGCGCACTCTTTGCTGTGCCGATATTTGCTCAAAGCGTGCTGCAATTTACGGCAACACAGACTGGACTATTATTAGCACCTGGGGCATTAGCATCTGCGATCGGGATGGTTTTATTAGGTAAACTCACTAGTATAGTTGATGCCCGCTTTTTAATTGCGATTGGCGCTGTCGGCTCATCTGGAGTCATGTTTCAATTGGCAGCAATTACTCCACAAAGCGGGACAGACGATTTATTTTGGCCGTTAATATGGCGTGGAGCTTTTACTGTATTTATGTTTCTCCCTTTAAGTTTGGCAGTTTTAGGCCCACTACCCAAAAAAGATGTTTCTGCTGGTTCTGGTTTCTACAACCTGACTCGACAACTAGGTGGCAGTATCGGCATTGCCCTACTTACTACTCTGCTTGACCAACGACAGACTTTTCATCGAGCCATCTTGTTATCAAAACTTACCCCTTATGACCCAGAAACCAATCAGCGTCTTGACTTGCTCAATGGGGCACTCCAAAACCAAGGTATGGATGCAGCAACAGCCCAACAACAAGCACTAGCTTTATTAAGT
This sequence comes from Nostoc sp. DedVER02, assembly GCF_034530675.2. NCBI lineage: Bacteria > Bacillati > Cyanobacteriota > Cyanophyceae > Nostocales > Nostocaceae > Nostoc > Nostoc sp. DedVER02. Next base: position 13,898 of record NZ_JAVRCP020000046.1, read on the forward strand.
CAAACAGTAGACACTCAAGCTGCTGTTTTATCTTATGCAGATTGCTTTCGAGTGGTAGGCATAGGGTTCCTTTGCTCATTACCTTTGTTATTATTTTTGGGCAAAGGCGGTGCAGGAGTGAAAGCGCCAGTCGGTCACTAGTAGTCTATATCATTAATTTTGATGAGTTCGTAGTAAGCACTTCAGGGCTAAAAAATCCCAGACTAAAGTGCTGACTACGAACTTATTCCCCATCAAAACTAAGCTTTATAGCGATCGCATCCTGATTTTATATTCACTGATGTCAAACTACGTAAAAACACTTATTGCAAATTTTTCTCTGCCGAAAGTCACAGAAGAAAATTAATATACACTGATTTATCTGGCTCAAAAATAAAAATCCAACTCAGCTTTGAGTCGGACTATGTGAAGTCTTATTACTAAAATTATTAGATTTCGTTCTTAGAAAAAGTTCATTATTGTAATAATGCTAGCGCTGGTCAACACGATCAAAGCGCCCATAGTTATGGATTGTCCTAAAGAATTTGGCAATTTTGAATTGTTCATTTAAGTAAAATCCTTTTTGTTAATAGTTCCTTAACCATATCAAAATCAGTATAAATATCTATAAAAGCGCTGTAAAACTTAAATTACCGTAAAGTTTCTCAACAAAAACTTAATCTGTACTTAAGTATTGTTTTTTACTTCAAACAGATTATCCTCCCAATTCCCCATTTTCCATTCCCCATTCCCAAAATGTAGTATTTTCCGAACAGAATAATTACCTTATCTCCGAGCGGAATAGGAGCCTTTGTAGGGTAAAATAAATCTTAGTCAAGGTAAAAATATTTAGAACAGAAGATTATCATGACAGTCTCCACGGCATCTAGAAACCAAGCGATCGCTTTTGACTTAGAAAAATTAAATGAGCAATTTGAAACTGCCACTCCCAAAGAGATACTGGCATGGTCTATAGAGAATATCCCAACGGGACTGGTGCAAACAAGCGCCTTTAACGTGGATGACATGATAATTACCCATATACTTTACAGTGAACTGAAGCATCCCGTTCCTGTGATCTTTCTGGACACCTTACACCACTTTGCCGAAAGTCTAGAATTAGTAGCCAAAGCCAAAGAAATCTACAACCTGGATTTGCAAACTTTCAAAACTCCAGACGTAGAAACCCGCGAAGCTTTTGAAGCCAAATACGGCGACAAACTTTGGGACAAAGATATTGCTAAATTCCACCACATTACAAAAATTGAACCACTGTTACGAGGTCTAGACGAACTCAACAGCGTTGCTTGGATCACCGGTCGCCGCCGTGACCAAGCCGTAACCCGTGCTAATATGCCCATATTTGAATTAGACGGTAAAGGTCGGCTGAAAGTAAATCCTATTGCCAGATGGACACGCCAAGACAGCTGGGTTTACGTAGCTGAACATGGAGTCATTTACAACCCCCTCCATGACAAAGGTTATCCCAGCATTGGCGATGAACCCATTACCACCAAAGTAGGCGAAGGCGAAGACGAACGCGCCGGACGTTGGCGGGGAACTGATAAAACAGAATGTGGAATTCATATTTAGTCATTGGTCATTAGTCATTTGTCATTAGTCATTAGTATTAAACAAAGGACAAATGACTAAGAGCAAAAGACAAATATGATTAAAATCCTCCATCTTTCTGACATCCACATGGGAAGCGGCTTCTCCCACGGACGAATTAATACGGCAACTGGATTAAATACACGACTGGAGGATTTTGTCAATACTTTGTCTATATGTATTGACCGAGCGCTAACTGATGCTGTTGATATGGTGATATTTGGTGGCGATGCTTTCCCGGATGCAACACCACCGCCTTATGTACAGCAAGCTTTTGCTAGCCAATTTCGCCGTCTCATGGATGCCGATATTCCTACAGTGCTGTTGGTAGGCAACCACGACCAACATTCCCAAGGACAGGGAGGAGCGAGTTTAAATATTTACCGCACTTTGGGAGTGCCAGGGTTTGTTGTTGGTGATACATTAACTACTCACTGCATCGAAACCCGTAATGGCAAAGTGCAAGTAATTACCCTCCCTTGGTTAACTCGTTCGACTCTGATGACTCGCCAAGAAACTGAGGGTTCATCTTTGGCAGAAGTTAACGAATTGTTAACGGAACGTCTGCGAGTTGTTATGGAAGGAGAAATTCGCCGTCTTGACCCTGATGTGCCAACTATCCTTTTGGCTCACTTGATGGCTGACAATGCTAGCTTGGGTGCAGAACGCTTTTTGGCAGTGGGTAAAGGCTTTACTCTGCCCTTATCTTTACTGACGCGACCTTGTTTTGATTATGTAGCCTTGGGACACGTCCACCGCCACCAGAACTTGAATAAATCTAATAACCCGCCGGTGATTTATCCAGGGAGTATTGAGCGGGTAGATTTTAGTGAAGAAAAAGAAGATAAAGGCTATGTAATGCTGGAACTGGAACGGGGAAAGGCTGAATGGGAATTTTGTCCTTTAACAGTTCGGACTTTCCGCACCATTGAAGTGGATGTCTCGAAAGCTGATAATCCGCAAGTTGTGTTAATGGGTGCGATCGCTAAGTATGATATTCAAGATGCGGTAGTGCGGCTAATTTACAAACTCCGCTCCGAACAGATGGATTTAATTGACAGTTCCTCTCTACATACTGCTTTAAGTCCCGCTCACACCTACACCATTCAAGCAGAATTAGTCAGTCAACTAGCCAGACCCCGGATTCCTGAATTGAGTGCAAGTAGCAGCATCGACCCAATGGAAGCCTTAAAAACTTACTTGAACAACCGCGAAGACCTCAAGGACATAGCAACATCAATGCTAGATGCTGCACAAAAACTGCTAGCAGATGATGTGGAAGTCTGGCTAGAAACAGCAACTAGCGAGTAGGATAGATGCCAATACTACTCAGGTTTTGGATTTTGAACTCAAAATTGGGTTTGGGGAAAAGGTTAAAGGGGAAGGGTTAAAGCGACAAGTATTGGGATAAGTGCCAACTATATTTTAATACAGCCTGTAGAGACGCGAATTTTAGTGTCATCTAGAAAAACCTAACAAAAACTTAACCTATTCCCCCGTTGGGATGGGGAAATTTTAAAGTCTGTCTCCTAAAATGAGAGATTTAAAAGACAGGTTTTCCAAATAACCTAAATGCGGTTCTCCGATAAGATGCTAGAACCCTTTGATGAATTGTTCGATACAGGTTAGGATAATCCATCAATTAGAGGAAAAACTTTAAGCACGCTTAATCGTGCTGAAACACGAAATCTACCCAAATTTATATTTGGGCAGTTTTCAGAGGAGTTTGCTACTCTACTATCAATTGTTGTTTTTCTTCTAGCTAGAGGAAATTTTTGACTCAGTAAAAAAAGTTATCGAGCCTTGAATAAGCTACTCTTTACAGGTAAATCTTTTCGTTTCATGGCTTTTGTCCTACCACTAATCATCTGGTGGGGATACAAAGAAGTACAAAACCAATTTGTACAGCCGCAAGCAGTTGTAGTATTGGGTGGTTCAACAAGACGTTTAGAGCGAGAAAAGTTTACAGCTGAATTCGTTCGCCAGCATCCAAATATACCAATCTGGATTTCTGGGGGTAGTCCACCTAGATTCACCCAACGAGTGTTTACCAAAGCTGGTGTTGATCCCAAACGTTTACACTTGGATTATGAAGCTGTAGATACAGTTACTAATTTTACTACGTTGGTAGATGATTTGCAAGCTCGCGGCATCAAGAGCGTTTATTTGATTACTTCAGACTTCCACATGCGTCGGGCTTGTGTCATCGGCGAAATTATTTTGGGTAGTCGAGGTATTTATTTAAAACCAGTGCCAGTTCCTTCAGAAAAACCCCCTGAATCTATCGAAAAATCTATCCGCGATGGAGCAAGAGCCATACTTTGGATAGCAACTGGTTACACGGGTGTGGATGTAGCGAAAAATAAACGGTAAATCATTAGTGGGAATTTGCATCATTCTCGATTTAACTCAAGATAGTTAAATTAAGAGCATTGATGCCAATAATCGCGCTCCTAACTAAGTAATAATAGACACATAAAACCAAAACACTTGAAAAACTAGCGCAACATTAACATTCAAATAACACTATATAAAAACCAATTAACAGTTTTTGCTTATTTGGTTGCTTAGTGGATACTTTGCGTGCATTAAAGTTTCGAGTGGTAGCTTAGGTAAATGGAATTTATCTGTGTAGCTCAGGGAAAAAACGCCCCAACTTATCTCACAATTTGATACCCTAGCTTAAACAGATTTGAAAAAAAAGTTAAAGCGTGGAAATTCAACTTGGGCGTGGAAAAATAGCTCGTAGAGCTTATGGAATAGATGAAATTGCTCTAGTTCCTGGTAACAGAACACTAGACCCCAGTTTGGCAGATACTAAATGGAGTATTGGCAATATTGAGCGAGAAATCCCGATAATTGCTAGTGCGATGGATGGCGTAGTAGATGTTCGCATGGCTGTACGTTTGTCACAGTTAGGAGCATTAGGTGTCCTCAATTTAGAGGGGATTCACACTCGCTACGTTGACCCAGAGCCAATATTAGATCGGATTGCCTCTGTGGGGAAAGATGAATTTGTTGCCCTGATGCAAGAACTCTATGCCGAACCAATAAAGCCGGAATTAATTGAAAAACGTATTCAGGAAATTAAAGAACAAGGTGGCATTGCTGCGGTAAGCGCAACTCCAGCCGGTGCAAGTAAATACGGCGAGGCGGTGGCAAAGGCTGGGGCAGATTTATTTTTTGTACAGGCTACGGTAGTCTCTACTGCACATCTATCACCAGAGTCTTTAGTACCACTTGATTTAGCAGAATTTTGTCGTTCCATGCCCATCCCTGTGGTGTTGGGTAATTGCGTCACTTATGAAGTTACGTTGAATTTATTGAAAGCTGGGGCGGCTGGTGTTTTGGTGGGAATTGGCCCTGGCGCAGCTTGTACGTCTCGTGGGGTATTGGGTGTGGGTGTACCACAGGCAACTGCGATCGCAGATTGTGCAGCAGCAAGAGATGATTACTACAAGGAAACTGGTAACTATATCCCCATTATTGCTGATGGCGGTTTAATCACTGGTGGCGACATTTGTAAATGCATTGCCTGCGGTGCTGATGGTGTAATGATTGGTTCCCCCTTTGCCAGAGCCGCAGAAGCCCCAGGACGGGGTTATCATTGGGGTATGGCGACTCCTAGCCCGGTGTTGCCTCGTGGTACTCGCATTCGCGTTGCCACCACCGGTAGCCTAGAGCAAATACTCATTGGCCCAGCCGGACTAGATGATGGCACTCACAATCTTTTAGGAGCCTTAAAGACCAGCATGGGCACTTTAGGAGCCAAAAATATTAAAGAAATGCAGCAAGTGGAAGTTGTGATTGCCCCTTCCCTATTAACCGAAGGTAAAGTTTACCAAAAAGCTCAACAATTAGGTATGGGTAAGTGAAGGGACTGGGGACTGGGGACTGGGGAAGAGTTTTCCCAATTCCCAATTCCCAATTCCCAATCCCCAATCCATCAATAAATTTTTCCAGCGCCCTAAACAATTGCTGGAAAAATCCTATATGTCGCCTACAATAGAGATAGCGGAGACGAATGTTTCCGTTCACTCCTCACACCACACTCCGCCCGGACTACTGTTCGGGCGGTTCCTTATGTTTGTAAATAAAAGTTTAAGAGAGTATCTTTGCAAATGTACATCCTTAGACTTCCAAGCTGAGGTTTTTGCTATGGTAGAATTTTCACCAAGTTCAGATATTATTGGCGAAGGTTTTAGGCATGTCAACAGCCGCACAAGTTACCGATTCTAGTTTCAAGCAAGAAGTACTCGACAGCGATGTACCCGTTTTAGTTGACTTTTGGGCACCCTGGTGCGGACCATGCCGTATGGTAGCTCCTGTTGTCGATGAAATCTCCGAACAGTACAAAGATCAAATCAAGGTCGTCAAAGTCAACACGGATGAAAATCCTCAAGTTGCTAGTCAGTACGGCATCCGCAGTATTCCGACATTAATGATTTTTAAAGATGGACAAAAAGTGGATATGGTGGTAGGTGCTGTACCTAAAAGTACATTAGCTTCCACTCTAGAAAAGTATCTTTGAAACTCAATTGGTCACAAAATCCTCTTGAGTTATCGATATTACTCTAACTTTAGGTCAATTTTTATCAACAAGTTTGAGAGGCGCAAATTTCCCGTTTTTCAAACTTGTTTACATTTGTATACAATTTAAGAGTGTTTTTAGGAGTTTTCTAGCTCAAAAATAATTCTTTAATTCCCGTACTACCAATTTCCACCGCTAGCGCCGCCAATAGAAAGCCCAAAAGCTGAGTCACAATCACTCCACCTTCTGCACCAATCCACTGGTCAATTAGATTTGCTAAACGCAAAATTAACCAAGTAATAAACATTGCCCCTAATATACCCACCGCCACACTAAGATGCGGACTCTGTGATTTAGACATCAGCAACATCACCGTCGTCAAAGTCCCCGGGCCCGCTAATAATGGTAAAGCTAGTGGAGTAATTGCAACATCGCGTCCTTCTTCAATAACGGGCTGGTCTAATTCTCCCCGCAGCATTTGTAAAGCAATTAACAGCAATAAGAGTCCTCCTGCAACTCGCAAAGATCCAATACTAATTTCCAAATAATTTAGAATTACTTGCCCACCAAAAGCAAATAGCAAAAGAACTGCGATCGCAACGATAATTGCTTTATCTATAACTTGGTTTCTTTGGTCTGGGATCATGCCCTTAGTCAAAACTAAAACAATCGGTATATTGCCCACAGCATCCGCCAAGACAAACACAGCGATAAATGTTTGAATGAGAATAGAAATATCCACGGTAGATAGCTTTTATCAAGGTTTGATCGCAATCTAATCTTTATCTTGCTCAGTTTGCTAGAACCCAGAGGAAGATTAAAATCGGTAATATAGCAAGGGACTGGGGACTAAGGACTGGGGACTGGATAAAAAGTCTTTTTGCGTCTCAGTTTCATCATCTGTTGATGTCTTAACCACCAAGCCTTGTGCTATAAAACCAGTCTGTTAAAGAAAATCTGGCTGAGGCATTTCTAATTAAGTTCCACAGATGTTTAACTAGCGATATATTTTGATAATCTATCTTCCATAAATCAACTGTTCGTTGTTGAATCTATGAAGCCTTATTTAGCCGCCGCTATTCAATTGACAAGTGTTTCCGATCTACACAAAAATTTGGCTCAGGCAGAAGAATTAATCGAGCTTGCCGTGCGTCGAGGTGCTGAATTGGTAGGCTTGCCAGAAAACTTTTCCTATATGGGAGAAGAAAAAGATAAACTCGCACAAGGCGATGCGATCGCTATTGAAAGTGAAAAATTTCTCAAAAAAATGGCTCAACGCTTTCAAGTTACGATCTTGGGCGGCAGCTTTCCCCTTCCTGTAGACAATACAGGCAAAGTTTATAACACTACTTTACTTATCGACCCAAGCGGTCAAGAACTTGCACGTTACTACAAAGTACACTTATTTGATGTTGATGTCCCCGACGGCAATACCTATCGGGAATCCAGCACGGTTGTGGCTGGTACGCAACTGCCCCCCGTACATTTCTCAGAAAAACTAGGTAATTTAGGGCTTTCTATTTGTTATGATGTCCGGTTCCCTGAACTGTACCGTCATCTGGCAGACAAGGGAGCCGATGTTATCTTTATTCCCGCCGCCTTTACCGCCTTTACAGGCAAAGATCACTGGCAAGTGTTACTACAAGCCAGAGCTATCGAAAACACCGCCTACGTCATTGCTCCTGCCCAAACAGGCAATAACTACGCCCGCCGTCTAACCCACGGCCACGCCGTTATTATCGACCCTTGGGGCGTAATTTTAGCCGATGCTGGAGAAAAACCGGGAATTGCGATCGCAGAAATTAAGCCTACTAGGTTAGAACAAGTTCGTCGTCAAATGCCCTCTTTACAACATCGGGTGTTCTAGGGATTGGGGAAGGGGTAGGGGAGCAGGGGGCAGGGGG
>NZ_JAVRCP020000046.1:21932-48578 GCF_034530675.2 Nostoc sp. DedVER02
AACAGTGAAATAATTTGTTCTTTTTTTCCTGCTGGGAAAGGCGCCCCGGGGGGGGAAAAGGAGGAGGGGGGGGGGGGGGGGGGGGGGGGGGGGGGGGGGGGGGGGGGGGGGGGGGGGGGGGGGGGGGGGGGGGGAGCAGGGGAGCAGGGGAGCAGAGGAAGAAAGAATAACTAATTCCCAATTCCCAATTCCCAATTCCCAATTCCCAATTCCCAATTCCCAACCCTTATAAATAAAATAAAAAACCGGGTAAATACCCGGTTTATATCAATATTAAAATCCTCAATTTTTTAGGAGTATAGCAGTACTATGCACCTATTTATTTGTTGTCAAAATTAAACTTTAGCAGCAGATTTGGTGACAACGTTGAGTTCACCTTTAGCATACTTAGCAGCAAAATCTTCTAAGGAAATTTGCTTAATCTTGCTTGCATTGCCAGCAGTACCAAATTGCTGATAGCGTTCAGCACATACCTTTTGCATGTATGTGATAGAAGGCTTGAGGAAGTGACGGGGGTCAAACTCCTCTGGCTTTTTAGCCAAAGCTTCACGTACAGCAGCAGTAATTGCCAGACGGTTATCAGTGTCAATGTTTACTTTACGTACACCGCTCTTAATACCCTTTTGGATTTCTTCTACAGGTACACCGTAGGTTTCAGGAATTGCGCCACCATACTGGTTAATCAGCGCAAGTAAATCTTCAGGTACAGAGGATGAACCGTGCATTACCAAGTGGGTGTTAGGCAGACGGCGGTGAATTTCTTCAATGCGGCTGATAGCTAAAATTTCACCAGTCGGCTTGCGGGTAAACTTGTAAGCACCGTGGCTTGTGCCAATGGCAACAGCCAGAGCATCTACTTGGGTGGCTTCTACGAAGTCAACAGCTTCATCGGGGTCGGTTAGCAGTTGTGAGTGGTCGAGTGTACCTTCAAACCCGTGACCATCTTCAGCTTCACCAGCACCAGTTTCTAGAGAACCCAAACAACCGAGTTCACCTTCAACGCTGACACCCAAAGCATGAGCTACGTTTACAACTTCGCGGGTAACATTGACGTTGTATTCAAAGCTAGCGGGAGTTTTAGCATCAGCTTCTAAAGAACCATCCATCATTACGCTGGTGAAGTTATTCTTTATTGCTGAGTAGCAGGTAGCAGGAGCATTACCATGATCTTGGTGCATGACAATGGGAATGTGAGGATAGGTTTCTACCGCTGCCAAAATCAGGTGGCGAAGGAAATTTTCTCCTGCATAATTACGAGCGCCGCGTGAAGCTTGCAAAATTACGGGGCTATCTGTTTCTACAGCAGCCTTCAGGATTGCCTGAATCTGCTCTAAATTGTTAACGTTGAAAGCTGGGATGCCGTAACCGTTTTCAGCTGCGTGATCCAACAGCAGCCGCAGTGGTACAAGCGCCATAGATAGTCCTCCTAATGTGGTTGTCAGCTAGTCGGTCTGAGAAAAGCGTATTTATTACGCTAAATCTTAAGAGTTTTTTCAACTTATAGGAAATTATAACTAGTGTCGTGTATCTATGTTGAAAAAGTTTACGCCATCGTTACTATCAATATGTTCTATACTGCTGTACTATGCCCCACAGATGCTCTGTATTGCTGTACTTTTAGTTACCCTACAGCTAGTAGCTCTGGTAGCACAGTATCCAAAATAATTATATCAAAGCGATCGCTTCAACTTAAACCCACTAACTTTTAACAAATACAATGAGGGCGTTTTTTACTAACTATTGCATTTGTGATTAAAATATGCATAGTTGACATAACTTGCTCAACCTTAAGCTGTTGTGTTTTTAATTTGCACATTGAGACAGCAGGGGAGCAGAGGAGCAGAGGAGCAGAGGAGCAGAGGAGCAGAGGAAAGGGTTTACAGGTTTTATCTAAAAGATTATGAGGCAACTTGTAGGCGCTACAGCTTACCATAAAAGAGCGATCGCACTTCCTTGGATAAGATTGGCGATCGCTCTACACACGATCAAAAAATCAAAAGAGAAGAAAATAGCGATCGCACTTGAGATTCAAGACAGTCGCTACCAGATCAAGCAATGGCAATGTTTATGGGGTACTTGTGTATTTTAGTACTCCATCAATATTTTCGATTCCATTGATGCCAGTACGAGTTGATACAAATTGACCATTGATCTTGCGACATTGACTGGAAATTTCTGCTCCCTCAATAGAAGTACCAGTACAAGAGAGGTTAAAATTAGCTGTTTTTTGAGGATCGACTACCTTGAGAGTACCATCAATATTTTCAATTCCTTTCAAGGTAATGGCAGTTTGGTTGGGTGATTGATCCCGTTTTCTGCAAATAGCTGATAATACATTTTCCCGAAGAGAGATATCTGAGCAGGTTTGTTGATAACTACTTGGAGCAGCTACAGCATTTAACGGACTAGCAATCAGTGCAACGCAAAAAACCAAGATCAAAGCTGCGATCGCATTAATCAATCTACCTAACTTCATTTTATACACTCCTGATATTTGAGAATTTTTGCGTAGAGATTAAGGTTGATTTTTTATCTCCACATTCTAAAGACGATCTCAGCTATCAATTTTGGAATTTTTTGAGTTAGAGGCATTTTTTTTCTAAATAAATGCACCACTCAAGCACGAGAATTCTTCCGCACCGTCGATTGTAAACGTGTCAAAGTTTCCTCAACCTCTCCACGAGCCGGATAAAACAACTGTTGATTCAAAGCACTGCGATAAACTGCGATCGCCCCTACAGCATTCCCTAACCCCTCCAAAGCTCTCCCATGCCAGTAATCAGCCGTAGCCAAGTTAAACGACTTCAATTCCTGGCTTCGTACACAAGCCTCTTCCCACCATCGGCGACTAAGGGCATCATTTCCCAGCCCTCGGTAACTTTCTCCCAGCCACACCGCAGCAGGTACAGATTGCAGATAACCTCCTGCTACAGGCAAAAACTGCCATCCTTTTTCCAAAGCTGTCACAGCTTCTTGATGTTTAAGCGCCAAAGCCAACACCCGCCCATGACGAAACCAAGCATCAGCTAATTGAGGTTGCAGTTCTATTCCCTTGGCAGAAACACTACACCCTCGTTCAATGTCTTGAAAGCTTTCCACCAGCACCCGCCCCACCGTCGCCCAAACACTCCACCGTTCAAAAAAACGCTCAAGCATCTCTTCTAGTAGGGGTTGTAATTCTTCTAATCGCCCAGCAACGGGCAAAATCTTACACAACCCCCGATAGATTTCACAATCGTTAGGATACAAACTATAAGCTTTCAGCATCATCTGTGCCGCCGCCTGATATTCCCCTGTGTGGAACAAGCACTGTCCATAGTAATACCAAGCGCTAGGATGATTGGGGTGTTGCTGGGCAAACTCTGCTAACACCCCTACCCCTTGCGCCCAATCGCCCCGGTAAAGATGATAATAAGCTAGCGATTTGTAAGCTTCGGCTGCGTGAGGAGCCTGTCGTAGCACAGAACCAATCAACTTCTTAGTCTGCTTTCCTTCTTTACCTAGTACCAATTTCATCCCACAACGCTGATCTAATTCTCGTTGGAGTACTCGAAAATCATCGGGAGCTAAAGCGATCGCTCTACTTAGCTGCTCCCTAGCTCCTTGGAAGTCTCCCATTGCCATCAGTGCATCATAGCTGTGAAGCAAGGCGACAATATCATCTGGGTTGAGTGATAAAACCTGTGAAAAAGCTTCTAAAGCCCCAATCGGATTTTCTCTTCCCTTCTGCACTTGTCCCAATGCCAGCCAATGAACGATTTTGTCAGGTTCTAGCTTGACCGCAGCATCAAAAGCGCTGATTGCTTTGTGAGTTTCATTTTTACAGACAGCAATTAATCCGCCAATGTGGTGCTGAGTGCCTTGACTACAAGATAATGCTAGGGCACTTCCATATAGCTCTATGGCCTCTGCTTCTCGTTTCACGATCTGCAAGATTTTTCCAAGTTGCAGCCGCACATTGATTAATTGAGGCTGTCGCTCAAGTACTTGGCGATACTCTGCGATCGCCTGTTGCCAAATTCCCATTCCATAGAGCAAATCAGCTAGTTCTAATCGTTTCTTCCACCCTTGGGGATACTTCTGGACGTACTTAGTTAAAGTTTTCAACTTTTGGTCTTGTCTACTTGGCTTTTCGTCTAAGACCAAGTGAATATTTATGTCCACCCCAGAGGACTGGGAGGACTGTACCAAATATGTGGCAAGGTTTCCAACCATATCACGCTTACTTTATAATTAATTTCTTCGATGATGTCCTTTGTTGTTATTGCCGCTTCCCAATCAGAGAGCGCGGTTTCATCGAAAGCGACGGGAAACTCCATCCCTTGGGTGGAGAGGGATAGCCGCCCCGCTACTTGGGGCATTGGAGACTCTTTCCCATGCCCAAAAACTCTATCCACTTGTGGGTGGAGTTTTTCATCAGGTTGGGATTCCACTATTGGAATTATCGATTTTAAAGACTGTGAGAGGGAATCTAAAGAAGTGTCATCTTCCCCCGCTAGATACTTGTTTAACTGCTTTTGGAGAATGGTTTGCGCCTGTTTAACCCGTTTACGAATATTGTCTTCGGAGAGGGACAGTTCCTTGGCAATGTCTCTGTAGGACTTGTCTTGACAATAGCGGAGGATAAAAGGGTCGCGCAGTCTGGGTGGTAAAGACTCAATTTTGTGGTTTAGATATGCCCTCAGTTCATGACGGAAAATTTCTGATTCAGCAGATTCCAAGCTGCAACTGAGTGCTGTATGAGCTACAGATTGAATATCCTCAATGTTTTCCATCCTTTCGCGCTGGCGTTTTCGATGGATATCGATGCAGAGGTTATGTGTTATTTGACTCAACCAAGCTTTGGGATTGGTGATTTTCCCGGCATATTTTGGCCATTCATTCCAGGCTTTGAGCATTGCCTGACTAAGTACATCTTCAGCATCTGTAGGATTACCACTCATCCACTGTAAGCTACGACTGTAAAAATAATCTTGATATTGTGCCCATAACTGCCAAAAGTCGCGATCGCTTCCAGACAAACCCCGCGATCGCATTTGTTTTGACCATTGGTTTTCAGTTTCCAGCCCTGCTAAGGAAATAAAGGCTTTTTGCCCCAAAATTGCCTGCATTTACTACTTCCACTTGAAAAGCTCAAACTCCTTTATTAATTCACTTTCAGCCCGTACCATAGTATCCGTACAATCACTGAATTAACTATAAAAATTAGTTAATTTCTATGAATTGCGATCTTTTTTGATTACTAGCAAAAGCGATCGCTTATCCGAAAATTTTATTTCTTAATATAAATAGGAGTCAGGAGTCAGAATACTCCACCCATGAAGGGATGGAGTTTTAAGGCGAGAACATTTTAATTCTTTTCACGCCACTTGCAGGCGTTAGCGCGTAGCGGGAGGAAGTACGGTTTTAAACCAATATTCAGATGCTCGTGAACCCTCACTCCGCAAGTTATCAACCACTCGTACAGAATTCATACTGAATTCTGACTCCTGATTTCTGAATTCTTCTTATAAAACTCGCCTCTACTTTTGAGATAAAAGCAGAGGCGAATATTCCTTAAAACTTTATATAGGTTATATGGGTCGCCCGGGATTCGAACCCGGAACTAATCGGTTAAAAGCCGAGTACTCTACCGTTGAGTTAGCGACCCTTTCGCTGCATTTCGCAACTTTGCAATCATAGCATATACATCTATAGATTTGTAAAGGGGTTTAGAAAAAATTAGCCGTCAACCTTATAGATGCTGTATGGCTAGCTCCTGGTGCTAACACAGTCAGGTTATCACCAGTATTCAGAGAGTTACGGGTGGCACTCCAAGGTTCTAAACAGTAGAATTCTTTGCCTTTGACTGTCCAAAATACCAGCCAGGTAGAGAAATCATCATAATCCAAGGTGAGTTTTAACTTCCGGCTACGATCTATCGCAGTGGCTGATTTACTCGTTAGCTGTCCAAAGGCAAAATCAATTTCATCGCGGCTAAAGTCAAATTTGCCATCAAAAGAGTGAAATTCCTTAGTTTGATTGTCTTGATACTGCTTAGAGGGAATTTCAATCTCTAACTGAGTTTTATCACCACACAAAAAGTAGGGATGGAAACCAGCCGAAAAGGGCATTGGTGTGGATGACAAGTTTCTATACTGCTGCCGGACTTCTAGAGTATTACCTTGAAGTTCGTAAGTGAAATTCAGTTGAAAATCAAAAGGATAAAGTGCCTTAGTTTGCTCATTGCTATCAAGAACAACAGTAAGACTAGCTTTATCTCCAGTTTCTTGTTCTGTTACTTTCCACGGCAAATCACGGGCAAAACCGTGTTGTTTGAGAGTATATTTTTGCCCATTATGAGTGTAAGTATTATCTGGTAGATTGCCACAAATAGGAAACAAAATTGGATTCCCACCTCTGACACTCAAATCAGGATGAGTAAAGCGTTCAGTGTCCAGGTAAAAAATTTCTTGCCCTTGAATGCGCCAACGGGTGATAATACCACCGCGTTCTGGTACAACTTCCAACTGAGAACCAGCGGCTTCATCTGAAAGAATGTACGTCTTGTACTGTTGCTGTTGAACTGCAATGCTAAACACAAATTTTAGTCCTGGGTAAGGTGGAATGCTGAGTGCTGAGTGCTGAGTATTTTTTCTTCTACTCAGCACTCAGCACTCATAACTCAGCACTGTTTATTCGTCTTCTGCAAACACGAAACGATATAACTCGCTTGGGTCTGGTTCGGGGCTGCTTTCGGCGAATTTAACTGCTTCGTCGATTACATCTTGAATTTTACGGTCAATGGCTTTGATTTCTCCCTCATCCGCCAGATTTTGCTCTAGCAAATAAGCTGCCAACTTCTTGATTGGGTCACGAGCGAACCAAAATTCTTTCTCCGCCTTGCTTCGCATTTCATCTGGGTCAGCCAAGGAGTGACCCCGGAAGCGGTAGGTAAGCGCCTCAATTAATGTTGGGCCCTCACCTGCACGGGCACGGGCTACAGCTTCTTGAGCCACGGCTCGAACTGCTAGTACATCCATGCCATCAACTTCCACGCCTACCATGTTAAATACACTGGCTTTTTTATAAATCTCAGGCTGGGAAGTCGCCCGTTCGTGAGACATTCCAATGGCCCACTTATTATTTTCGACTACAAACAGAATTGGTAGTTTCCATAAAGCTGCCATATTTAACGTTTCGAAAAACTGACCATTGTTAGCTGCACCGTCGCCAAAAAAGCAAGCTGTCACCTGGTCAGCATTTTTATCTCCTAGCACTTCGCGGCGGTATTTGCTCGTGAAAGCCGCCCCAGCTGCTACAGGAATTCCCTCAGCCACAAAAGCATAGCCACCCAGCAAGCGATGTTCCGCAGAAAACATGTGCATGGAACCACCGCGCCCTTTGCTGCAACCTGTGGCTTTGCCAAATAATTCTGCCATTACCTCTCTTGCTGGTACACCCGCACTCAGAGCATGAACGTGGTCGCGGTAAGTACTACAAACGTAATCTTCGCCCGGTCGCATTGACTGCACAACACCACTACAAACGGCTTCTTGACCGTTGTACAAATGGACAAAACCAAACATTTTGCCCCTGTAGTACATTTCAGCGCACTTGTCTTCAAACAAGCGCCCTAACACCATATCCTCATATAACCGTAACCCTTCTTCTTTAGTAATATGCGTAGTAGCAGGATTGAATGTGGGTAATGTACGCTCTTGAATCATTATTTTTGAGTATCCCTGTTGTACAACTTAAAAGTTACGGTCTTAAATAAATTGGTCTGATAACACCTCAGCTTTTAACAGGCTAGCGTTTGCAAGACTCAACAATCAAACTTTATTTATGCACCAAAAAAGGGTCTTAGGGAATAGCTGAATTTTGAATTTTTGATTTTTAACTTCTCAGCCCCTGCCCTGTGAGGATTTGACTCTAACAACAAACAATATATGTCGCTTTGGGTTTTGCTCTCTCACCGAAACAGTTCTGAGTGCCGTTAGCGGTAGCACGGCATTTAGCCCATAACGAGTACTGAGTAAAAAGTAAAATGACTAGACTTAGGCATCAAATCGCTTCCAAGTACTAATTACTCACTACTTCTTACTCATTACTTCTTACTCAGCACTCAGCACTCCTAAATATTCCCCTTCATAGACTAGCAATCAATATAGATTGCTTTCTGCATATCCATTAACAATTTAAAAAAAGTAAGCAAAATCTATATACCCAAATAGGTAATTGTAATTGAAAGTAAATTATGATATTATCTTTTTCTCGTGTTATCAGGGTCTAAGCCCCACTAGTAGTATTTTAGTAACCGCCTACTGGGAAAGTCCCGAAAAAATCAATCATCAATAGATTTTTGCAACCACAACATTTTTGCCGTGATTAAAAGCGGTAGTTGTGGTTTGTGCTATCGAAGGCTGATAATAGTCGTGTTCAACAAAAATACTAAGAATTAAGACAAACAATTGAGGCTTTCTAGGCGAAAGCAAAAAATTAGTACTAAAATGTGACTCAAAATTTCGGAAAGGTACAAAACAAGTTGTTGCAATATACACTTGTAGAGTAAGTTCTATACGGCATTTTTATGGCACGGTTTTACAGGCCTGGAAATCTCTAGGTGACATTATGTTGATCGCGGTGCAGGGGAAGTAGGCTGTGCGAATTCCGCTAGATTACTACCGAATTTTAGGACTACCGTTAGCGGCAAGTGAAGAACAATTGCGACAGGCGTACAGCGATCGCATTGTACAATTGCCACGACGTGAGTATTCTCAGGCAGCAATTTCTTCTCGTAAACAACTCATAGAAGAAGCTTACGTGGTTTTATCAGATCCAAAACAACGCAGTACCTACGATCAGCTTTATCTTGCCCACGCCTACGATCCTGATAACCTTGCTGCTGCCGCAGTAGCACTGGAAAATCGCACAGAAAGCACCAAAAGGGGTATTGACACCCAAAGTATGGGTATCGAAATTACCCAAGATGAATTAGTTGGCGCTTTATTGATTTTGCAAGAGTTGGGCGAATACGAACTTGTATTGAAACTAGGTCGCCCATACCTAGTAAATAAAAATGGTGCTAAAAGTGCAAGAAAAAGTAAGAATTTAACAGATGAAGAAATTTATGAAAATGCTGAACATCCAGATGTAGTTCTCACTGTTGCCCTTGCTTGTCTGGAATTAGGCCGGGAACAGTGGCAGCAAGGTCACTACGAAAATGCCGCCATATCCCTAGAAACTGGTCAAGAACTGCTAGTACGCGAAGGATTGTTCTCCAGTATCCAGGCAGAAATTCAGGCGGATCTTTACAAATTGCGACCATATCGAATTTTGGAGTTGTTGGCACTCCCTCAAGAAAAGACTGCCGAACGCAGCCAAGGCTTGGAATTATTGCAAAATCTCTTAGAAGATCGTGGCGGCATTGATGGCACGAACAATGATGACTCTGGTTTAAACATAGATGACTTTTTGCGATTTATCCAGCAGTTACGCAACCACTTAACAGTGGCAGAACAGCACAAATTATTTGAAGCTCAAAGCAAACGTCCTTCTGCTGTAGCTACTTACTTAGCTGTTTATGCCTTGATAGCGCGGGGATTTGCTCAACGGCAACCCGCTTTAATTCGTCAAGCAAGACAAATGCTCGTGCGTCTGGGCAAGCGTCAAGATGTACATTTAGAACAATCGCTATGTGCCTTACTCTTAGGGCAAACTGAAGAAGCAACTCGGGTTTTAGAACTTAGTCAGGAGTACGAGGCTTTAGCTTTTATTCGGGAAAAATCTCAAGACTCTCCAGATTTATTACCTGGGCTGTGTCTATATGCCGAACAGTGGTTGCAACACGAAGTATTTCCTCATTTTCGAGATTTAGCAAACCAGCAAGCTTTCCTAAAAGATTACTTTGCTAATCAACAGGTACAAGCTTATTTAGAAGCATTGCCAACTGATGCAGAGACAACTACTAATGAATGGGCTGTAATTAACCCCCAATATTTTCCCCAGTCCAAGGTAAAGAATCCTCTTTTCCACAATAATTCAACTAAGACTTCAGCGCAATTTAATCACAGCAGAACAATTAACACAGAATTGCCAGAAACACCAGCAAAAGAAACGCCTGAATATCCAAACTTCTCACCACAGATATGGAGTTCGTCTGGAAGTGTAAAATCAGAGGTTCCTGCTGCTGAACGGATAAGCAGAGGTACTAATCAGAATTTGAACGGTTCGGCTAAAAGTGCTGCATCCGGTCATAGCCAAAAGCGTCGGCGGAGAAAACCCACTTCATCTGCTAGCCGAGAACGTATACCAGATAATCGTCCTTCTTCTCGTCGTCCCCGGCGGCGGCGAACTTTTGCTAACACCATAGAAGGAAAAACACGGCTAGTATGGAGAGTGTTTATTTCTTTGGTGAGTGTATTAGTTTTCTGGGTGTTAGCTACAACAACTTTTGGTTGGTTAAAAAATCTGTTTTTTCCTCCACCTTCTCTGCGTGGTATACAGTTGTTTGTACAGATAAATGAACCACCAGTATCTATTCCCGATCCAAAAAATAAATTAGAATCAGAAGAAGGCCCTTTAACAAAGGTAGAGGCAAAGGAAGTTATTAACACTTGGTTATCTATCAAAGCCGCAGCTTTAGGCCCTAATCATGAGATTAATAATTTAGAGCAGATTTTAACTGGTTCAGCTTTATCTCAATGGCGGCTAATTGCTCAAGAAAATAGGTCAGACAACCGCTACCGCAAGTACGAGCATAGTTTGAAGATAGAATCTATTGAGAGAGTAGAGTTGTTTGCAAACCGTGCCGCCGTGGAAGCTACAGTGAAGGAAATTACGCAGTTATACGAAAATGGTCAATTTAAAAACTCTTCTAACGAGAATTTGCGAGTTCGGTATGATTTGATTAGAGAACAAGGTAAATGGCGTATTCAGGGCACATCTGTTGTGAATCAGATAATTAGATAATTTAAAATTTGATCCGGCTTTGGTAATTTTCTGTGAGAGCTTACGCAGGTCAAAAAGAGGCAGGTGGCAGGGGGAGAAAGAAAAATATTATCTGAGTAAATTGGATAATTTATTTTCTGGAAGTTCCCAATGTTAAGTAGGTTGGCGTAAAAATTTGTCGTTGCGATAACGCAGAAGGGAAAATGTTATTACTAACAAACTGCTGTGATAGCGAGAATACCGCCCCATAGCTTAGAACTTACCAAACTTCCAGCTGCACCCATTCTACTTTCTCCTCATAAACGTCCTGGGTGTGACTGCGACATATTTTTTAAAATGTCTGAATCATAGAATGGGAAAATAAAGGTGAGTAATACCCACCCCAAAATTTGTTGGGGCATTTACCCAAGACAGATAAACAGCAAATTTTATCAGTCAAAATCTATGAATTTGACTCCCTCTCAAACTCGAAAGCTACCCACTCAAGCGATCGCAGCCAAAATTTTCCACTGGTGTAACATCATTAGTCTATTTATCATGCTCACTAGTGGGCTACAAATTTACAACGCCAACCCTGTTTTTGGTGGACGTGCAGGTTTCCACATTCCTCCAATATTTACTTTAGGAGGTTGGCTTGCAGGCGGCAGGCATTGGCATTTTGCCGCAATGTGGCTATTTTCGCTGAATCTCTTGTGGTATGGAATTTATGTTTTAATTACCCGACGCTGGCGACATCGATTTGTAGGTGCGAATGACTTCAAAGCATTACAAAAAAGTCACAATTCTAAACGCCTAATTTATGCTTGGCATCGGATTGCTTATACAGCAATTATTCCTATTTTGCTACTGGCATTATTTACAGGTATAGGGATGTATAAACCTGCTCAATTTCCCTGGATTGTGGATTTTTTTGGCAGTTGGCAAGCATTGCGAATTGTTCACTTTGCCTCAGTGCCAATGGTTATCTTATTTGTAGTGATTCACTATCAATTAGGGCAAAAAGCTGGTGGTACTGAATTAACAGAATCAATGTTTTAGTAAATCAACTCTGGTCATAAAAGAATAACAAATGACAAATGACCAATGACAAATAACCAATGACTCTTTAAAAAAAATGAACTTTTTTGATAAATTGAATCGTAATATCTTGCAAAATCAAAGCTTACTATTTGTAGGACTCGATCCAAACCCAGAGATGATGCCTGTGCGTTATGAATCTGAAGAACTCATTGCTGGCTTACAGAAGTGGTTACAATTCATTATTGCGGAAACTGCTGATTACGTTTGTGCTTATAAACCGACACTTGGCTTTTACGAAGCGTTAGGTATTCCCGGTTTAGAATTGCTGTACAAAACTTTAGCAGCTATTCCAGCGCACATACCAGTTATTTTAGATGCCAAGCATAGTGACTTAAATACTAGTACCATTTTTGCCCAAACTGTATTTACACAATGGCAAGTGGATGCCATTACTCTTAGTCCCTATACAGGACAAGATCACGTAGCCCCTTTTTTGGTCTATCCTGATAAGGCAGTATTTATTTTATGCTGTACTTCTAATCCAGGTGCAGAAGCTTTACAGCAATATCCTACAAACGAATCACCACTTTATTTACAGGTGGTAAAAGAATCAAAAACCTGGGGAACTCCAGAACAATTGGGTTTGGAGGTGGGAACTACCAATCCTGAAGTTTTAGCACTTATTCGAGCGATCGCGCCTGAACGAATTATTATGGCCCGTAGCATCTGGGCAGAGGGATTAAACCTAAAGCAAATTTTAGAAGCGGGCTTGAATACTAACGGTGATGGTTTGCTAATTCCTATTCCTCAAGATATGTTGGCAAATACACAATTATCACAGGAAGTCAAGTCTCTACGAGCAGAAATTAATCAGATAAAAACCGAAATTATTTATGAAAATTCCACATGTTCTGTGTGGTTTCCTGATGTTTGTTTCTTAAATCAGCATCCCTACCAGGATTTAATTTTACAACTTTATGATATTGACTGCATTATGTTTGGCAGTTTTGTCCAAGCATCAGGAGCAATATTTCCTTATTACATCGACTTACGCAAAATTATTTCCAATCCCCAAGTTTTTAATCAAGTTCTCACTGCTTATGAGGATATTTTGAAGAATCTCAATTTTGACAGATTAGCTGGTATTCCTTATGGTTCTTTACCCACAGCTACCGGTTTAGCTTTGCGCCTTCATTGTCCGATGATTTTCCCTCGTAAAGAAGTAAAAGCCCACGGAACGCGGAGAGTTATTGAGGGTAACTTTCATCCTGGTGAAACAGTTGTAGTGGTTGACGATATTCTCATCAGTGGCAAAAGTGTCATGGAAGGAGCAGGAAAGTTGGAATCAGCAGGATTAAAAGTTAATGATATTGTGGTATTTATCGACCATGAACAGGGTGTAAAAGATAGGTTACAGCAAAATGGTTATTGCAGTCATTCGGTTTTAACTATTTCGGAAATTACTAATACTCTATATCAAGCGGGACGAATAAATGAGGAACAATTTTTAGCTTTCTCTGAAAGTTAGGAATTGGGAATTGGGGAGATTTTTTTGCCGTTGAGTATATTTTCCCAATTAAATGTAGTAATTAGAATAGCTTTAGTTTTAAATTTATTATGAATTTTTCACTCAATCAACTACTTAAATGGTTAATTTTTACGCTGCTATTTCCTCTAGTGTTTCTCAATGCTTGGCTAGCATTTTTGCTTGTTAAAAATCTTCAACCTGTGGTCACAATTCTTATCTTAGCTACTTTGCTTGCATTCGTCTTAAACTATCCTGTTACCATTCTCCAAAAGCAAGGAGTGAAACGGGGCTATGCAGTAGCATTAGTTTTTATATCAGCTTTGATAATTATTATTGCTCTGGGTATTACTTTGGTTCCCATTGTTTTAGAGCAATTTAATGAGATGGTAAAAGTTCTTCCTCAATGGATTGATTCTAGCGAAGAAAAACTTCAAACTTTAAATGCTTGGTTCTCTAGCCACAAATTAAATGTAAATTTAAGTCAGCTATTAACACAAGTAACTGACCAATTACCTAATGAATTCGAGTTCGTTACGGATAAACTTTTAAACATTATTAGAGATACGATCGATAGTGTTTCTGATGGATTAATCATAGTAGTGCTGACTTTTTACCTCTTGTTAGATGGCCCAAGAATTTGGGAGGTAATATTTAAAAAGTTGCCTGGAAGTTTTGCCCAGCAGGTAAAACAGTCTATTCAGCAAAACTTTCAAAATTACTTGATTGGGCAAGTAACTTTGGCTTTTATGATGGGTGCTTCATTAACATTATTGTTTTTAGCTTTTCAAGTCCAGTTTGCTTTACTTTTTGGTTTGGGAGTTGGACTTTTGAGTTTAATTCCCTTTGGCGATGTTGTCAGTCTTGCGGTAATAACTTTCATAATAGCCACACATGACTTTTGGCTAGCAGCAAAGATTTTAGCGGTAGCTGTCGTCATTGACCAGTTAATCGATCAGGCGATCGCACCCAGACTTTTAGGCAAATTTACTGGACTTAGACCAATATGGGTGTTAATTTCTTTACTTGTAGGAACTAATGTTGCTGGAGTATTGGGTTTGCTAATTGCAGTACCTGTAGCTGGTTTTATCAAAGATGCAGCAGATGGTTTCTCTAAACCTGGTGATTCTGAAAATGTAGTTGAAAATCAAGCATCATCAGAATTGTTGCCAAAGGAATCAGTATAAAAATGAGTTGTTTATAAAAAGTATAAAAAACCCCCGATATTTCTACCGGGGGTGAAAGAATAATACCATTTCACTTTATGTTTGTTTGTTGCAGATGCCCCTGCTTAATGCCTCTGCTTAGATGAGAGGCTAGAGTATTACTCAAATATTACAGCAAAAAGTGTTCGGGTATAAAATTAGGCAACATTCGCCAAGAGCAATTCTCGTTTTTCTGATTTTTTTACTCTCACCTGAGAGTCATCGTCAACATCGATAAGCGCTGTATCTCCATCTGTAATTTCACCAGACAGCATTGCTTCAGCGAGAGAATCTTCTAAGAGGCGCATAATTGCCCGACGTAACGGCCTAGCACCATAACTTGGGCTGTAGCCTTCTTGCACTACAAGTTCTTTGAAGCGATCGCTAACTTCAAGAATAATTCCTTTTTCTGTCAGGCGTTTAGAAACTTCACGAAGCATAATTTCAGCAATTTGCTTCACTTCATCCCTAGAAAGCTGGGTGAAGACGATAATTTCATCGAGACGGTTCAGGAACTCAGGACGGAAGTAAGCTTTCAATTCTTCATTTACCAAGGTGCGGATGCGGTTATAACTAGCATCGGCTTGAGTGTCGAAGTCAAAGCCTAAACCACTACCACCTTTTTCAATCACCTTGGAACCGATGTTAGATGTCAAAATGATCAGCGTATTCTTGAAGTCCACTTTCCGACCTTTGGCATCGGTAAGATGACCGTCATCCAAGAGTTGCAGCAGCATATTGAATACATCGGGGTGCGCTTTTTCGATTTCGTCGAATAGCAGCACTGTGTAGGGTTTCCGCCGCACGGCTTCTGTCAGTTGTCCACCTTCGTCGTATCCAACATAACCAGGAGGCGAACCAATTAACTTAGCTACGGTATGGCTTTCCATGTATTCGGACATATCTAGCCGAATCATTGAATCTTCCGCACCGAAGAAGTAGGCAGCTAGTGCCTTCGCCAATTCTGTTTTACCAACTCCGGTAGGGCCAGAGAAGATAAAGCTAGCAATGGGACGATTAGGATTTTTCAGGCCGACGCGGGCGCGACGGATACCGCGAGATACAGCTGAGACTGCTTGCTCTTGACCGATGAGCCGTTGATGGAGAGTGTCTTCAAGGTGCAGAAGCAATTCTGACTCAGATTCAGTCAGCTTATTGACTGGTACGCCTGTCCAAGATGCAACGATTTGAGCGATATCTTCCTCATCAACTACAGTCGAGTTGACAGGTTGATCGTTTTTTTCCAATGTTGCTTGCACTTGTTCTGCGAGTTTTAATTCTTGGTCGCGCAGTTGTGTAGCTTTATCAAAATCTTGGACTCTGACTGCTGCTTCTTTTTCTTTGGTAACGCCAGCGAGTTCAAGCTTGAGTTCTTTATTGGGAGAACTTTGAGAGTTTCGCAGACGAACGCGAGAACCAGCTTCATCAATTAAGTCTATTGCCTTATCTGGTAAAAAGCGATCGCTAATATAACGATCTGATAATTCTGCGGCTGCGACAAGTGCTGAATCCAAAATTGTGACTTTGTGGTGCTGTTCGTAAGCACCGCGCAAGCCGTAAAGAATTTGTACGGTTTCCTCTACTGAGGGTTCACCAACCATAATTGGTTGGAAACGACGCTCTAGGGCGGCATCACGCTCGATGTGCTTGCGATACTCATCAAGGGTAGTTGCGCCGATGCACTGGAGTTCACCCCGTGCTAAGGCAGGTTTAAGGATGTTTGCTGCATCCAAACCACCTTCTGTACCACCAGCGCCAACCAAGGTGTGAATTTCGTCAATTACCAGAATGATGTTGCCGACAGTGCGGACTTCTTCTACAACTTTTTTGATGCGTTCTTCAAAATCGCCACGGAAGCGGGTTCCGGCTACCAATGACCCCATATCGAGGCTGATAACTTGCTTGTCTTGCAAACTTTCAGGAACATCCTGGTTAATAATACGTTGAGCTAGACCTTCTGTGATCGCAGTTTTACCAACTCCTGGTTCACCAATCAACACTGGGTTATTTTTAGTGCGGCGACCGAGAATTTGGATTGCCCGCTCAATTTCCTTCTCACGACCAACTACAGGGTCGAGTCTGCCTTCTTGCGCTAATTTGGTCAAATTTCTGCCATATTCTTCCATCGTTAGCGGTTGGGTGCGTTTTTGACTACCACTACCAGCGAAAGCTGGTGCATTTTCACCCAAACGGCGAACTATGGCACTGCGAACAGTTTTGAAGTCAACCCCTAGATTTTGTAGAACTTTGGCGGCAACACCTTCACCAGCTTCAGTTAAGCCTAAGAGTAAATGTTCAGTGTTGATGTAATTCTGTCCCAGACTATGAGCTTCTTTAAAAGATTGCTCGAAGAGGCTTTTCACCTTGGGAGTGAAAGGAATTTCCGGTGGTACAAAGCCAGAACCCCTACCAATAATTTTTTCTACCTCTCGACGTGCGTCTTTGAGGGTAACGCCTAACTCGGCCAGCACTTTAGCAGCAACCCCAGTTCCTTCTCCCATCAAACCCAGGAGAATTTGTTCAGTTCCTACAAAATTGTGTCCCAGGCGACGTGCTTCCTCCTGAGCTAACATAATTACTCTAATGGCTTCGGAAGTGAAGTGTTCAAACATAATGGGTTCTTGCTCCCTCGCTGCTTGGACTTTGGGTGAGATAAAATTCACCCTCATCTAAAGTTTTTTGTATTTTCTTAATGACTAATGTAACTTTATTTAAAGTTAAGTGGCAGTGGTGAGAGCCGTAAGACATCAGGTGTACTAGCCGCCTAAGAGGAGTGAGGAGTTATGAGTTAAAAGTTATGAGTAAGTAAATAGTTTTCAATTCTACAAGTACTTTCTCAGCACAGAAGATGATTTTCTTTTGTCTTTTCTGCTCCTTTGCTCGCGGCTAAACTTAAAGACTAAGACTCAGAATTCCATAACTCCTAACTTCTCACTCCTAACTCCTAACTCTTAACTTCTCACTCAGGACTCACGATGACTGAACCAACGGCCGGTAAAGATCAACAACACCCTCTTTATAACCGCGATCGCCCCCTTATTGATATTTTACTCTCTCAAGAGGCGACAGACTATAACTTAGCAGAATTAGCCCGACTGCGAATGCGTTATCAAGGCTTTCCAGGGGCGAGAGATATCCAAAAAGACCTAGATAAAGTCTTGCAACAGTGGGGTTTGACTGAGGCCGAGCTTTTTGAGAAGACTCGCAAAATTCATGATTTGGGAGGTATTTACAAAAGTCGCGGTAAAAAAGACGAACAGGATTGGAATTAGGGAATGGGGAATTGGGCATTGGGCATTGGGAATTGGGCATTGATTATTCATGACAAATGACTAACTCAGTATTGGAATTGCGATCGCTAATTCTGTGCCTTTGCCTAACTCAGATGTCACTGTGAGTTGTCCACCATGTTTTTCTTCTATAATCTGGCGGGAAATCGACAATCCTAAACCTGTACCTTTTCCTACTTCCTTGGTAGTGAATAAGTAACCAAACAGTTTTTGCTTGACATTTTCCGACATTCCTATGCCATTATCTTGAATTCGGATTAAGACATGATGCCAATCTTCGGATAGTGTGGTAATAATTGTGATGCGATTGGGATTGTCTTTAATTTGTTGGAAACTACGCCCTTTGTTAGATTCTTCTAAGGCATCAATGGCGTTGGCGATGAGATTCATAAAAACTTGGTTTAGTTGCCCAGGGAAGCATTCTAATTGAGGTATTTCCCCGTAACTTTTGACTACTTCAATGACAGGATGATGCTCATTGGCTTTTAATCGGTGCTTGAGAATGAGTAATGTACTTTCAATGCCTTCATGAATATTAAAAGGAATTTTGCGATCCCTATCTCCTCTAGAGAAGGTGCGGAGACTGGCGCTAATTCCCTGGATGCGATCGCTACCTTCTTTGAGCGAAGAGATGAGTTTAGGTAAATCTTCTTGGAGATAGTCTAAATCGATTGTGGCGATCGCTTCCTCAATTGCTGCTCCTGGATCAGGAAAGGTTTGTCGATAAAGGTCGATTAGTGTAAACAAGTCGTGAATATATTCTTGAGCAGGTTTCAAATTGCCTGCAATAAAGTTAATCGGGTTATTAATCTCGTGGGCAATAGCTGTAACAAGATTACCCAGTGCTGACATTTTTTCCTTTTGCACTAGACTATATTGTGCCTGCTGCAAATCGTGCAATGCTTGAGTTAACTGTGCTGTTTGTTTTTCTATGGTGATTAAATCGCGGTATGACCTTAAAGCTGCGATCGCACTTGTAATTAACTTTTGGCGAGTCAGTTCTACCTTGAGTTTATAATCATTAATATCGTAGTTCAAAATTACTGATTCTTCAGGTGCATCTCCTGGTTGTCCTGTGCGTAAAATCACCCGCACAATCTGATTTTTTAACTCCTCTCGAATATACTTAACCACCATTAACCCAGCATCATTAGTTTCCATAACCACATCTAATAAAATAAATGCGGTATCTGGGTGAATTGCAATCAGCTTTTTGGCTTCTGTTCCCGAAAAAGCAGAGAGGAAAGTTAAAGGTTTCCCTTCAAAAGTAAAACCTCTCAAAGCTAACTTAGTCCCCTGGTGAACTTCAGCGTCATCGTCCACAATCATTATTTTCCAAGCTTCAGAAGTTTTTTGCGCCTGGCTCCCTATCTCCACCGGAGTTAATTGAGTTTTATGACTTATCGGCTCTTCATCATCTTCAAACATGAATACTTCATCGTCTGCCGATGAGAGAGGCACATCAGTATTGTTAAGCATTGTCAATCAACTTTGTTAAAAATGGACAAGGGAGAGAAAATAACTCCTGTACAGACGCGATTAACGGAGTCTGTCTTGTATAGACGCGATTAATCGCGTCTTTGCACTTTTGGTAGTGTCACTATAAATAAGGTTCCCTTTTCTACTTCGCTATGAACATCAATAGTTCCTTGTAGCTTTTGAGTGACCAAGTTGTAGACAATATGTAAACCTAAACCACTGCCTCCCTGCTGCCTAGCCGTGGTAAAGAAAGGCTCAAAAATTTTGTTTAAGTTTTCTGGCGGAATGCCGCAACCATCGTCACTATATTGAATTACAACGCGTTGGCGTAGCCCGTCGTAGACATCGCCTTGTTGTTTCACCTCAATCCGCAACTGTCCTGATTCATGAGGTTGATAAGCATGATTTAGAGAATTCATGACTAAGTTGGTGAAAATTTGCGCCAAAGCCCCAGGATAGCTGTCGATGGTTACAATCTCATCGCCTGTCACAGTCAGGGTATGGGAAGCTTGTTTGAGTTTGGGAGTTAAGCTGGAGACAATTTCTTGCAAATACTGTTTGACTACAAATATCCGCTGTTCCAAACTAGTTTGATCTACAGCTACTTGCTTGAAGCTTTGCACTAGTTCTCCAGCACGATTTAGGTTCCTGAGAATCAAGTCAGTACTTTCTTTGGCAATTTCCAAGTAGTTGTTTAAGACTGACCGTTTTAATTGACCTTCTTCCACAGCCGTAATGAATAAGCGGGTTTCATCAGCTAAAGTAGAAGCAACGGTGATGCTAGTGCCTACAGGAGTATTGATTTCATGAGCAACTCCAGCCACAAGACTACCCAAAGCTGCCATTTTTTCAGATTCCACCAGTTGCTTCTGGGTAGCCTTAAGTTCTTCTACAGCTAGAGACAATTCTTGAGTTCGTTCGGCTACCTTTTGCTCCAAAGTATTGTAAAGGGTAGCATTTTCAATAGAGATGGCAGCTTGGGAGGAAAGCAAATTTAGAATTTCTATCCGCTCTGTGGTAAAGGCTCCAGTTGTAAGATTATTTTCCAAATAGACAATCCCAATCAGTTTGCCTTGATTGAGGAGAGGGAAGCATAAAATAGATTTGGGTTGCTGTTGATGAATGTAAAAATCATGAGTGAAATTGCCTTCATTAGTAGCATCAGATAATACCACACTATTTTTAGTACGAATAACATAATCGACAATGGCCTTAGATACCATTGCTTCAGAGAAAGTATCGATGGCAAATGCTTCTCTGATTTTTACTGCATCTGAGTCAATTGTTCCTGATGCTTGAATCTGCCATTCTCCCTGTTGATTGAGAAATAAATAACCCTTTTCTGCCCCAGCATTTTCAATGACAATTCTCATTAATTTAGTCAGTAAAGTATCTAGTTTTATCTCTCGTCCCAGGACGTGAGACGCTTTCATGACACTGTTTAAGTCTAAAAAATTTGAGAGAGTGGTGCTAGTAGCAGAGACGGTTTTAGAGGTATTAAATTGATGGTTTATTTCTGTTGGACTGAGAAACTGAGGATAACGTTTTTCTAAATCTTCTACTTTTGCTTTGGCTCCCCAGCGAGTATAGGCATAATAGGCGTTGAGCAAATAATCCTGAGCAATTCTGTCTTTGCCCCATTGTAAATAAAACCTTCCAGCAAGTTCATTAGCAAGGGCTTGTTCGTTGAGATATTGATGTTCTATCGCTTTAGAGATCGCGCGATCGTACATCTCAATAGCCTCTGCTTTTTGCCCTAAGACGCGATGGCGTTCAGCTTCCACTAAATAAAATTTGTGCAAGTAATTTGTCGGGGCGTACTGCGCCCATTTCTGCATTTTGGCTTGATTAGTTACGACTTTTTCTAATAAGCCTTCTTGTTCAGATGGGAGGGCATCAAAATATAAAGCTAAAGCTGTGAGAGAATCGTATAAATTTAAAAGTGGTAGGATTGTGGTTCCCATTACTGCATTGAGATACTTTTGTAACTCTTGGGCATTGGCTGCGGCTTGCGGAAAATCTTGGAAAAGATAGCAGATAAAAAGCTTCAAGACATATAAATGTCCTAGACCGGTGCGATCGCTAGCTTGCTCATGCCAAAGTAGCATTTGCTCCTCCCGATAAGCTGTTCCACTTAGAAGACAAGGATTTTCAGCTGCCCCTAGCAGATTTAAGGTTAACTGCCAATAAATAGCTACATACTCAAGAACTATTTTATTTTGGACTTGACGGACGGCATGATGATAGCTAGCAATTTGCCGTTCAACCTCCACCAAGTTTTCTCCACACCCCCAGGAATGCAGGCTATCATAAGTTGCACAAAGACCGGAAAATTGTATATCTCCTCGATCTCTACCAATTTGATAGGCTTCTTTTAAAGGCTTGATGGTTTTCTGGACTGGTTGTTGCCAATGGCAGATAGTAACATTAAAGACAAACTTGATATGGCATTCGAGATATTGAGCATCGTAAAGTTCTAACAGGCTCAAAGCAAGTTGACCAAATTGATAGCCCAATGGAATCTCTGCAAAGGCTCCACAGAGCATTAAACCGTACATCACATAGCCAATTGTTGATAATGTCGTATTGCCATATTCCAGAGATAAATTCACCATCTCTAAAATCAGGAATGGGAGTACCTCATGTCCTCCCCGAAAGGCAGGTGACATGATACTGGAAATAATTTGTATCGTTGCTAGTTGTTTAGCTTCCTGCATTTGAGGCAAGTTGATTAAGTGTTTAACTTCCCTTCCTGCCAAATGAACTGCTGTTTGCTGTAGTACTTTGCTCTGTTCTAAAGAATTCACAGGAGAGGGAAAGTTAACTCCTAAAGCTTGTAGTACTTCTAAACCAGTTGCGATCGCTATTTGGAACTTACCCTCAAGTGTCAGGGCTGTGATTTTGATCTCATAAACTTTCACTTTGTCTAACAAAACTTGAGTATTTTGCAGTACCTCTTCTATCCATCTATTCATCTGTGTGAAGTCACCGCATAGAAGTGCTGCTTCTGCTGCTGAATCAAATAACTTTAATGCGAGTTCATAATTTGTTTGCCAACAGTCTGCTGCCAGTAATTTACTGCCCATTGAAAAATATCCCATAGCAGCCTCGTAAGCCGTTGCAGACTTGGCTTTACGCCCAGCTAATAAATTCAACTTGACTAATTGATCCCGTTCGCTTTGAGTGTTAATCAACTCTGCACCAATATTTAATTGATTAACAATTTCAAAAATTTTCTCTTCTTGCTTCGCTGGTGATGTATTGCTCAACATCAGTCGCCCAATTTTTAGATGTGTTTCTTTTTTTTGCGCTTCTGGAATCAAAAAATAAGCCGCTTGTTGGACGCGATCGTGCTGAAATTTACAATTGGCTTTACTAGCTTTTTTCTCATCTCTGAAACTCATCAGATGATATTGATTATTTGCGGGGACAATTAAACCTTCTTGCAGTGCTGGTAATAAATTTTCTAACCCTTGCTTGGCTGATTGCTGAGAAATCACTGCCAATGTAGATAAATCAAAGTTATTGCCAATACAAGCAGCTAACTGCAAATTTTTCTGAGTTTCTTCTGCCAAATTGACAATTTTTCTTGTCATTAATTCCACAACATTATCAGTAATATCCTTGGCTTGAATCTGCTCTAAATCCCAGCACCACTGCTTTTGAGTATAATTAAAGCTGAGTAACATATCTGCATAGAGAGATTTCAAAAATTCAATGGTAAAGAAGGCATTACCCTGAGTTTTTTCACAAATCAAATTAGTTAATGCTTGACTAAATATAGTTGAACAAGACAATACTTCCGCAATTAAAGCATTTACGTCCTTTATAGTCAGGTTTTGTACATGAATCTTGGATACAGTTCCTCCCTCTTTCTCAATTTCATCTGAAGTCATGACCAGGGGATGAACTGCATCTACCTCGTTATCTCGATAAGCTCCGACAATGAGGAGATTTTGAATGTTGCGATCGCCTAAAATAATCTTGAGCAATTTCAGTGAAGCACTATCAGCCCATTGCAAATCATCAACAAACAACACTAGGGGATGTTCAGCCTGACAAATAGCCTTGATAAAGTTTTGAAAGACTAAATTAAAACGGTTTTGAGCTTGTTGTCCACCTACCTGAGCTACAGGAGGTTGTTCGCCAATCACTAATTTCAAATTGGGAATGACATCAATTAAAACCTGTCCATTATTTCCTACAGCAGTTAATATCTTTTTTTGCCATTGCTGTAAGACAGATTCGCTTTCAGTCAATAATTGATTACATAGATCGTTGAACGCTTGAGAAATAGCAAAGTAGGGAATATTTTTTTGATACTGATCGTATTTCCCTGCAATAAAATTACCACGTTTAGCTGTAATGGGTTTATGAACTTCATTGACTAAAGCTGATTTGCCTACTCCCGAATAGCCTACAACCAACATCAGTTCAGTAGTACCATTAGTGACGCGATCAAAAGCTGCTAATAGCGTCTTCAATTGTGGTTCTCGTCCATAAAGTTTTTGCGGAATTATGAACCTATCAGAGATATCCTGACTACCTAATGCAAAGACATCAATTTCCCCATTTATTTGCAGTTTATGCAAGCATTGTTCTAAATCTGCTTGAATACCATAAGCAGACTGATAGCGGTCTTCAGCATTTTTCGCCATCAGTTTCATCACAATATCACAGATAACTTGGGGAATGGGTTGTTTATTTTTGAATTTTGTTAGCGCAGCGTTAGCGAGTCCGCGAGCGTCATTTTGAATTTTGAATTGATCTGGTTGTTTGGCAATATGGCAATGAATCAACGCTAAAGCATCATCCCCTTGAAATGGTGCTTCTCCTGTTAGTAATTTATAGAAAGTTACTCCTAGAGAATAAAAATCAGTGCGATAGTCAATCACCCGATTCATTCGTCCTGTTTGCTCAGGAGAAATGTAAGTAATAGTGCCTTCTAGGACATTAGGATTTTTGAATGATTGGGTTTCTCGTGATAGAACAGTAGAAATACCAAAATCAATGATTTTAACCTGTTTAGTATCGGGGTTGAAAACAATATTTGAAGGGTTAATATCTTTATGGATAATATTAGCAGAGTGGATTTGTTTAAGGCTTTCGACAATAGAGATAGCCAATTGGAGAAACTGCTCTAACTCTATTTCTCCAGCTAGCTGCAATTGGGCTAATGAACTACCACCAAAATCTTCCAACACTAAAACTGGTCGTTGTTGGTGAGTTTCACAAGCGTAAACTTGGACAATTCCTGGGAAATGGAGATTGTGGGTAATGTCATATTCACGCTGGTAACAAGCAATGCATTCTGGCGAGGGGTAAGCATCTCGCAGGGTTTTGAGAATTACAGGTTGCTTATCGGCTTCCCGGTAGCCTCGATATATTAGAGAATTACTGCTTTCGTAGATTTGGTCAATAATTTGATAGCCAGAAAGCTTAAGC
Source organism: Nostoc sp. DedVER02 (assembly GCF_034530675.2). NCBI lineage: Bacteria > Bacillati > Cyanobacteriota > Cyanophyceae > Nostocales > Nostocaceae > Nostoc > Nostoc sp. DedVER02. The sequence continues at coordinate 46,829 of NZ_JAVRCP020000046.1, forward strand.
ATAGTTTGGGTACTCCTCAAAAGTGGGTTAGTGCTGTCCCAGTTACTTTGTTAGAGTTAGTGTACCCATCAGCTTGGTGGAGTTTTAAGTCGATTTGGCGCTGATTCTGAAGACTTTGTGATGAAGTTATTTATCAAGAAGTAATTAAATTTCTGTCGTTTAATTAGATTAAATAACACATTTAGATTAAGAAAATTAATTTAGTTGAGACGCGAAAATTCGCGTCTCTATGCGCCTAAAATTCCCACTGATAATATATTGATGTCATCCTTACAAGACCTTACACTGTCCATGATGCCGTAACAAATGGTCACACAGTACCAACGCTACCATTGCCTCAACCATTGGAACTGCACGCGGTAATACACAAGGATCGTGTCGTCCTTTTGCTGCTAATAGGGTTTCTTCACCCTCACGAGTTACAGTCTTCTGCTCTTTTCTAATTGTTGCTGTCGGCTTAAATGCAACTCGCAAAATGATATTTTCTCCGTTGGAAATTCCGCCTTGAATACCACCAGAACGGTTTGTTACTGTGCGGATTTCACCATTTGGATCGATATAAAATTCGTCGTTATGCTCAATTCCCGTTAATAGTGTTCCCGCAAAACCGGAACCAATTTCAAAGCCTTTGCTAGCAGGGAGAGACATGACACCTTTAGCGATATCAGCCTCTAATTTATCAAATACTGGTTCGCCTAAACCTTTCGGCACATTTCGCGCCACGCATTCTACGACACCGCCGATAGAATCGCCTTGTCTACCTATTTGCTCAATTAATTCAATCATGCGATCGCCACATTCAGCATCTGGACAGCGAACAATATTGCTTTCCACTTGTTCTAAGGTGACAGTATTTGGATCGACTACGCCTTCTAAGTCTTTGATCCGCTTAACGTAAGCAATAATTTCGACATTGGCAACTTGACGAAGAATTTTTTTAGCGATCGCACCTGCTGCTACTCTTCCGATTGTCTCACGCGCCGACGACCTACCTCCACCTTGCCAATTGCGAATGCCATATTTTGCATCATAAGTTGCATCCGCGTGAGAAGGCCGATACTTTTGTACCATCTCGTCATAATCTTGGGAACGAGTATCTTGATTACGTACCAAAACTGTTATAGGCGTTCCCAGCGTTTTCCCTTCAAATACCCCTGATAGAATCTCACAAGTATCGGCTTCTTTACGAGGGGTCGTAATTTTACTTTGTCCTGGCCGCCTTCTATCTAGTTCTACTTGAATTTCTTCTGCCGAAATTTCTAGTTGTGGAGGACAACCATCAATTACAACCCCTACACCGCCGCCGTGAGACTCGCCAAAAGTACTAATGCGAAATAGATGACCAAAAATATTGCCCATAATTTTTAGGAAAAAGGTGAGATTTATGTATTCTACCTAGAGTTATTTTGACATCCTCCCTGACCTAAAGGTACGGGATTCCTAAGACTCACGACTTAGGTTTCTGTTTCTTTCCATTACTGGATTTTCGCAACTGCCTTTTAGCCGTATGGCTATCGGGTCTTATGTTCGCTCCGCAGACTGCAACGGCTTGTCCTGCCGCCAAAATATTCTTACTGGCATTGATAATCTATTGCTAACTTAAATAAAAAAGCGCCCTCCCAATTGGGAGGGCGCTCTTTGATTTAGCTAAACTTCAGAATTAACCGTTGATAGCAGGAGCAGTCATTGCAACAGGAGCAGACTGTGCAGATGCTAAATCAAGAGGGAAGTTGTGAGCATTGCGCTCGTG
>NZ_JAVRCP020000047.1:0-47798 GCF_034530675.2 Nostoc sp. DedVER02
TATCTTCCAAATCTGAAGGAAACTTGTAAGTCCAAGGAACCTCTGTTCCTTCAGTAGCTTGCTCTTTCAAGAAACGTACAAAGAGTGGTAACGCTACAACATCCACTGTTTTTACTGTCTTTGTAGACATAGAGTTTCCTTTAAAGTAAATTGCTTTTTCAAGTAAAAACATATCATTAATTCAATATATTTTCAAGGTCAGTTAAGATAGTTAAGAAGTAATTGTTCTAAGTTAGTTGGGAGTTAGTTAGGAAAGTTAAGAAAGTTAAGAAATTATTGTTTAATAATTATGAAGTTAAGTAATCAAGATCAAACTATAGTAATTTTATTTGATTATTGAACAAGTAGGGGTGGGTTCGCTGAGATCGTCATTAGTAATTAATAATATTTTTAACCCCGCTCCTACTCTTACCTGTTTTATTTGCTGTTAACTTCTTTCATACATAATTATGTTTAATAATAAACCAGATTTCTATTACACACCAGTCATATCATGTCCGCCAAATTACCCATAATAAAAGAACCCCACCCCGCCAAAGCTGTGCTTTGTCTCCCCTCCCGAAAAGTTGAGAGGGTTTGAGGGTGGGGTTCTTCGGGTTTAATAAGTAATCAAGCGGACATAATATCATAAGTCATTAGTGAACAACAAAAATCCAAATTTTTAAAAAATTTGGGGTTCTGAACAAGGACAATTTTTACAAATCAAAATAGAAAACTATTCTTTCATAGGCGAGAATTCAACAAACTAAACAAATTGTCTAACTGCTAAACTCTCAGCCATTTCAATACACTTGATCTCTTGTCATAGCGGTACGTCAAACCATCCCTAGTAGTAATAGAATCTCCTTTGCTTGCCTTACTTCTAATAGTGCTAATGGAATAGTTAGTTAATTCACTTATTTCCTTATGAGAAAGCTTTTCACTTGTAATTGTTTCTGTCAATATTTGAGATTGATTTTGTGACTCATTATTAGGCGTGCTTTGAATATTTATTGCTTTTTGATTTCTATAATCCTGCACAGTCACAAGTTGCCAACTGGAATCTTGTGCAAGTTCCAAAACCCATTGATGATAATCAAACAGGCTTTCCCGATGCCCAACACTGATAAATGTTGTTTTCGTTGATTGTAACTGTTGATATAACCTTCCTTCATTTTTTAAATCTAAAGCACTCGTTGCTTCATCTAATATAGTAAAGCTAGGATGAGTAACTAACAGTCGTGCAAAAGCCAAGCGTTGTTGTTCTCCTATCGATAATATATTCTCCCAAGGAACTTCTGTATCGAAGCCATCGACTCGATCTAGCAAGTTTTGTAGGTTGACTTGTTGCAAAACTTCTTTTAGTTCTGCGTCGGTCATTTGACGACTGGTATTAGGATAGAGCAATTGTTCGCGCAAAGTTCCCAAAATTATATATGGGCGTTGGGGTAAAAATAATACTTCTTTTAGAGGAGGACGCACTAGACGACCAGTTCCCGCATTCCACAAACCAGCGATCGCTCTCAATAAAGAACTTTTACCTCGACCACTAGGGCCGACAATCAATAAACCTTCTCCTGGTTGAACAGACAAAGATAAATCTTCAACGATTACCTGTTCATAGTTAGGCGTTTGTAAGGTGACATTTTCAAAAGCAAGATGATTTTCTTCTATTATTTTAATAGTACTGACATTTTCGGGTTGCTTAGTTACTTCTTTTAAAGCATCTGAAAACTCAGATAAACGCTCAACATAGCTAGAAAATCTTCCCGAAGTTCCAAATTCACTAATTAAATCTGCCATAGCGTTAGCAAACAAACCAGTAGCTAAACTGGCTTGACCAACTTGCCCAAAATCAATTTCACCATTAATATATAATGGCCCAAGTACTAGAAACGGAAATATTTGGATAATAGCCTGATATCCTCTGTTAAAAATTTCCTTACCTCTTTCCCAGTTAATCTTGCGTTCAATATTTTTTAGGAGATTATTGAATCGGCGCTGAATTATATTTGATTCTTGATTTTCTCCCTGAAAAAAAGCTATCGATTCAGCGTGATTACGAACATGAGTTAGGGAATAATTATATTCAGCTTTAAGTTCAAGTTCCTCTTGATTAATCTTATTCAATTCTTGAGTTAAATAAATAGCAATCAAATTTCCTATGATCGTATAAACAAGCATAACAATAGCGATCTGTTGGGAAATTGACCAAACAATTATTAAAAAAGCCGTCATTTCCAGCACTTTTTCTAAAAAAGTAGCTGAAAAAGAGAGAGCATTACTGGTAACGGGTTCAATTTCTTGAGCTATACGTTGATCTGGGTTATCAACATCAGATTTAAAATTTATTCGATAATAAGCACGCTTACTCAAATATTTTGATAATGTGCGATTATTTAGCCATTTGTACCAATCAAGAGCAATTTTTTTTCTGACAAATTTAGAAAATCCTACCAAGAAGGTTACAAAGATCAGACTAACGCCGTAAATTGACAATGTTTGAGTAAATTTAGTAATATCTTTCTCTTCAATAATGACATTGACTAAATAGTTACTAATGAAGGTATTGAAGGCAGCTACGCCCACGAGCGCGATTATTAATAAGATCAAGAGAATGAGCATCCCCCATGCGCGAATCACATCTGAAAATACTCTCTCTCCTGGCTCTGTTGGATACCAATAAGGCCCTGCGATCGCTCTAACATTCTCCCAAAATCGATTAAAAGCGGACAATGGAGAAGTAGTATCTTTTAAGGTTTGATTGCGAAGAACTTGAGCTTGCATATTTTATAATAAGTACGTCGGAAATTTTCTATGACTCTATAACTGAAGTAAAGGCAAATATAGGCGGAAAAATTGACTAAATAAGCTTTTTAGCTATTGCTTTTTTAGAAATCATTCTTACTTATCTAGTTTGCTTTTAGTTAACTAAAAAATAAGAGTTTGAGTAATACATCCTCTCAGAACTTAGAGGATATCTGCGGCGGGTCTAGCCAACGCAACTTCATCAATCACATCAGGTAGTTCATCTTCCACAAATCGTAGGCGAGGGTAGAAGTAGGTAATACAAGTTGCTGAAATAGTCAACATTCCCATGATGACGCACAGAAGTCCCATACCCCTACCTGTGCCGACACCAATAATTTGTCCGATACTACCTGCCAACAAACCATCAGTAGCCATTAAGGGTTCAAACACCTTTTCTACCAAAGGGCCTATCGTAATATAGCCTAGAGGCAAACCTACAGCTTCGATCGCTCCTTTAATAGAAAAAACTCTACCTTGCACTAATGGTTCAACTTTCGACTGAAAAATAGCTTGTGTTGAACTAGCAATTATTGGTCTGATCAAAAAGAATAAGAACATACCGACAATGAAAACATAAATAGAAGCTTGCAAACCGGCAACAAGAAGAAACACACCCGTGAGCAACATACAGCTATATATCGTATTCATATTACGCTCTAGACCTCCCCAGATACCAATCAGTAAACCTCCTGCTAAAATAGCAACGCCAAAGAGTGAAAGAATAGTCCCTAAAACTGTTACGGGAGCAAAAGATAACACCAGAGGTATAGTGATAACCTGAACACATCCTACAAGAAAAAGGCTATAAGCTGAAATGATTAATACTCCTAGTAGTCCTGGTCGAGCCAATAAATAGGTTAATCCATAAGTTGTTTCTTTGAGAAAAGAACTTTCCTCAATTGCAACAGCAGGAGTGCTGGATTTAGGAAACTGAACCAGCAACAAAAGAGTAATACTCAAAAATACGGTAGTTAAATGCAGCACGATAATTCCTTGCAGAGAAATCATCCCTAACAAAATACCTCCTAAAGGTGGTGCGACAAGCCGCGCCGTACCGTTCATGAAACTCAGCATTCCATTCGCACGACCAAGGTGCTGTTTTGGTACTAATAGGGTTATGGAAGCGATGAAAGCGGGTATCTGAAAAGCCATGAAGATAGCACTGAAGGTATTGGCTAAGTAAATGTGCCACACTTCCAATCGACCGATGATAAATAAAGCACCGATCGCCACTGTTGCTAAAGTTGCAAATAAATCGCTGAAAATCATTGTCCATCTACGATCCCACCGATCTACTAATAACCCAGCTAAAGGTGCAAGTAAGATCAAAGGTAAAGTATTAGAAAGGGTAATCAGAGCAAATTGGGTGACAGAACCTGTCTGTTTGTAAACCCAAACATCCAAAGCAAATGCAGTGATGCTGCTACCAATACATGCAATTAGCTGTCCCACCCAAACAATGATAAACAGTTTCATCTCACGGAAAATAGTCAGTGGGGTTTTTTCTATACTTGCTAACACGATGAACTCCTAAATGTATGCATATTCAAACTTTTCATATTGCTTGATATTGCTGCAATAGCTTTTGCGCTTGATGATCCCAATCAAACTTTTCAACTGCTTGTTGCTGTCCAAGTTCTCCCATTGCAATTCTGAGATTGTCATCTAAAAGCAGCCGCAGCATTGCGTCGGCTAAAGCATCCGAATTCCCGCGTTCGACCAATAACCCTGTTTTCCCATCTTCTATCAGTTCAGGGAAAGCACCCCCACGGGTAGCAATAACAGGTAATCTCATTGACATTGCTTCGATAATTGGCATTCCAAATGCCTCGTTCCAAACAGATGGAAAAATAAATATATCTGCTTGCTGATAATATTCAAATAGCTCGAAATGGGGAACTTTGCCTAGAAAAAAAACCGAACTAATTGCGTTAGAAGCAATTCGCTTTTGCAATTGCTCCCGATAGCTACCTTGGTAATAAGGATGAAGATTCTGAATTTGTGGGTCTTTTCTATCAAGTGTGTACCACGGTACTAATGCGGTTTCTGAACCGACAAGTTTTAACTGTACTTGTGGATAATGGGATACTACTTTATTAAAGGCATCAATTAAAACGTGTATACCCTTCTCTGGTGAAATTCTACCCACAAAAAGGATTTGTTGAATATCTTTTTTCTTAGCTTCTTTATTGTGATGATTAGGGACGGCGAAGTGACGAGTATCTGCACCGTTATATAAAGTTTGGCTGTTAACGTGAGGCAAGTATTTCCGAACCTGATTTTTTAGATAATCGCTGCATCCAATTACTAAATCGACTGATTTAAGGTGCTTTTTAACCATTATTGGATCGAACAATGGAAGAAAATCACTATGTATATGTAAAACAATTTTTGCTTGGGGGTTATAGGCACGCATGAGGGGAACAAATTGAAAAACAATGTTCATGTGAATTACATCACATTGCTGTGCTTGGATATCCTTGGCGACTTGTCGATAAAATTCGCAGAAAAATAATTTAGAGGCATAGAAAGGTCGTTGAGGATGAGATATGTTCCAGATATCAAGAAAGTTCAGTGGTTCTAATATTTTATCAACCCATGATTCGGGAATACGGCGATAGGTAATGCCATCTTCGTGATATTCTAATTCTTGATAGTGACCTTTTGAGCCATAGAATAAAACTTCATGTCCCGCACGAGCCAAACGCAGTGCTAATGCATAAGATACTAAGCGGATTCCTCCTGTTTTAGGGGGTTCGGCTAGGGTGACGGGATAATCGAAGAAGGCGATTTTCATAATTAATTAGATGTTTTTTTTGGGTAAAAGCTAAATAAAATAAGTTATTAGTTGGGTGTTTAAAATTAAGAGGATGTTTTAAAAGTCATCTGGTCGGTAGCAAAACGTTTTAGATCCCCCTAAATCCCCCTTAAAAAGGGGGACTTTGATCCCCCCTAACCCCCCTTTTCTAAGGGGGGTTAGGGGGGATCAACAAGTGCCTAAAATTACAGTCAACCACTTTTAAAACATCCTTTAAGATTGTTATCAATAAAAAGCGTAAATAAAATAGCAAAAGGTTTTTGTCTAGTTAATAAAAAAGTTAAATACTTATGTTTTACTGTGCAAAAATATTTGAAGATGAGTAAAGCTACTTTGTAAGTTTTAAATTAAGAAATTGCTGATGAAAACTATTTGTTTACCATCCGGTCGATTGATGCCAGTATTGGGAATGGGGACTGCGGGACTGGGTGAAGCGATCGCGCAGCGTGAAAGTGAGATTGCTGCTTTGCGTCGCGGAATCGATTTAGGGATGACGTTGATTGATACGGCAGAGATTTACGGTGAGGGTAGGGCGGAAACGTTAATTGGTGAAGCGATCGCTAATTGTCGTTCATCAGTCTTTCTGGTTAGTAAGGTTGCACCTCGCAATGCGATTGGGCAAGGGGCGATCGCAGCTTGCGAGAATAGTTTACGGCGCTTGCAGACCGATTTTATCGACCTTTATTTGTTGCATTGGCGGGGGCCTGTACAGTTATCAGAAACTTTGGCAGCATTTGAGACATTGAAACAATCCGGCAAAATTCGAGATTATGGGGTTGGCAATTTTGATATTGAGGATATGGAAGAAGTCAGTGCTTTACCTGGAGGTGAAGCCATTGCGACAAATCAAATCCCCTACAATTTGCAGCATCGCAATAGTGAATGGAAGTTGTTATCCTGGTGTCGGCAAAGAGAAATCCCGATTATGGCACATTCGCCTTTGCTACAAGGTGAACTACTCAAACATCCCAAATTGCAATCAATTGCCCAACAGCGCGGGGTAACAGTTGCACAAGTGGCGATCGCTTGGTTGTTGCATCAAGAGGCGATCGTCTTTCCCAAAGCCAGCAGTATCACCCACGTTGAACAGAATCGTGCTGCCCTCGATTTGCAGTTAACAAAAGAAGAATTGAGTGCTTTGGACGTTGCCTTTCCCCCACCATCTGCACCTATTGCCCTCCTTGAAAATTGGTAATTCCCATTCCCCATTCCCCATTCCCCATTCCCCATTCCCTTTCATTTAGAACCATTAAATCTTTTTGCCAAATCTTCAGTTTTCTGTTTGTAATATTCTTTTGTCAGAATTGGGGGGTATTTAGGAGATTCACCTGTATCTAAGCAATTTTCAATACAGGCAATTTCTGTATCATCGCCAGGGGAGAGAAAGAAAGCTAAGGAGTATCTTTCTGGAAGACTACGGGCATTGGCTGGCATTAGTACCCGATGTTTGGTAGCAGGAAGTTTATCGTTTGTCCATCGTTGCATGACATCTGCAATAAAGACTATCGGTGTGTTAGGAAGTGGGGGTGCAGCAATCCATTCTCCGGCATTGGTGCAAACCTCTAGTCCGCCATTTTCATCCTGAAAGAGTAAGGAAAGACTGCCCCAATCTGTATGTTCCTCGAAGCGGGCTTCTCCGGGTTGGGGAGGTTCGGATACTTCATAGTAGCGATGCAACAGCCCATAGTCGGCTTGTTGAGGATGGCGATCGCTAAAGTAAGATTCTGGTAAGTTTAGGGCAATGGCGATCGCTTTGAGAATACGATTACCAGCATCATGACAAGCTGTGAATAATTGCTGCACAGCATCACGAAAAGCGGGATGCTGTCCCAGATGTTGATGAACCTGTTGCGCCACAGGAGAATCTGTATCGATTTGTTCTGTTAAAACAGCTTCGCCGAACACAAAGGCTTCCCGAAAGTCACCGTTATATTTAGTGTAAAAGTATCCAAGCGCCGCGCCGTCTTTCCAAGCTAGTTGTCTTTTTTCTGCCTCTGGTAGTGCAAAGAAGCTATTAGCATTACCAAAGGCTTGGTCAATTGCATTTTGGGGAACGCAATTTTTCAGGTAAAAGCAGCCAACTTCTTGAATAGCTTGTAAGACTTGATCGGCAGTAAACTGATGGAAATCAAGGATGGGAATTTGTGTGGAAGTGGTAGTTTGTTGTTCGAGTTCTTTAATTAAATTCATACATTAAAAGTCGATAGAGTAAATTGATTAAGTTTGTAGTAAGGACTTTAGTCCTTATATTTAAGCGATAAATCGCTCACTACGAACCTCAAAAATTCAAAAAGAATCATTAGTGGTACGACCATATTTTTTTGCTCGATCGTTGGTTCTTTTGAGGAGATGATCGCCTACAAATGTTGGAGGATATTTAGGAGATTCATCGTTTTTTAAGAAACTTTCTAGACAAGTAACTTCTACTTCGTAATTAGGAATCACAAAAAAGCTAAATGAGTACCTTTCTTTTACTTTCTGGAAATCAGTTGGTACGGAAACGCGATGAGGTGTAGCACAAAATTTATCGTTTGTCCATCGTGACATCATATCTGCCGCCATCACCAAAACGGTATTAGGAACTGATGAGGTGGTAATCCACTCTCCTTTAGGTGTGTATACTTCTAATCCTCCTCCTTGATCCTGAAATAGTAAGGTGATGCTGCCCAAATCAGTATGTTCAAAAAAGCGAGTTTGTCCTACTTTTGGCGCTTGAGAGATGTTGGGATAGTAATTGAAAACTCCGGCGTGGTTTTGCTGAGAATGTAAATCGGTAAAGTAGGAATTTGGTAGTTGCAGGGCGATCGCCAATGCTTCTAGGATATTCAAAGCACATTCTTGGCTAGCTTGAAAGAATTGCTGCAAAACTTGACGAAATTCCGGCGGATTTTCTGGCCATTGATTAGGGACATCCAATGACTCTGTATAATCATCAGCCCCGGATTTGTTGGGGTCAAATTCATTAGCAAAACTAAAAGACTCATGTAATTGTCCTGGTTGATCGCCAATGAACATTTTCTCAAAAGGTATGTAACCCCGACTTCGCCCGGTTACTGCTGAGGCTACTTTCTCTTTTTCTGCTAATGGCAGTGTAAAAAATCTCTCGGCTTGGGTAAAGGCTTGATCGATTAAAGTTTGGGAAACTCCATTTTTTAAATAGAAGCAGCCCATTTCTTCAATAGCACAAGAAATTTGGTTAGCAACTGCTGCTTTGGTATTGCTGTCACCCACAATAAAAGGGTGAAAGTCAATAATGGGTATCTGTGATGCAACAGTTGTTTGCTTTGCTAGTTCATTGATTGAGGTCATAGTTAAAACATTCCTAAAAAACTGATTTTTTCTTGGTAATTGATAGTATTTATCTAAAAATAGAATTCTCTGCCTGATTCATAAATTATTCTTCACGCATTAAATCACAAGTGCTACATAGTGGGATCGAATTAAATTCATATTCATGTATTCTACCAAGATAATCTTTAACAGAACCCACAATACCTGTTCCATTTACATCTATACAACAGGTGTTGATACTTCCATTCCACAAAACCACAACTCGCTTTTTAGTTTCAAAAATGCACGGCTTTTGCTTTTCTATCGTACTAGTTAAACTTCGGCGTGATGTAGTTTTAGAAGTAACTTGTCCAGCCCAATCATGCTTTTCCTGCTGATGAGGATTATAGGTATAGACGATAGACAAAGGAATAGATTTTTCCTGAAACATTTGTTGAATGCGCTCTTTCTGCCCAATCAGATGTTCCGAGAGATAAATATCGTGTATTCCTAATTCAGACAAGCGCCATGCCATTGCCTCATCAAGGAGTATACCGTTGGTGATAAAATTGCACTCAATTCCTTTGGTTTTAGCATAGGTGATAAAGTCTAATAATTCTGGATGAAGTAGAGGTTCTCCAAAATTGTTAAGAAACAAATCTTTTTGTCCACATTGAATTGCTAATTCAACAACATCTACAAATGTAGAAAAAGACATATTTCCTTTCGTTCTACCTTGAGATGGGTGAGGACAGTAAGAACAGGTTAGATTACAAAAATTTGAGATTTCAACTTGATAGATATACATAGTTTTGAACCCATAAAATATTAACAACTATTCAATACAATCATTCACAGGACTTACGCAAAATTATGAAAAAACGAACCGCGAAGGACGCGAAGGGAAGAGGGTTTCAGAGAGTTCTTGCGTAAGTCCTAATTCATTTGTGCGTGGAGTGCATGAGTTTAGTAACATTTGTGGTATACGGCGCGATCGCCACCTGCAACAAAAGTGTCAATGCAGTCTTTCCCACGAGAAACCGCCGTCGGTGCAGAAGTACAGTAACCACCAAGATGCCGCCAATCACTCCAGACTGAACCATCCCAACTCTTGCGGTACATTGCACCATCACAGCCAACAGTAAAGATATCTAGCCGATTTTCCGCCACAGAAGTGGCAGCGACACCATACTGGCAATACCCTCCAAGGCTTTTCCAACCACTCCAGGTTGAGCCATTCCAGTGCTTATGATAAATCGCAGCATCTCCGCCTAAAACGAAGGTATCAATGCAATCCATCCCGTGAGAAACCGCAGCCGGTGCAGAAACACAGTACCCTCCAAGATTATTCCAATCATCCCAGGCTGAACCATTCCAACGTTTGTGGTACATTGCGCCATCAATCCCGATGGCAAAAATATCTAGCAAATTCTCACCACCAGAAGCGGCGGCGATTCCATAGTGGGAATATCCGCCAAGGTTTTCCCAACGACTCCATTTTGAACCATCCCACCATGTCCGGTAGGTGGCGCGATCGCTACCCAAAACAAAGGTGTCAATACGATTCAACCCCCAAGAAACCGCAGCTGGCGAAGAAATACAATATCCTCCAAGTCTTTCCCAATCGCTCCAAGTTGAGCCATCCCACCACTTATGCCATAAAGGGCCAATACTCGCTGTAAGTAAAACATCCAGCCGATTCTCTGACCAAGAAGTGGCTGTAACACCATACTGGCAATATCCATCTAAATATTCCCCATCAGTAGAAAATATTGGCATATCTTCTTTAGAGGCGGGACTCATCGCCGGAAATGGCATACCCCGATCCTGAGAAATCACTGCTGTAGTTGGAAAACTGGTTGTCATTGGCCTCTTCTCTTCCTTTGCGTTCTTTGCGTTCTTGGCGGTTCGTTAAAAAAACTGACTTTGACAAAGAGTTAAGCCTTAACTGACCCTTATTGCATAAAACTTGTGGTAGACTGCGCGATCGCTACCCAACACAAAAGTATCAACACGCTTTGGCGCAGAAGCAACCGCAGCCGGCGCAGCAATAGAGTAACCGCCCAGATTATTCCACCCAACCCAATTAGAACCATCCCAACACTTCTGGTACACAGCACCGTTACGAGCAATGATATAAATATCTAGGCGATTTTCCATTCCCGAAGCAGCCGCCACACCATACTGGGAATAGCCACCAAGTTTTTCCCAACCACTCCAGCTTGAGCCATCCCAATACTTTTGATAGATGGCGCGATCGCTACCCAAGGCAAAGGTGTCAATCCGGTTTAAGCCCCAAGAAACCGCAGCTGGTGTTGAAATACAGTAGCCCCCCAGCCTTTCCCAATCACCCCAGATTGAGCCATCCCAACACTTTTGGTATACGGCTCCATCCCAGTTGACGATAAACAGATCCAGCCGATCTCCCCAAGAAGCAGCCGCGACACCGTACTGAGAATATCCGCCAAGATTTAGCCAATCGCTCCAGGTTGAACCATCCCAGCTTTTATGATACACAGAGCGATCGCCTCCAATCACAAAGGTATCAATCCGATTCTCTCCTCTGGCGATCGCAGATGGTGCAGAAACACAGTAGCCTCCCAGCCTTTCCCAATCACTCCAGACTGAGCCATGCCACTTTTTGTAGTACATAGCGCTATCTTTGCCAATGCTAAAGACATCCAGCCGATTTTCTGCCCCAGAAGTAGCAGCGACACCGTACTGAGAATATCCGCCAAGATTTTCGCCATCCATCGCAAAGGATGGCATATCTCCTAACGAAGCAGCCCCCATCATCGGGTATGGGGTTGGTGGAGGATAGGGCATACGTACAAAAGCGTCTTGAATTTCCATTTCAAGCGGTGGCATCTCGTTAGATATTTCCTCTGTGGTTGTTTGGCTCATTGTCATTTAATTACGAATTACGAATTATCTAAAGTCTTTAAAATTACTTTTGCAGCTAGTTTATGTCCCGCAGGATTCCAATGACCATCGATATCAAAGTAAAGCTTTTCTTGCTGACTATTTTTCCTAAAATCATCAGTTAGATTGACACAAGTTACATTTTGTAATTTTGCAATATCACATAAACGCTGATAGCCAATCTCTTCATTTTTGAGCAAATCTACATTCTCAGGAAATAACTGGACGTAATCGTTGATATAAGCTGATTCTTTTGAAGGTACGAGAAAAACAAAAAGCTTAACTCGATTTGCTTGGGTCAAACGAATGATTCGTGATAATGCCGCTTCTACTTTGATAACTCCATCAGATGTCAAATAATCGCTATCTACACCTACTCCTGACTCAGGTGCTGCCAGCGATAAATTAAATAGAGTCAAACCATTTTTTGCTTCTTTAGAAATAGAATTTCCAGCTTTTACTGGCAAGTTTTTTTTGTTATTTTTCCAGACAAACTGATACAAAAACGTTTTTTCATACCAAGGCGAAAAACTTCTTTCTTTAAGCGTATTATATATCTTTTGACCAATATCCGATGAATAATTAGTTAAATCATTAGCAACTATAGATAAGATGACTGTTTGAGGTTTATATTTGGCGATCCATTCATTAAATAATGTTTCATATTGAGCAAAAGAATAACCGGGAACACCTAAATTAATTGCTGGCTGCTGCAACTCTGATTCTACAAGTCTGGGAAATATGTTTTCTTCACTAACCCATTGACCCCATGTAAATGAATCTCCAATAAAATACAAGTTAGATTTTGTGTAATCTCTCCCTATATTGCGAAATCCATAACTATCTGTATTAGCAACTTCTGTCACTTTTGCTTCTTGCCAAACAGTTTTGAAGTCTTTCAGGTTTGATTTAGGTTTGTAACCTAATTGAGCATCCGGTTGAATAAATTGATAAAAAATTTGCGCCTTGGACTTTTGTGGGGCAGCAACTCCAGTAGTAATGGCAAAAGTTTCGATGATTAACAGCCCAACTATAACTCCAGCCAGCATGAGCAATAAATTTTGTAGCCAAGGCTTTATTTTTCGCATCAATTCCTACTCTTACAATTACGAATTACGAATTACGAATTACGAATTGTTGACACAGTGTTTTAGCAACAATCTCCCCTGCTAACTGATGTCCCAAAGCATTCCAATGTCCTTCACAGCGAAAAGTATTATCAAACCCATGTAAGCAGACATTATTCTGCTCGGCATAAGCCTGAAAAGATTCTCCTAGATTAATAGTAGTAAAACCTTCACGTTCTCCTAATGCTGCAATCCGCTTTTCTGGATAAAACCAATCTGTTAACCCTGACACTTCCTGATGATGACGCACGACAGAATCGGGATTAACTTGCAAGGGAGTTGTTAGCGTTACTACAGCAAAGTTCGCTTTTTTAGTAATTGTTTCATTATGTATTAAACTAATTAGTTTTTCTGTTTGTTGCCATGCTTGTTGCCATTCAGGATCGGTTGCAGTGTTGTATACAAGCCATTCTGTTTGCTTTAAGAAATTCTGCCATTCAGGGTCAGTATAGGGAGAAAGTGTTGCAGGTTGTGTTGCTAACTGGGAGTCTTGTTTTTTCTGATCTTGGTGAGGAAGTGGTAAAGCGTATTTTGCTTGTTTTAAAAGCTGTAAAATCCGTAAATTATCTTGAACTTGGAGATAAGCCTGATGCCACCATGACTTTTGTGAACGATAAATATCCATATTTACAAACGAGTCATCAAGCACCCAATTATCATCTCGATCAAGAAAATAGGGTTTCATCAGGGCGCTATTATCCATAGCAGTCTGACTCACCATTTTTTCGGTGAGACTGCGGGAGTTGTTGATGACATCGTTACCTGGATAAAAATTCAGAAGTACGAGGTCTGGTGAATAGTTCCAGACCTTTTGTTGCAAGGCGATCAGTTCTTGATCGGTTCCATAACCATTTACTCCGAAGTTCATCACTTCTACGTCACGACCTGCTAGGGTGGGACAATTTTTCAGTTCGCGTTCAATGACTGCTGCGATTCCTTGTGGTTGTGGCAGTTGGCGTGCTTCTGTAAAAGAATCTCCCAGCAAGGCAATACGGATAGTATTCTCTGGCTTAACCTGGGAATGTTCTCGATCGCGAAAGCCCTCACTGTTGTATTGGATATAGGCTTCCCCTTCGTCATGCACCCACCCAGCCGCATAAGGTCGTCCTGCCCAACCTCTATGTTCATCGAAGGTATAAAATGTCTTGTATTCAACGCCAGCAATGCGTAAGCCAATTTCTACAACTGCCAGCCCTAAGACAATTCCACCTAGCAATAAAGCTAGAGTCAGCATCACCGCTACCCACCGCTTTAATGATAATGACGATGTTACCACCTCACATTCCTCAAAATAGTGTGTAAATAAATGGTGCAAGTACTGATGACTGGGCGAACACGATCAAGATACCTAAGAGTAATAGTGTGACGATGAGTGGTAGCAAGAAGAATTTGCGGCGTTCTTTCAGCAATCCCCATAAATCTTTCAGCAAGTCTTGTGTTGTTTCAAGCATTAGAATGGTTTCTCCATTTTGTTTATAGGTTTAACTTGATTGATAATGCGATAAGTTTTTACGTCAGCATCTAGCTTTCTGGCCATCGCATCATGATGAAACACGCCTCGCATTACTAGACCAATTGGCGTGATTAAGGTATAGAAAATAATACTGAGAATTATCCGCGTATTAATCCAACCTAAAACCAGTCCAATTCTCATCCAAATTTGGTAAAGACCGTTGAGTGTGGCGGGGGCAATCAGCGCCCAAACCCAAAGTACGGCTGCGATCGCCCAAGGTAAAACAGGTAAAGGTTCATGGTGTATCAAGGGCAACACACTACCGAATAATCCTGCGGCGATCGCACCGCCAAGCAGTCCAAAATCTCGTAGTCCTTTGCGATCGAGTTGTTGTATTTCGTTCATCGGCGTTAATCTAATTCAAATTCTGTTTTCCAAGACTCATCTTTTTGTATCTGGGGTTGGTTCGATTTGGTGAGGAGAAAGTTCTCCAATACCAAGTAATCCATCTCGGTTCTCATAAAACAGCGATAGGCATCTTCTGGGGTACACACAATTGGTTCACCCCGGACATTAAATGATGTGTTTACCAAAACTGCACAGCCCGTTTTTGCCTGAAAATGTCGCAGCAGTTCATAGTATCGAGGATTGGTTTGTTGATGAACCGTTTGAATCCTCGCGGAGTAATCTACATGAGTGATGGCGGGAATTTGCGATCGCTTCACGTTTAACTTATCAATGCCAAACAACTCCTCCTGTTCTGGTGTCATAGAAATCCGCAGTTCGCTGTTGATTGGTGCAACCAAAAGCATATAAGGGCTGGGACGGTCAAGCTCAAAGTAGTTAGAAACCTGTTCTGCTAAAACAGAAGGAGCAAAGGGACGGAAGGATTCACGGTATTTAATTTTCAGGTTCATCACCGATTGCATCTTAGAACTGCGAGGATCGCCGATAATCGAACGACCACCTAACGCCCGTGGCCCAAACTCCATCCTGCCAGAGAACCAACCCACAACATTCCCTTGCTCTAAAATTTCGGCAAGTTCAGGCATGAGTTTGTCATCTTCTAGGTATTGGTAAGGTGCATTCACAGACTGGAGATAGTCTCGAATCTCTGTTTCCCCAAAGCAAGGGCCTAGATAGCCGCCCCGCATGGCATCCCCATCGTGAGGAATGCGCGGCTTTTCATGATACTGATGCCAAATAGCTAATGCTGCCCCAACTGCTCCCCCTGCATCCCCGGCTGCTGGTTGAATCCAAATATCTCGAAAATCTGTTTCTCGCAAAATGCGTCCATTGGCGACGCAATTCAAGGCGACTCCACCGGCTAAACAAAGATAGTCTGTGTTCAGTTCCTTCTTAACCGTTCTTGCCAAACGCAAAACGACTTCCTCGGTAACGTGTTGGATAGAACAAGCTATATCCATTTCTCGCTGGGTGAGTTTTCCCTCGCTTTGGCGTGGCGAACCACCAAACAATTCATGAAATTTCGGGGTAGTCATGGTCAACCCCGTGGCGTAGTTGAAGTAGTCCATATTCAACCGAAATGTGCCATCTTCTTTAAGATCCAAAAGATGGTTGAGGATATGGTCTACATATTTGGGTTCACCGTAGGGCGCTAAACCCATGAGTTTGTATTCCCCAGAGTTGACCTTAAAACCCGTGTAATAGGTGAAGGCAGAATAAAGCAACCCCAAAGAGTGGGGAAAATCAATTTCCCATTGGGGAGTTAGTTGATGATCTTCTCCTAACCAAACCGAGGTAGTTGCCCATTCTCCAACTCCATCAAGGCACAGCACCGCCGCCCGCTCGAAAGGACTGGGGAAAAAAGCAGAAGCGGCGTGTGCTTGGTGATGTTCAGTAAATAAAAGTTGGGGCAATTGTGCTTTTTTGCAATTTCCGAGGGTCGCCAGTTCTTTTTTTAACAGCGTTTTGAGGTAAAGCTTTTCCTTTAACCAAACAGGCATTGCTGCAATAAAGGAACCTAATCCCTTGGGCGCGTAGGCGAGATAGGTTTCTAAGAGTCGCTCAAATTTGACCAATGGCTTATCGTAAAAAACGATTTGGTCTACTTCTGATAGTCTAATACCTGCTTGTTTAAGACAATAGGCGATCGCACCTTTGGGAAATCTCGCATCATGTTTTTTGCGGGAAAAACGCTCCTCTTGTGCGGCGGCAACAATATCACCATCCACAACTAAGGCGGCGGCACTATCGTGATAATAAGCTGAAATTCCCAGAATATACATTTTTTTATATAAAACTCCTATTTTTATTTATTCCCTATTCCCTAACTCTATATCACTCAATTTCCATAGACCCAAACTCTTTTGTGGATAGTCTTTTCTTTCCGTTGTTTCTTCATCAATAATTTCCAGAAAATCGGGAAAATTGTAAGGAGGTAATTGTAAATCGATTGCTCGCCAATCACCCGTCACAATATCTTTATTTTCCGGTATACCCGGATAAATTGTAGTTAAAAGATATGTAGAATTGCTTTTTTTGAAATTTTTAATTACAGCGATCGCATCTTTAAATGAGAGATGTACTAGACAATCTCTACAGAAAATTAAATCGACTTGTGGCAGTGGATCTGTTGCTAAATCGAGATTAATAAATTCTCGGACTTCGTTACCATAACTACCTTGATTTGTAGTAATTAAGTCGGCAACAATATCACATCCAATGTATTTTTGTATATTAAGTTTTGCTTCTTTTAGCCAATAAAAATCCCCACAAGGCGCATCAAGCATTGTTTTGATATTCAGCTTATCCAGAAAAATTGGTAGTTTTTTGATGATTACCGATGTTTGTTGAAGAGTAGAACCTCTTCCAGAAATAGATTCCTGACCATCCCAACGATTACGAAAATATATATCACTAAAAACTTCTTTTCTGCTTTTACCTCTATAAGATAAAAGCATCAATTCATATTGGAGATTAAACGAGAGATATTTGAAGAAAGATTTGATGGGATGTAAAATGGTATTCTTACTCATATTTTTAAGAAGAAAACTGCTAAAGTTAACTAAAACTGAAAGTAGACAAAGGGTTGAGGATTGATTGCTGCAAACCGAAGTATTATTGAAACTAACATTCCATAAAAAACTGCAAAACTCCATTTAGGAATTTTCTGCCACCAGTCCGCGAACCAATCTTTATAAGCTGCCCAGTGCATAATAACTAAAGGAATAAAAACCCATGCAACTTGAATATTTAGGTTTTCTGAACCAGGAGAATTAAAGAATAAAAAGCTTTTTTCAACTTGCACAGCACTGATAATATTGTTACTCCGAAAGAAGATTGCAGACGCACAAAACCAGTAAAACGTGAGGGGGATACCTAAGATATTTCTAAGTGTCTGGAATCGCTTATAAGGAGCAATCCAGGATGACCATTCTTTGTGAACAATTAAAGCAATGCCATTTAATCCCCCCCAAACGACAAAATGCCAAGCTGCACCATGCCAGAATCCAGAGGTAAGCATCAAAATCAGAAGATTTCTAGAACTAAAGATTTTTGTGCGTTCTTCTTTTGGCCGCATTTTCATCAAAGGGCTATAAATATAGTCTCGCAGCCAGGTGAAAAGCGTAATGTGCCAACGTTGCCACAACTGAGTGATATTGGTAGAAAAGTAAGGAAAATTAAAGTTTAGGGGTAGCTTATAGCCAAGTAAACCTGCACAGGCGATCGCCATATCAGAATAGCCAGAAAAGTCGCAGTATATTTGTATAGCGAAAGAAATCACAGCAATCCAGCAACTCAAGGCGGTATACACTTCTGGATTCGTGAAATACTGGTCTACTAAGGGAGAAAGATTATCCGAAATGCAAGCTTTCTTGAAATATCCCACCAGAAAAAGCGTTAAGCATCCCTGAAAATCAACCTTGTTTAAAGTTTTTGGAGTTAGTAGTTGAGGCAAAAAAGTAGATGCGCGGACAATGGGGCCTGCAACTAATTGAGGGAAAAAAGATACAAATAGAGAAAAATCCCAAAAACTTCTAATAGGTTTGACTTTACCTAGATACGCATCAATTGAATAGCTCAGAGTTTGAAATGTGTAAAAACTAATTCCTGCTGGCAGAATAATTTTAAGGGTGTTAATACTAACAGGCAACCCCAAAAAATTTAATAAGTTTGAGGCAGAGTCAGCAAAGAAGTTATAGTACTTAAAAAATCCTAATAAACCTAAATTTACAACTAAACTGAGTGCCAACCATCCTTGGCGCTGCTGCTGATTTATTGGTTTATTCAGCACTGCATCCCAAGAAAATCTGTGTGGTACTGCCTCGCTTGTTTGAATTTCTTGCCCTACTATTGAACTATCAGACTGTGGTCTAGACAGCATCAAACCGACAAAGTAATCAACAACTGTCGAAAGTAAAAGCAAAGAAAGAAAGCGCCAATCCCAAGCACCATAAAAAATATAACTACAGACTAGCAACCATGATTTACGATGATTGTGTTTCTGTAAAGTCCAGTAGACACAGAAAATAATAATAAAGAAAAATAGAAAACGAAATTCTGTAAAAACCATGTTTATTCTCAGGTGTGAATTAACTAAAACAGAGGCTAAAGATTAAAAAATATTCTATTTTCACGTTTGGTTGTGGTATTTTCCTGTGGTTAGCTGACTTCTAGATAGAAGGGATTGATTATATGGATCGTTTGGAGATGAATTCAGATATTTAGAAAACTCTGCTGCCAAAACGCGGGTGAATTCTTGAGCGCCTTCTTGATTTAAATGCCTCGCATCAGCCCGGCGATCGACTTCATATAACGTGGTGAAAGTATTAGGCTTATTAAAAGCAAATAAAGTTGGGATATATCCTACATTGTAAGCTGTTGTAATAGCAGAATTGTTAAAATCAGTATTGAGAACTGGAGGAATAAAGAAAATGGGTTTAACTTTAATTTGACCAGTTTTCTCTTGGCTTTCAACTCTAGAAGCTATATTTTGAATGATTTTAATTATATAGGAATTAAGTGGATATGTAGATATATTTCCTCTAACAAAAACTCCTGATTTTGATTGCTTTAATTGTTGTTCATAACTTTCCAAGTAATTTGATATAAAAATTTCTCTCCGTTTCTCACTATTTTCCAACCAGTCCATTGCATAATATCCAGCTTCTTGTATTAATTTTTCAGCAGATATTCCTTTTGGTAATACTTCAGATTGTTGCTGCCAAAGAGTAGAAAAATAACCAATACCTAGCCATCGATATAGAAAGCTTACTGAATTTGCGTAAAAACCGCTAATCTTCTCTTTTAAAGTAGACGTTGATTCAGAAATTAGTTGAAAATTTTCTATCGTTTTAACAGGAGTATGCCAGTAAACATTTTTAGCCGCAGTCGGTGCTTCCTCCATAAAAAAGTCAACTAAACAGTCTAAAAATATCCATTTTAAATTTGCTGGCTTTAAAGCTAAAATCTTTTGCAAATAAAAATCCATCTCAACTGCATTGGCTGCCATGATTCCAAAGTTGAAAGACTTAATACTCTTACCATTAGATGTCATTGTTTCATCAAAGACTTTGGGGATAACTCCTTGATATGTAGTACTAGGCCCTAAAAAAATCACATCATAATCATTTTTGTGTTCAGCAAAATATTGGAACTTAGTACTGATGTCACCAAGATTTTGAGGAGTAACAGAAGAGGGTAAAACGGTATTAATTAATCCAGAGGTCGAAATCAAACCAAGCAGAAAAATTATGCTATAAAAAAACATAATTACTGGTTTTGGTACTACTTTTTTCAGAATATCTATATTCATTGTCAGTTTTTGAAGAATAAATTATTTTAATTCACGTAAGGCGGAGAGAGAAGGAAGTTTACTTTTTAGAAGAAGTTAAAATTGATGTATTATTATTATTTCTTTGGATGTAAAATTCGCTTGTGAGAATGGGTGGATATTTTGCAGTTTCATTTGCACCTAAACAACTTTCAGGACAGGCGATTTCGGCATCGTTATTAGGAGACGCAAAAAATGCAAATGAGTATCTTGGTTGAATAGATTGGGATGCAAATGGTATTGCAACTTGGTGTTTTGTGGCATAAACTTTATCGTTCGTCCATCGTTGCAAAATTTCTCCTGCCATGACCACAACCGTAACAGGAATCAAAGGAACTGGAACTCGCTCTCCAGTTTTTGTGCAAATTTCTAAACCTTCTACTTCATGCTGAAACACATAAGTAATAGTATTTCCATCTGTATGTTCTCCCAGGCGAATATTTTGGGCTTTTGGAAGTTCAGATGCACTAGGATAGTGATGCAGTCCCATAGCATGATTTTGCTCAGAATGTAACTCGACAAAATAGGACTCTGGCAGTTTCAAAGCAATAGCTAAGGCTTCAAGAACTTTCAGCGTACTTGCGTGACAAGCTGCGAAGAATTGCAACATCGCTTCTTGAAACTCTGTTTGACTTTGTATCCATTGGTTCGGTTGGTGAAAAGGATGATCTAGCTGATCTAATTCCTCTGGATTCATTTCTCTACCAAAGTAAAATTGTTCGCTGAGTATGCTTGACTTCCCCACAGGGATATATCCTCGGTGACAGTTTTCTGTTAAAGCTATCTGTTTCTTCTCTTCTAACGGCAGTGCAAAAAAACGCTTGGCTTGAGCAAATGCTTGAGCAATCAAAGTCGTGGAAATATCGTGATTTTTCAGGTAGAAACATCCCATTTCCTGTAAAGCACTGGCGATTTGATTGGCAATTAATTCTTTAGCAACTCTGTCACCAACTAAAAATAGATGTAAGTCAATAACAGGAATATTTGTTGAAATAATAGGCTCTTTTGAAAGTTCGTTAATTGATAGCATCGTTAAAAATCAGTGAAGTTAATTCAAGTTTGTAGTATGCGCTTTAGCGCTAAAGCGCATACTACAAACAAAAAGGTCTATTTTTTTTCCGATGTATAGCTTCCTGTAGCGACTTGATTGATATATTCATGGGTACGAATTGGTGGATAATTGGGAGTTGCGTTTGCCTTGACGCAATTTTCTAAGCAAGTAATTTCGGCATCGTAATCGGGAGACTCAAAATAGATAATCGAGTACCTGGGATTACTAGGAAATTTGGAAGGTAGAGGAACTCGATGTTTGGTGGCGGGAAACTTATCGTTTGTCCAGCGCTGCATTAAATCTGCAAGGATAACTAGCACTTTTCCAGGGACGAAGGGGGCTGCAATCCATTCTCCAGCATCGTTGCAAACCTCTAGCCCAGCCGTCTCATCTTGAAATATTAAGGTGATACTGCCGTAATCTGTATGTTCAGCAAACCGCGTCTCGCCGGGGGAGGGGGGTTGCTGTAAAGATGGATAGTGATTTATGGAGGTGTTGAAGTTGCGTTCTAGATGGAAATCGGTAAAGTAGGACTCTGGTAGTTTTAAGGCGATCGCCAACGCTTGTAAAATACTAAAAGACGCATCACGACAAGTTGTAAAAAATTCTAATAGCAGTTGACGAAACTCTATTTGGTCTTCAGGCCATTGATTCGGTTCACCAAACTGCTGGGGAGTTACACCTGCTTCTGCTGGCGCAACGTCTAAACCAAAATTGAATGCTTCCAGCAATACCCTCTCTTTACCACGAACAACATAGCCGCGACTAGTTCCTGGAGCAAGTTTGACTTGATTTTTTTGTTCTTGTGGTAAGGCGAAAAAACTTTGCGCTTGAGCAAAAACTTGATCAACTAAGGTCTGAGGTACACAATTTTCGAGGTAAAAACATCCAATTTCTTGAATAGCACACGAGATTTGATTGGCAACTGTTTCTTTAGCCGCAATATCACCAACCATAAATGGATGGAAATCAATTACAGGAATCGTCGTAGAAACAATTAATTCGGGTTCACGTTCTTTGATTGGGTTCATCGGTTAAAAATTCCTCTTTGTAATTCGTAATTTTGAAAGTTAGATTTAATTTGCTTTTCTAAGTACGGCTTTGCGTAAAATCGTAATGTTTTGAAACGCAGAGGGTCGCAAAGTAGCACAGAGGTTTGAAGAATTTGCTCCAAATTTGTTAATTATTGATAGGATTACTTTTCAGTTCATAAATATTCCAAAAGGTTCCTTGTAAAGCAGAGTGTTTTACTCCCTGAATCCGATTTCGTATAGACACCATTGATAAAGAATTCACTAGATAAATAAACGGTAAATATTCCTGGCTCAACCTTTGAGTTTCTGCATAAATTTGTTTTCGTTGTGCTTCATTTGCAGCTGCACCTTGAATGTAGAGATCATCAATCTTTTGTTCCCAATCTGCTACCTGCTGTTTAGTAATCGGTATTTGTCCGGCTTGGGGTTGGCGGTTAAAAAAATGCCAATTTCCTTTAGTAGACCAAATATTTATTGCTTCGTTGGGTTCTACCGTCATTGGGAAACCATCAATAATTTGACAATCCCAATCCAGACGATTTGCTAATTTGTCTACAACTAATCCCACTCCAATCAAATTCAAATCTACCTGAATTCCTATCTGGCTCAAATCGTCTTGAATTAAAGGAGCCATGTTTTGCAACACCTTATTACCAACATTAGCAGTGAGCGTAAACCTGACTCGATTCCCATTGCTATCGAATAACTCACCTTGATTGTTGTATCGAAAACCTGCTTTGAGAAGTAATGCTTTTGCCTTCTCTTGGTTATAGTTGTAGACTGGTAAACCTGCTTGCTGAGAAAGATAGTAAGGACTTTGCACTGCAATAGGTGAATTTTGTAGCGCTCCTACGCCTGCAAATAGGTTGTTAACCATACGCGGACGATTGATGCTATAAGCAACGGCTTGGCGGAATGCTACTGTGTTGAACCAGTGAGATTTAATCGGATTAACTAAAGGCTGACCATTTCTAAGCCCTGTATTTAAATTAAACATCATCGCTGTGGTTCCTGTTTGAGAACCACCGTTATAAATTGTAAATTCTCCCCTTTTTTCTTCTCGTTTCAATAATGAAAAATAGTTAGGATTTACGTCAATAAAATCAAGTCCTCCAGAACGAAATTGAATTAATGCTGTATCGTTATTACTAACTGTATTTAGAACAATGCGATCGATATAGGGTTGAGTATGATTTTGAGAATCTTTACGCCAGTAATAGGGATTTTTGCGAAAAGTTATTCGCTCACCTGAAATGTATGATTCTAATTTATAAGCACCGTTACTAACAATTTGATTGGGTGGAGTATCTGTTCCCCAAGTAGAGAGAAATAGCGGTCTACCTGCGGAATCTTTTGTGGTGATGCTGGAGCGCAGAATGTGAGCAGGTAAAATTTCTAGTTTTGTTGTGCGAAGAAAGGGAGCAAAAGGTTCTGGAAGGGTAAATTCAACGCGCCAATCATTTAATTTCTTCACTGTAGGAAAACTGCGAGTTTTGCCTATTTGCAAAAAATCTTTGGCATAAGAAGGAATAGCAGGATTCGTGTAAATATCTTTGTAAGTAAACACCACATCATCAGCAGTTAGCGGTTTACCATCTGACCATTTCAGTCCTTTTCTCAGTGTAAAAATAATGCGCTTTTGGTCTTCAGAAGTTTCCCACGATCGCGCTAATGCTGGTTTAATTTCTCCTCGACCATTTTCACGAATCAGCCCTTCATAGAGGAAAGTCAAAATTCCTACTCCCTGCTCCATCAACTGAGGGTTAAAGGTGTTGGGTTCGGCAGAACTACTAAGAATGATTTGAGATCCAGCTATTGCTTTGTTGATCAAGCTAGTTTGGACGCAACTAACTAGGACAAACGCCAGGATAAATCCTAGTAGAACTGGCGATTGCCGACGGCGCATAGCAGTAAGTGTGATCAATCTTCGCATAGCTGTACTCTCGGAAACTTCTTTTACCTACCCTACATGGCGCTGTATCCCCCATCCACCATCAAAATTTCCCCCGTCACATAAGAAGCTGCTTCAGACGCGAGAAATATCACTGGCCCAATGAGTTCCTCTGGTTTTCCGCGTCGTTTCATGGGAATCACAGCACTTAAATGTTGCTGATCATCTTGTGGCGATCGCCTAAATGTTTCAGTACCTTCCATAATGTTGTCGATATAGCCAGGAGCAAAAGCATTAACTCGAATCTGGTGATTTGCCCATTCCAGTGCTAGCGATCGCACTAGTAAATTTACCCCTCCTTTCGATGCTGTATAAGCCGCCGAACCACTGATTCCCACTACACCACCAATAGAAGAGTTCATGATAATTGAGCCGCCTGTCCCTTGTTCGATCATTTGTTTAGCTGCAAGTTGAGCGCAGTTGAAATATCCTTTCAAATTGACGTTGATGATGTTATCCCACTCCAACTCCTCTAAGTCAGCCGCCGGTTTGATGATGTCAATGCCGGCATTACACACCATAATGTCGAGTTTGTGGTAATAGTTTACGGTTTGTTCAATTAGGCGCGAACAGTCTTGGCGATTTCTGACATCGGTAGGAATTGCGATCGCTTCGCCTCCAGCCGCTTGAATTATTTGTGCGGTTTTTTCTGCTTCGGTTGCTTTAATATCAGCAACTACAATCTTTGTACCTACAGCTGCTAATCCTTGAGCTATGGATTTGCCGATACCTCTTGCAGATCCGGTGATAATGGCGACTTTTCCTGTTAGGTCAAAAAGGGAAGGTTTCACGGTTTTTTGTGGGAGTGGTATTTTAAAATGGATACGAACCACAGAGGCGCAGAGGGCGCAGAGGGAAGAGATTGAGAGAGGATTAATTATCGATATTCTGTTGGGTTATGTAGTTACTCATTTTCTCTGCGTTCTCTGTGTCTCTGCGGTTCGTTTTATTAAATTTTGGATAGTTTCTGCCTGCTGGACAATGGTAGATTTTTCAAATAGGGAAACTAAGGGTAGCTCTATTTGCCAAGCTTTCTGTAATTTGTATGTAAGTTGTAGAACTAGTGAAGAATGTCCTCCAAGGTCAAAGAAGTTATCTTGTATACTGATATGTTCTAAACCTAAAACTTCTTTCCAAATAGCTAATATGGTTTCTTCAATAGAGTTACTGGGTTCAGTAAATTCATTTGCAGAATTGTGGTTAACTATTGGTAATTTATTATTTTGAATTGGTAAATTTTCACCTTCATTTAAAAAGGGAAGTTCTCTAAGGCGTTGGTCAGGATTAGTAACTATGTATTCAAGTAAGTTTTGAAATACTGTTACCATTCTGGCGATAGTAGCAGGTGTAAACAAATCCGTTCTGTAGACTAAAGCACCTTCAATTCCCTCTGTTGTTTCTTGGAGTGTGAGATTTAAATCAAACTCGGCTGTATCTTTGGTATCTGTGGCAATAAATTCCTCCTTTAAAGTCAAATTTGCCAGTTTTAAATCATCTTCTGGAGTATTTTGGAAAACAAACATCACTTGAGCTAGCAGTGTGTAACTAGAGTCTCTCATCGGTTGCACTTGTTCTACTAGTTTGATGAAGGGCATTTCTTGATGTGCATACACTCCTAAAGACACTTCCCGCACTCGCCGCAATAGTTCGCGGAAGCTGGGATTGCCTTCTAAGTTGGTGCAGAATGGCAGTAAATGGACAAAGAAACCAATCAGTCCTTCTGTTTCGGGACGGGTACGATTGGCAACTGTTGTACTCACAATGATGTCTGGTTGTCCTGTGTAGCAGAAAAGTAATGTTTTGAGTGCTGCTAACAAGGTCATAAATAAAGTTACGCCTTCCTGCTGACTCAAGATTTTGAGTGCTTTGGTTAAGTCTGAAGAAATCACCAAAGGTTGACGCGCACCTGTGAAAGTTCGCAGGGCTGGGCGTGGATAATCGGTTGGTAGTTTTAAGACTGGAGGATGAACACCTAAATGTTGTTTCCAGAATTGCATTTGTGATTCTAAGCTTTGTCCCTGTAATAATTGTCTTTGCCAATGTGCAAAGTCTGCATATTGAATGGGTAACTTGGTTAGTGGGGAGGGTTTACCTTGAGAAAAAGCTTCGTAAAGGGTTGCCATTTCTTGGGTTAACACGCTAAAAGACCAACCATCAGCAACAATATGGTGTGTAGTGACAACAAGTAAATGCTCGGTTTCACTCAAACGCCAAAGCTTACTCCGCAATAACGGCCCCTGCGCCAAATCGAAAGGCTGCTTAATCTCTTTCTCAGCTTGTCGTTTCGCTTCCGATATGTTTTGTACGTCTATGACAACAAAATCAAATACAGGTTCGGCAGAAATTGCATACACTACTTGTCCGTTTTCAACTTTAAAGGTGGTTCGCAAGGTTTCGTGTCGGCGGACAATTTCTCTTAAACTCTCCTCTAACGCTTTCACATCCAGCGAACCTGTAACGCGATAGACTAGCGGCAGATTGTAAACAGGATTACCAGGATAGAATTGCTCGAAAAACCAAAACTCTAGCTGAGTTAAGGAGATTGGCTGTGTTGCATTTGGCGATCGCCTGGCTTCTAATGGTGTAATCTCTTGCTGATTAGCTGCTTCGACTGTTCTAGCTAAAGTTGCGATCGCTGGAAATTCAAATAAACTTCGCAGAGATAATTCTACCTTAAATGCTTTGCGTGTCAGAGAAATAACTTGAGTGGCAAGTAATGAATGTCCTCCTAAATTAAAGAAATTGTCGTAAATTCCAACTTGTTCTAACCCCAAAACATCCCTCCAAATACCTGCCAAAATTTCTTCGGTGGGAGTCCGGGGTGCAACAAAAGTTTGAGCTAATTCTGGTCTGCTGGTCGTCGGTTCGCTCAAAGCGCGACGGTTAACTTTACCATTGGGGGTCAAGGGAAAGGACTCCATCTGCACAAAAGCTGATGGAATCATATATTCTGGCAATTGGTCTTGAATAAAATTACGCAACTCTTCGATGGTGAGAGTCTGTCCTTGAATTGGTACGAAGTAAGCGACTAAATATTTTTCCCTAGCACTTTGCCCAAACACCTTAGCCACTGCTTGGTTGATTTGGGGATGTTTGCTCAAAACCGCTTCAACTTCGCCAAGTTCAACCCGAAAACCCCGAACTTTTACTAAATCGTCTATGCGTCCCAAAAATTCAATGTTGCCATCTGGTAAATATTTAGCTAAGTCCCCAGTTTTGTATAGCCTCCTGCCTCCTGCCTTCTCAAACGGATTTGGAACAAATTTTTGTTCTGTCAAATCTGGGCGGTTGAGGTAGCCACGAGCCAAACCATCACCGCTAACGTAGAGTTCCCCAGGAACGCCAATTGGCACGGGTTGGAGATTGCGGTCTAATAGATAAACTTGCACGTTAACCGCAGGCTTACCAATTGGTGGATAAATTGGCCATTTATCTGGCTCTTGGCTAAAGGTATAAGCTGTAACTAAATCTGCTTCTGTGGGGCCGTATAAATTGTAGAGTCTACAATTCTCCAGACGCTTAAACAGCTTAATCATTGGTTGAGTAATCTGGAGTTGTTCGCCACAGGCGATCGCTTCTCTAATATTCTTAAATAAATGTTCTTCCTCTCCGTATATTTCTGCTAATTGTTGCCATAAGGTGACGGGAAGGAATACCTTGGCGATTGGTTCAAATGCAAGTAACTGAATTAATTTATCTAAATCCTTGCGATCGCTTTCGCCAATCATAAATAGTGTGCCACCTAAACCCCATGCCGCAAACATTTCGTGATAGCTGACATCAAAACTTAGGGAGGCAAACTGAAGAACACCCACACCTGTTGTCATCTTCGCTTGATGGTGTTCTATTAAATTGGTTAGCGATCGATGGGGGACAAGAGTACCTTTAGGAGTTCCTGTAGACCCAGAAGTATAAATTATGTAAGCTAAATTATGCGCTTCTGTATCTGTCTGAAGATTGATATCAGATTCTTTGGCGATCGCATTCCATCCTTCATCTACCAAAATTAAATGATGGTGGAAATCTCGCTCAAGCAATGGCTTTAAACTAGCTTGAGTTAAAACAACGTTTGCACTAGTATCCGCTAGCATAAATGCTAACCGTTCTGGAGGATAGGTGGGGTCAAGGGGAACGCAAGCACCGCCAGCTTTCAGGGTTGCTAATATGGCAACTGCTGCTTCTAAAGAACGTTCTAAACAAATCCCCACAGGTACATCTGGCTTGACACCTAAACGTTGTAGATGATGTGCTAGTTGATTGGCGCGTTGGTTTAACTGTCGGTAGGTCAATTGTTGATTTTCATACACCACCGCCACAGATTCGGGTGTTTTTTCAACGTGCTGCTCAAATAATTGATGGATGCAATCATGGATGGGATTGGCAGCTTGAGTAGCGTTCCATTCGACTAAAAGTAAATTTTGCTCTGCTGGTGTGAGTAGTGGTAATTCGCCTGCACTGCGATGAGGTAATTCAACAATGCCCTGTAATAGGGTGAGTAAATGACCGATCATCCGATCAATGGTATCTGCGTTAAAGCGATCGCGATCGTAGTTGATTTTGATTACCAGTTCATCACTAGGAATTGCCACCACCGTTAAGGGATAATTCGTTTCTCCGAGGGCTTGGCGATCGGCTATTTTTAAATTCCCTGGAAGTGCTTGCAAGGTTAAGTTGACAGGATAGTTCTCAAACACAACAATGCTTTCAAACAAAGGTTGATTCCTCGGAATCTCACTCACGCCTTGAATATCTACTAGTGAAGTGTAAGAATACTGCTCCCGTTCTATATGTTCTTGTTGCAATTGCACTAACCAAGGCAATAAATCACCTGTTTCAGGGATTTTTACCCGTACAGGTAGGGTGTTAATAAATAACCCCACCATCGACTCTACACCAGATAAATTATGAGGACGACCCGACACTGTAGCCCCAAATACTACGTCAGACTCACCACTGTAGCGACTAAGTAACAATGCCCAAGCTGCCTGTATCAAGGTAGAAAGGGTGAGATGATGTTGTTGGGCAAAAGATTTTAAAGTAGCAGTTGCCTCGGTTGATAAATGTTGGTATCGAATATAACTGGTTTGCTGGTGAGCAATCTGCCCTACAGCTTGTTCCACAACCAAAGGGGTAGGAGTAGTAACACCCTCAAGAGTTCGCCGCCAAAATTCCTCTGCACTAGATAAGTCTTGCTGCTGTAACCAATTAATGTAATCTCGGTAAGAACGAGTTGGAGCTAAATATAATGGTTGATTATTGGTAATGGACTTGTAAAAAGCAAAGATTTCTTTGAAGAGAATCGGCCAACTCCAACCATCGAGCAATATATGATGAAAGCTCCAGACAAAATGATAAGTCTCGTCTGCTAACCGAAATAAAACAAACCGCATCAAGGGAGCTTTGTCAAGTTCAAAACTTTGCTCTTTATCTATATTTAAGAAAGAGTTAATTTGTGTTTGCTGTTCCTCAGATGATAGTAAACGCAAGTCTTTGTTATGCCAAGGTAACTTAACTTGTTTACGTACTACTTGGACTGGCTGTTTGCGGTTCTTCCAAACAAAAAGAGTTCGTAAAGCTGCGTGTCTCTGTACTACTTGTTGCCAAGCTTGTTCAAACGCACTCTTGTTTAAATTGCCGTGAATAGTGAAGCGAAACTGCTCAAAGTATATTCTTGATTCTGGTTGATAGAGTGTATGAAATAGCATCCCCTGCTGCATTGGCGAAAGGGGATAGATGGCTTCGATATCTTTTGTTTTATTTTGATTTTGTATAGCTACCATTGCTTTATTTTATATATTAATTATTTTTTTGAACTAACCACAAAAATGCAAACCTATAAAAATGTATATGAATTATGCAAAAAATATTTGAACCTTTTCTTAACTTTGTGTCCTACCCTTCGGGAAGCCACTTCGTGTCTATGCGTCCTTTGCGGTTCGTTTTATTAAAAAGCTCCTGTAGATAACCCGCCATCTACTGCAATAGTTACACCTGTTATATAACTAGCGCATTCTGAACTTAAAAAAGCCACTAAATTAGCAACTTCACTAGAAAGACCACGACGACCTATAGGAATGGTATTATCTATCCCTTGTATAATTGCCTCAATATTTCGGTCTTCCTTTTGGGCGAATACTTCTAAATATTCTCTATGCCTTGGAGTATCAATCAGACCAGGATTGACACAGGTAACTAAAACATTCCACTTAGCAACTTCTGTGGCAACAGTTTTAGTAAAGTTGATTAATGCAGCATTGCACACTCCCGATTTAACAAGACGACTAGAAGGTTCTTTTCCTGATGTGCCAACAATATTGATAATGCGCCCCCATTGCTGATTTTTCATCGTTGGTAGCACCAGATTCGTCATGCGAATATAGCCCATTAACTTGCCTTCAAAAACAGTTGACCAATCTTCGTCAGAGAGATTTTCTACTGCTTCATTAGAAAATGTAGCTCCCTGAGAATTATTGACCAAGATATCAATTTTGCCAAATTGGGTGAGAGCTTCTTGTACTAATTTTTGAGAATCACTTGCATTTTGAACATCAGCAAGAATAGGGATAACTTTTGCTTGAGAACTAACTAAACCTTGATAAGCTTGTTCTAACCGCTCAGAATTTCTTCCACAAATTATTAACTGACAACCTTCTGCTGCCAGCTTTTGGGCAACGCTATAACCAATACCAGCACTTGCTCCTGTCACTAAAGCTATTTTCTGTGTTAATCCTAAATCCATGATGAATATTCCTTTAGGTTGCAGTTAGCGATCGCGCAGTTATTTCACTTAAAGAAACTTCTTTTTCAGATAAATGAGAACTAGGTTGAATCAAAATTTTAATCAAAGATACTGCTTCATCAGAGGAATTATATCCTCCACAAAATACATTAACCGGAGCATAATAAATACTACCATATTCTAGTCGTTGCTGTTCGTCTTCCATAGACATCATCAACTGTCCATTCAGAATTATTCCCATTTGTTCGCTAGTAGATTGTTGCATTGGGATAACTCCTCCTGGCGGAATTTCGGTAATCACAATCTCAAACCAAGATGCAACAATAGATTTACATGGTAAACCAGTAATTTCATCTTTTTTAGGCGATACCTTGAGAAACACTTCGTCAGTTTTTTCTGATGGTAAAGAAGTTACGCTCCGTTTTACATCGAATACTATTGCTGTTTCTGGAAAAATATTTACAGAACCGTGAGGAACATAAGCATTGGCAATATAAGCTTGTTGTAGCGGTTCAATAATTTTTTTGGTTCCGTTGACGTTCATTTCTAAACGGCCAGAAATTATCATCCCCATCTGACTTTCTAGATGTTTGTGTAGGGCAAAATTAGCTCCGGGAGGAAGATACACTAGTTGAACAAGTGTGTCTTGACATTCATAAGCTATTAATTCTACATCTGAAGCAAGTTTTGTAATCTTGGGAGTTGGGAAAAATTTAGACATGACTTTCTGCTAATTTTTTATAAAAAATTGACCAACTCATAGGGATTTTTCCATAAGTGGAAATAAACTCCAAATCATAAGCGTCAACAGCATTTTTATTAGTAATAGCTAGAGTAGCTAAACCCTGTTGTACTTGAATTGCCGCATCGCTAGTAGAAGGAGACAAATCAACCTGAATTTCTGATTGGTCTTGGGAGTCTGGTAAAAGTCTTGACAACAAAGGTAAAGGTGCAGGATGAGTAACAAGTCTAGCTCCTTTAAAAACTACCTCTGTATTTTTCTTCTTAGCTAATCCATAAACTGGAGTAGGATAGATAAAAATGAAGCCTAGATCAAAACTTGGCTCCATATAAAATTCATTAATCATTTGGTAAGCATGAGGAACCAGAGCTAAATCAATCTTGTCTTGTAGCAAAGCTTCTTTGACATCTGGAAAACCATCAAATAACTGAATTTCTCCAGTTAATTCTTCTGACTCTAATTGTTTAATTATATAGCTAGAAGCATAGTCACTACTAGTACCACTAGGCCCCAATGTACCGAGAATCAAACTTTTTGTATGAGGAATAGGAGGTCGAAATTCAATCGAAAACTTTAGCATCGTTTTAATCAAGGTCGTATAGTAGAAAAAATCAAGTTAAAATTACTAATTTTTAAACATGTTCTCCGCCAAATATTAATTTTCGATCTATATATTGAGACTTACTCTGACTCAAAATCAATGCAGTTAGTACCAAAGCCGTACCAATCAAACCGCGTACTCCAAACTTCTCACCGAGTAGCCAAAAGGAAAAAACGGACGTGAGTACCGGATCGAGGGTACACAATAGCGCTGCCTCTGAAGCTGAAATCCATTGCTGACCTATTGTTTCTAACCAGGTAGTACCAGCAGTCCCTACCAGACTGAAATAGAGGACAATGCCATAGTTATTGCTCAGAGTCTCAAATTGCCTGACGCTCAAATCCGGCACTGCCCAGATGGTACTTAACACTGCTACAATCCACAGTTGGATGGCAGTCAAGGATAGGGTTGAGTGGCGTTGTGCCGTTTGCTGAAGTACCAGCATATAAACCCCGTAAATGAAGGTGTCGCCAAACAACAACAAGTCACCCATGCCTAGAGAGCCATTTTCCCAGCACATAATGCCGATGCCTGTGAGGGCAACTCCGGCAGCGAGTACAGTTTTCAGCAGCAAGGGCTGACCGAATAACGCCCCCAGCAGGGGTACGATGATCACATTTAGGCTGAAAATGAATCCTCCCCGGTTGGCATTGGCAGTTTCCAGCCCGATCGCTTGGAAGGCGAAGCAGGCGAAAAGTAGAAGTCCTAAAATTATCCCATCACGTAATATTTGAACGTTTAAAGAGCGTAAGTATGGGGTAAATATTGCTGCTGCAACAGTAAAACGGCTGGCGGTGAGTACAGCTGGTGAAAAGCTAGTGACTGCATCTTTGGTCAGTGGGAAGGTTGTCGCCCATATTAGACTGACGATCACGATCGCAATCATGCCCCGAATGTGGAGGGCGTTTTGCGTGGGTTGAGTGCAGTCATCTAGTTTCATGTTATGTTTACTATTCATTTAGACACGTTGCAATGCCCCAGAACTTCTTAGTTCTGCTAAGGTGGCATTGCCAGTACAAAATAAAGCTGTTTCGAGTTCAGCAATCAGAACTTCGACCAACTCATCAACGGCGGCTTCCGATTTGACGGCTGCTTCTAAAAAAGGTCGGGCTAAACCTGCTAAATCGGCTCCTAAAGCGATCGCCTTTGCTACATCCAATCCGTTAAGTAACCCGCCGGAAGCAATTAAGGGAATTGTCGGCGCGTTCCCCCGGATGGAATTGATGCACTCGGCGGTTGGTAAACCCCAATCAGCAAAAGTTTGTCCCAAACGGCGCTGCTTGTTGTCTTTGGCGCGTTGGCTTTCTACTTTTGACCAGGAAGTTCCACCTGCGCCAGCGACATCAATGGCTGAAACTCCTGCATCAATTAACTTTTGTGCCATCGCCGCAGAAATTCCATTTCCCACTTCTTTGACAACAACTGGAACAGGTAGTTGCTGACAAAGTTGGGCAATTTTACCCAACAGCCCCCGGAAATTTGTATCTCCCCGTGATTGCACACATTCTTGCAGGGGGTTAAGATGCAAAATTAGTGCATCCGCTTCCAGAGAATCTACAAGGCGCAAGCAATCATCAAGTCCACATCCATAGTTTAGTTGTACAGCCCCCAAGTTCGCTAACAACAGAATGTCAGGAGCAAAGGAGCGCACGGCAAAGGTAGGAGCTAAATGAGGTTGTTCAATCACAATTCGTTGAGAACCAACTCCCATTGCTAATTGGTAGCGTTGAGCAACAGTTGCTAAACGTGTATTAACTAGCTGCGCTAATTCAGTTCCTCCTGTCATGGAAGAAATCAGCAGGGGAGCGCCGAGATTTTTACCCAGGAAGGTAGTTTGCAGATTGATGTCGCTGCGGTTAATTTCCGGCAGACAATCATGAATAAACCGATAGCACTCAAATCCACTAGTTACGTGCTGAAATTGGACATCTTCTTCTAAACAGACACGTAAATGGTCAGCTTTGCGAGTCTCAATTTCAGTTACAGCATTGACTGATGGCACAGTGGTAGTCATAATGGTTTCCGTTGACGGCGGGTTATTGGTAGTTTGGTGTAAATAGCCTCCTGAAACTTAGCAACATCAAATTCGGCAATACTAAATACTCCTGTTTTATCAAACAGCCGCGAGGAAACGCTGTCTTGACAGATGTAGTTAACGCGAATGTCCTCATGTAACGATTCCAGAAGCAGTTGAATGTTTGCTAGCCGCGCCTCTTCAATGGCTTTACTGTGAGGATCGTTTGGATCAAGAACATGACCATAACTGCGAACATGAAAACGGCACTCTCTTGGCCCGGCGGGAACTAAGGAAAAAGTTTGGACGTGTTCGGGAAATACGCTCAAAGAAAAAGGCATCGGGATTTCTTCTTGCGCTGACATTGAGCAGAAGGCTGAGTAACACAGCGTTTCGGGCAGAGAATCGTTTTCAGCAGCGAAATCTTGTAATTCCTGTTCGCGTTCCCAAGAATGTCGAGCGATCGCTTTGGCACAATCATAATATTGTCGCTCTATTGGGGTTAAGCTGGGTGAAGCCGGATCGCGCATGGGAATAATCATGCCGTTGATGCCTTCACAATCACTCGACACTCCAAACCGACGAGTTAAACCTTTGTGCATCATGGGAAAGTGATAATCTTCTAAAAAGTTTTCCCACAAAAGTTTGTAATCCACCTCTACATTAATGTCATAGCGACCAACTCCACCAATCGGCTGCATATCTTCAAGTTGATATGGTTCTAATAACCCAGGTGAATACCAACTATCGGCTAATCTTGAGCCTTCCCAACTAAAGCGAATGAAAATAAATCCATAAAAAATGTCAATATCGATGGGTTCTAAACCGTAATTAGGTAAACCAAATTTTGGATAGCTCGCCCGTTGTGTGACATCCTGAAGTTTACCGGCGAATAATTCACCGCTTGCAGTGCGGATGACATAAGCTCTTTCACCGATAATATCTAGCCAAGTGAAGTTACCCGGTTGTGGAACTTCGTTGATATGGCAAACAAATTGCCAAGTTGGTTTAATTAAATGCTCAACTTCAAGAGCAAACAATGCTGCATCACCATAAATCCAGATTGGCAATGCTTGCCTTCTTTCAGATGATTCGGGATATTCTATGTCATCAGCATCAATTTTGGAATACTCAATAGGCTTTCCAATGATTTGCTTTTGATCGTCATTGCTGTAAACTCGTTGCAGCACTTCATCCAGTTCTGGGGTTGACCCATCACTATCAACAGTCAGGATAACGTGTTTGAGTTCCGCCATCAATGACTCTAATATTAATTGGTGGCGATCGCTTCTTCCTTGTGAGGTAATCTCTACAATTAGCTGTTTTATATTCTCTTCTAAATAACCAATTCTCAACCAGAGGCGGATTTGTTCTGGAAGCGTGGCGCTTTCTCCATCTGCATAGCCTGGACTTACAGAATTAAGCAGATTTATAATTTCTACCCCGATCTTTTGATGGCTTTCAGGTTGTGATTCTTGCTTGATATGACTATTTTCTGAAAGCTTGGCAAAAATTCCCTGATTTTCATCAATTTTGACCTCAAACTCCTGCAAACTGTAGTTTGTCAAATCAAAATCAGCACCAAACTCTCCTCTATTTGCACCTGGTGCATTCTTGCAATGACCATCTATACCATAAGCCCATCCATGATAAGGACAAAGAGCCGACTTATCTACATTTACACAACCCTGACCTTCAAAGACCGGTGCTTGGCGATGAGTGCAGACATTGAGGAAAACGCGAATCTTTCCGTCTACTTGGCGTACAGCCACTAACGGTTCCTGAAAAACCTGAACAGTAATAAAATCTCCAGGCTTAGGAATTTCTGCTGCGCGACAAATAAAATACCATTTCTCTAGTTCTGATGGTTCAACAAAGATTGAACGAATAATTTTAGCGGCAAAGTAATTATAAACAGTTTTAATATTAACTTCTGACTGATTTTGTTTGTTATATTCAGCAACACCATTTAATAAATATTTATAAATATCTTCAATATCAGGATTGCCTTTTGCTGATAATAAATTGATGATAAAACTATTCCATTTTACCTCATTATTCTTAGCAAAATTAGTCCCCATAGCAACAAGGGAATATTGATTTTTCCCAACTTCAACAAAAAGTTTACACAGTTCCTTTTCTTTGACTAAAGTCATTTCATTTTTTCCTACTCAATCATCATATTCGGGAGTAATTGTTATGGAATTGTGGCAACAATAGGGAATTGGTGTACCCTAACTCTTCTAATGTAGTCAAAATTTTATTTGCGCTTTGGGAAATACTTTCTTGATTAGTTTTGCATTCAACATCAGGTTCAAGAGGTATTTCATATAAATCATCAATTCCAGTGAAATTTTTGATTTCGCCAGCCCTAGCTTTTTTATATAAACCTTTGACATCTCGCTGTTCGCAAACTTCTAATGGTGCATTAACGTATACTTCAATAAAATCTCCAATCCGTCCTTTGACTTCTTCACGAATTGCTCGATATGGCGAGATGACCGAAACCAGTACAATTACATTATTTCTAGTTAAGAGTTGAGCTACAAAACCAATTCGCCGAATATTTTCGTCTCGATCCTCCTTGCTGAAAGTTAACCCCTTACTTAAGTTTTGGCGCACTACATCGCCGTCTAGTACTTCAATTTTATAACCTTGCGATCGCAGTTCTGTTTCCAAAAAACGGCAGATGGTGGTTTTACCAGCACCACTCAAACCAGTTAACCATATTGTTACACCACGCTGTCCTTCCACCATCCTATTCTTACGCTTTTACTAAACTGCTGGTCTAAAAAAGTGATGTTTTGCGATTTTTAATCTGATTCCTTTTATGCATTTAGTTTCGCTTAATTAATAAGCTGCCAATAACCAATAATAGATGTAAATTAATAACTAACAATTGGTTATTAGCAATACTTAAATTTAATATTAATCTTCTAAAATTGGTTCGGGAATGACTGGTACTGGATGGTCAAGGCGATAAGCATTCCAAGGTTTGCTGAAAGATTCTCGTTTAATTTCGGAAAATCTTCTTAACTGTTTATAAAATAGACTTTCATAAAAGTCTAACTCTTTTTTTATATAATAAGGAGCTTTCTCTCCGTAAACTTTTACAAACATTCTGTATGTATTATAATGTTTAGATGCTACATCTTCTGAGTAAAACATCAAATCGTCTTCAATGTCGTTGACAACTTCTAGAGGCCACATCAATTTCAAT
Organism: Nostoc sp. DedVER02; assembly: GCF_034530675.2. Classification (NCBI taxonomy): domain Bacteria; kingdom Bacillati; phylum Cyanobacteriota; class Cyanophyceae; order Nostocales; family Nostocaceae; genus Nostoc; species Nostoc sp. DedVER02. The sequence continues at coordinate 37,530 of NZ_JAVRCP020000047.1, forward strand.
TCTTCATTTAACTCTTCTTCTTGGTAATTTAGACCTAACATTTTGAGCAAAGTACAATGCAATACTCGATAGTCAGAAGACCGTAATTCAGCCGCTTTTTTAATCATTTCGTGAGTAACATGAGAACTGGCTAAAATCTGGGTTTCTAATTCAAAGTACTCTCCCAGTTTCTCCATATAAAATTCAACTTTATAATGTTTGAGATCGTACTCTTCTAAAACAGCCAAGATAATTTCTTGTTTGGATTGCCAAGGAGAATGTTGGAGTGTCGCATAGCCTTCACCTTGAATTTTTTCAACTTCATCATCGGTTTGATAAACCAGAGCTTCAATAAAACCTAAGATGGGATAAAACCGAAAAAAATCATTCATTGAGAGATTATAAATTGGAAAATAATAAAGCATAAACTCTCTCAATACTCTGCTAGACCGACGCATACTTTGATAAGAAATGCAAGAAATTTTGGAAGCAAGTTTATTAACCAAAATCCCTGAATTACGCGTGGCTGTGAGTGTTGCTTTCGAGATTGTCATAAACAATGAATAAGGTTGGTGTGGAAAACTAAAAACAATGGATAAAGTGAGAACAAGTCTTTTCTTGACAGATATGAATTGTGAACGACTTCATTCAATTTCTGATAGCAGTTCATCCAACGCTTCTTGACTAAAATTAACTTCAGGAAAATCTGAAGGAGTATAGCCTCCTGCTTCTGAGCATAAGCAGTGGTCAATAATACCCTCTAAAACTTTCATATAATTTTTAGCCAAGTTTTCTACAGTGGTCTGGTGATGGAAAGCCGAGCTATATTTCCACTCCAGTTGCAATCTACCTTCAATGACTAATCCATTCACATTCAACAAATGGCGGCGCTGTCCTTTGGAACTGTGAATAGAACCGCTAGACTCTTGAGCATATTTCCAACCAAGGGGCGCTAGGTGCGTTTGGTCGAATTGACCCAAGTAATTAAAGCTCACCTGAGCTTGAGGAAGTAGCTCAAGTTGCTTGTTTATAGTTGCATCCATGCTCAGATATCGCAGGATGCCATAGCCAATACCTCGGTTAGGGATGCGTCGCAGTTGCTCCTTGACCGACTTGAGAGCCTCTCCAGGATGGTAAAGACTTCCAAGTTTTAAGCAAACGGGGAATAAACTGGTAAACCAGCCTACAGTACGGGACAAGTCTATATCCTCAAACAAGTCCTCCCGCCCGTGACCTTCTAATTCAATCAGTAGGGAGTCATAGCCTGTCCATCCAGCAAAACTTTGCACTAATGCGGTCAAGAGTACATCGTTAATTTGGGTGTTATAGGCGACCGGGACATCTTGCAACAGGGTGCGAGTCTGTTCTACGCTCAGGGATATAGAGACAATCTGACTTGAGCCGACAGTGTTTGCTGAGGCAACAGCAGAGTAATCTAACGGTAAAGGAGCAACTGCGAATGAACTTGAGTGCAGCCAGTAATCTAGCTCTGAGTGCAGCCCTTGAGTATCTGCATAATCCTGCAATCGGATTGCCCAATCTTTGAAGGAAGTTGTTTTTGCAGGGAGTTCGATGTTGTTCCCACTATCTAACTGTTTGTATGCCCCAGCTAAATCTTCCAGCAAAATCCGCCAGGAAATCCCATCGACAGCTAAATGATGGATGACGATGAGCATCCGTCCGGAGGAAGATTTGCCTAAGTTAAATAGTACAACCCGCAGCAACGGCCCATCCGCTAAATTTAGCGATCGCTGTATTTCATCTGCCTTTAACTCAATGGCTTGTGATTGTTCTGCTTGAGTCAGGTTGGATAAATCAGCGATCGCTAAAGATATTGCATCGCACACATCACTGTTGTACTGTTGCCATTGCGCTGCTTGCTGCATAAACCGCAGTCGTAAAGCATCGTGATGGTACACCAGCTTTTGTAATGCTTGCTCTAGTAATTCCGGTTGGATATTTGGCGGAACTTCTAGCAGAACAGATTGGTTAAAATGATGGGGTTCGGGTAAATTCCGCTCAAAGAACCAATGCTGAATCGGTGTTAAGGGAACAATGCCCTTAACTAAGCCCTGTTCTGCCTCCTTGGAGGTAGTTGTCACAGCTACAGCAGCTAACTCAGCAATGGTTTGGTGCTGAAATAGCTGTTTTGGAGTTAGTTTTAATCCAGCTTGATTTGCTTTGGCGATAATTTGGATTCCAATGATGGAATCGCCGCCCAATTCAAAAAAGTTGTCGTGAATACAAACTTGTTTTAATCGTAAAGCATCTTGCCAAATTTTTACCAAGATTTTTTCAACGTCGGTGCGGGGAGAGACAAAGTTAGTTTTGTCATTAAACTCGAATTCTGGTACTGGTAAGGCACGGCGGTCTACCTTGCCATTGGGCGTAATCGGCAATACCTCCAGAACTGTGAAGGATGCAGGAATCATATAGTCGGGAAGCTTTTCTTTAAGGAACGATCGCAACTCGCTACTAATTGGCTGTTTTCCTTCGGGGATCAAGTATGCTGCCAAGTTTTTAATCCCAGGCTGATCTTCTCTAGCAATCACAACGGCATCCCGTACTTGAGGGTGTTGAGTTAAAATTACCTCAATTTCTGCAAGCTCAATTCGGAAACCACGGATTTTTACTTGGTTATCAATGCGACCAATAAACTCAATATTTCCATCAGGTAAGTAACGCGCTAAGTCTCCTGTTCTGTACAACTTTTTGCTAGAAGTTAATTGTGCTTCAGCAATGGGATTTGAGATAAACTTTTCTTCGGTTAAATCTGGGCGATTGAGATAACCTCTGGCTAAACCATCACCTCCAATACATAGTTCGCCAGGAACGCCAATCGGTACAGGTTGGAGATGACGATCCAGAATATAGATTTGCGTATTAGCAATTGGTTTCCCAATTGGCAAATTTGTTGCGCCTTCTGGTACTTCCTTGACTAAATACCAGGAAGAGAAAGTAGTATTTTCTGTTGGACCGTAAACGTGAAGCAGTCGTTTTGGAGGCTGATTTTGCAGTACTGTCCGCACCCCGTTTGGCTCAACTGCTTCTCCACCAAATAGAACAGTTTCTAGAGTTTTAAAGATTCCTGGTACTTGACTTACCAACTGGTTGAATAAAGCTGTTGTAATGAACAAAAAGTCAATCTGCTGATTTTGCAGTTGTGTAGCTAGTTGTGGCGGCGAAAGCAGGACTTCTTTACTAATACCTACTAGCCTAGCTCCATTCAGTAAAGCTCCCCAAATTTCAAAGGTAGCAGCATCAAAAGCTGCATTCGAGGCTTGAGCAACTCGGTGATTAGCTGTTAATTTCACGTAGTTAGTGTTACAAACTAACCGATTCACGGCTTGATGAGTAACAGTTATACCTTTCGGTTTTCCTGTAGAACCAGAGGTATAAATTACATAAGCTAGGTTATGATTCGATGCTTTGGTGGTTGTTGGATTTTCCTGGCTATACTTGCTAATTACCTCTTTCCAGTCAGTATCTAAAAATACAACTTGAGCGTTGGTTTTTGGTATCTGCGCTGCTAACTGTTCTTGAGTCAGTAGTATTGATAGCTGAGAATCATTCAGCATATAAGCCAAGCGTTCTTCAGGATAACTGGAGTCTAAAGGAACATAAGCACCACCCGCTTTGAGAATTGCCAGCATTCCGATAATCATCTGTGGCGATCGCTCAACACAAATCCCTACCAGTACCTCTGTTCCGACTCCCAAGCTTTGTAGATAATGCGCTAATTGATTGGCGCGATCGTTCAATTCTCGATATGTCAGGGACTCATCCTCATACACCACTGCTACTGCATCTGGTGTTTGTTCTACCTGCTCCTCAAACACTTGATGGATACATTTAGTATCGGGATATGGTATGTAAGTATCATTCCATTCCACTAGCAATTGATGACGTTCACGCTCAGTTAGCAATGGCAATGTACCCACTGATGCTTGAGGATTCGCCACAATTCCCGCTAATAATGTCTGGAAATGACCAGTCATGCGAGCGATTCTGTCTTCATCGAATAAATCGGTGTTGTATTGCCAGAACCCTTGTAAGCAGTTATCTTGTTCCCACATTTGTAATGTGAGGTCAAACTTGGCATTGACGTTATCTAGATGTAGAGGAGTAACAGCTAATTCAGGCGTTTCTAATTGCTCCATTGGAGCATTCTGCAATGCAAACATCACCTGAAATAGGGGACTGTGGCTGAGACTGCGCTCTATTTGCAAAGCTTCGACAATCTGTTCAAAGGGTACGTCTTGGTTGGCGTAGGCATCCATGCAAGTAGAACGTACTTGCGTTAGTAGTTTTGAGAAACTCGGATTATCTTCTAGTCGAGTTCGCATTACCAAGGTATTGACAAAAAAGCCAATTAGCCCTTCTATCTCTTGATGATTGCGGCTAGCGATCGGGGTTCCTAGCAGAATATCTTGCTGACCACTGTAACGGAATAGTAGAGCCGCATAAGCCGCCATCAAGGTCATAAATAAGGTAGTTCCTGACTTGTGGCTGAGTTCTTTCAGCGATGCCGTCACTTTTGCATCTAGCTGGAAGGAAAAACACCAACCTCGGAAAGTTTGTACAGAGGAACGAGGTCTATCTGTAGGTAGTTCCAACAGAGGTGGTGCGTCTGCTAATTGTTGCGTCCAGTAATTGATTGAGGTTTGTAGTGCTTTTCCTTGCAACCATTGGCGTTGCCAAATCGTAAAATCTGCGTATTGAATCGGTAGTTGTGGGAGGGAAGAAGAATCGCCAACCAAGAAACCTTGATATAAACTCGACAATTCTTTGATGAATACTCCCATTGACCAGCCATCACCGATGATGTGGTGCATGGTCAATAACAAAGCATAAGACTCTGACTTGAGTTGTACTAAGGTGACTCGCAGCAACAGCCCTTTGGTGAGATCAAAGGGTTGCAATTGATCTTGGGTTGCTAAAAGTTGCAATTGTTCTGACTGTTCGCGTCCTGACAAGTATTGCAAGTTTACAACCGAGAGTTTCATAGTTGCGTGAGGAGCAATTATTTGTACAGGCGTTCCCTCAACTGCACTAAAAGTAGTCCGTAGAATTTCGTGCCGGCGGATAATCTCGTTGAGGCTACGTTCTAAAACTTCTATATCTATACGCCCGTTAAGACGAACAGCCTTAAACATATTGTAGAAAGGGTTGTCCGGCTCCAATTGCGCCAAAACCCATAGGCGTTGCTGGGCGAAAGAAACAGGGAAAGTCTGAGATTCTGTTTGATTTCCCCGACGAACTTTCTCAATAGCACGGTTATTTCTTTTACTATCTATTCCCTGTTCCCTATTCCCTATTCCCTGTTTTTGATATCCCAAAGACTCTGCTACTTGCCAAGCTACATCACTTAAGAAGTCAGTGCTGTAATACTGCTTCCAACTATCTGCGGTGCTAGCATTAATACTCTGATGTTCATGGAATTTCACATCCCCCACCATTCTAGACTGGGCATAAATCCCATCGGTCATGCGCTGCTTTTTCTCTTTGTATGGTTGCAGCATATCAGGATGGAATTCTAACCCTAAAAATTGACATAAGCCTTCAACACTAGTCTGTGGTTGGCTAACTATGTCTTCAAATTTGACTTGATACTGGCGTTCTTGGGGAACTTGTTGCAAGAATTCGAGAATATTTTGATGGCTAATTAACCAAACGAGTTCAGCGAGTTCTCGCCTATTGAAGGGATGTTGATATGGAAATGTTTGCTCTACTCTAGCTTCTTCATAAGAGCGCATCGTTGCATAAGGATGACGCACAAGGTGTATGTAGAGTGGGTTTTGGAAGTTTATTTCCGCCCGTTTGAGTGTCTCTAAATCTATAGAGTAGGAGGGGGTCTTATCTACCAAGATTTTATCGCCCAGCCATTGCTGTATAAGTTGGTAGAACTGCTTGGTGGTGATATTTTTCGCTTCTAATTCTTCCATAAGTGCGATCGCTTCTTCTGGACTGCACCCACGGATTTGCATAATTGTCCGAATTGTCCCTTCCATCCAAAAGCTGTAACGTCCAGAAAATGCTGCTTTTCGTTCCCCAAGTGTATTGAAAGTCAGCAGTTCTAATTCTGGAGGCGCGAACAACTGCGGATTTCCCCCCAGGATGACGCGCAGTAAGGTAGAACCGCTACGATGAGGCGAGAGGATAAAGATAGCTGGTGGGTTTTTGATTGCGTCGTCATCTATTGGGGGAGCAATGGAAGGAATAAGCGATGTCTGGGGACAAGCTGCTATGCATCTACGCATTTGCAAAACTTTAGCTTCATCAATGCGCTCTTGTGGTATGTCACTAATTGAAGTTATTTCCTTACCCAAGAGTTTTGCTGCTGTTTGTGGGTAGTGTTCTTCTATGTAACTTGCTAGTTGAGCAACTGTCTTAGTATCAAATAGGACAACAAAATGAATAATCTCGTTTAGTTGTGCTTGCAGTTTGTTAATTAGAATCGCTCCTCGAATCGAGTCGCCACCTAGTTCAAAGAAGTTATCATCAATACCCACTCTGTCTAGTTTGAGGGCTTCTGCGAATAAATGTGCGATCGCCTTCTCTATAGGAGTACGAGGAGCAACAAATTCTATATCTAACTGAGGACGTTGGCGCTGTTGTCGTGATGCAATCTCTTTGAGGATGAGTTCGGGACTGTAGAGATTCCGAGCAATGCGCTCAAAGAAGTCTGCAAAGGAGGCTCTTTTTACCGAGCTATCAGATTTTGGTTCTCGATCAAAATTTATATCTACGGTAAATCCGTCGGATACGAGTACTTTATTGGATTTGGACGAGGCTACTTTTACAGCTTCTCTAACTACGTTATCTTTATCGGATATAAGTACTTTATTGGATTTGGACGAGGCTGTTTCTCTTATACTTCCATTAGACTCTTTAACTACGGTATCTGTATCGGATATATGTAATAAATTGGTTTCGGATGCGGTTTGAGATGGAAACTCGAATAACCAACCACCATCTTTCTCCTGCTGAAATTGTCTACCAACACTAACCAGAAAATCCCAAGCTGGTTGATTCTTCTTTGTAGGTGTATAGAAAAGCTCAACTCGTTCCAATCCTCTTTCTTGAGCAAGAGTTCCCAAATAGGCAAGCATTTTATGCTCCACACCCCGACCAAGCACCCGACAACTAAGCAAAAATGTGTCTACAGATAGTGCATTTTCTTGAGATTCAAACAAGAACAGACCGACTAAGCCATAATCTCCAAAGCGGTCTTTTACCTTGACTACCCGACACTCTAACCTTTCTAAATTACAAAGTTGTTGAATCTCAGCCTCAGACCGTCGGATTGTTGTGAGGTTAAACTGATTGGTGCGTTGGGTAAGTTGAGCAACCCGTGAAAGTTGCTCGTTTTGCATTGGGGAAATCTCAATTTCTAAGTTCAGTTGGGCGAGGAAATCGCTAAAGGAGAGAGAATCCTGTTGCAAACGCTGGCGCTGGACATTCTGTTGATAGAGATTAGTCCTTTGTTGATCTTCTTGGGTGGTTTGGAGTTGGTCGAAAGCCCAAATATGCTCTAAAAATTGCGGGATGCGATCGCACTCTTGAGGAAGTTGTAATGTCAGGACTTCTGGACAGTTTGCCTTAACTTCAGCACACTCAACTGGATTGTCATCAATGAAAATAAAGCTATCTAAACTCAGTTGTAGTTCGGTAGCTAAAGATTTCAGATTCTCCGATTTCGATTCCCAGTTAATGCGCCAATTAACGAGATGATGGCGTTTAAGCACCATATCTTGATGTTGGTCAAAAACTGCAAATACATCCTCTTCTTGATTCTTACTACACAAACAGATCAACTTTCCTGCTGCTTGCTGTGCAACGATAAATTCTTGTAGCGATCGAAATGGCGGATCAATTTTCACTCCAGCAACTCCATCCTCCCCACAAACACCACTCCATAGGGTGTAGTCGCAGTCAAGGGCAATCACCTTGTAAGGATAGCTCTGCAAAGCAAAGATTTTCCGCGCCAGCATCGTTCCCAAGGCACAGAAAAAGGTCGGTGTGTAAGGAATATGCCCTAGTTCGTCACCGTAGGGGTCATAGTACTCTTTTACTGGGTAAGTACTGGTCAATTCTTGATTTTTTATCAAGTATGCACCACTGACATTCTTGAGTTCAGCTGCTAATAATTCTTGCATCTTCTCATGGAAGACGTTACTTGCTGCCTCATTAGTTGGAGAGGGAGGACAGATACAGATTAAGTAAGGAATTGGCGATGATCGCGTTGTTGCAGTTTTCAAAGCACTGCCAAAATCCTTAACGGTTTGCTCTAGTTGGGCTAAGTCTTTTCCAAATTGCTGTGATCCTGGGTTGTGGTTCTGGTTGAGGCGAGTAGCGTAAATATTAAAGAGTCCTGAACCGTGCAGCAGAGACTCTTCATCTACAACAAAATTAAAGCCTTTGTCTTCAAGCAAGCGCATGACCTGTTTAAGCGTACTGCCTTCTTGGTCATGCACCTCCATAACTATTTGTTTAATCAGTGGCCAGTGATTGTCTTGAATACCTTGGAGAATTGCTAACTCGCTTTTTTCAGCATCTAGCTTCAGCAAATCAATCTTTTCAATCTTATATTCTTCGATAATTTCTGAAAGAGTTCGCAGTTGAGCCTGATAAGTTTCTCGCTCTAGTCTATCCTTGAGAAATTCATCAGCTAAACGTTCTAACGAATTTTCATCCAGAGAATTATCGCGTTGCAGCATATTAATAATGACTGAGCGAATAGCTTTTTCATCTTGCTCTGTATCAGCTGCAAAACTTGAGAAAACTGAGGAGCGAGGGTAGAAAGTGAAGGTTTCTTCTCTGGATTCGCCACCTAATCCACAGTTAAAAAGATGAGTATTTTGACAGTAGAGCTTTGCATTAGTCTGTAATTTGTCAAAGGCATGGGGCGCAGGTTCAAAAGCATAAATAGTCCCTTTTGGGGATTTTTGTTGGGCAAATAAGGTAAATAGACCAATATTTGCTCCGACATCGATTATACAGTCGTCTTCATTGAAGACAATTCCATGCTTTAAATAGACGCGATCGCCAAAAATTTCTTGATGCAAATACTCGGTTTCGTACTGGTTAAGGTGAGCTATTTCTAAGTGATTCGGTAAGGTGTGGCGTAAGCGATCGCCAAAAATTTGTTCTTTTAAATAATCGTCAACTCTTAATTGCAGACGATTCTTAGTTCCTTCCCAATCCTCAAACCTAACCAGAACTACATTGACTCCATTTTGATTGTTAGTCAGAAGGCTAGCTGGATTGAGAAGTTCTTGAAATACCTGATTGTAAGGAGTAAACTCTATTGAATAAGTAATTCCTATCTCTTGAAACCAATATGACAGGGAATCCTCAGCTATTTCACTTGTAAACGTAGCCGTAATAACAATTTTCTGCTCATATATGTGTTTTAATAAATCTTGTTTAGCCATAAAATTTATTCTTAATTACTTAATAATTATATGAATGAAGAAAATATGCGGTAATAAAAGCATCTCAATCAGTCTTCAAATAAGGTAATAAATTAAAAAAATTGATTTAAATTTTGTAGTTATAAATACAATAAACAGATAATCCCAGTTTTTTAAATAAAACGCAATACCAGTTAAGACATTTAAGAAGACATTTAAGAAGACATTTAAGCAACTTAAGAAAGTTAGGAAAGTTAAGAAACTTAAGCAGATATAGCTATCTTGCGGGGGGACAAAATGGTTTAGAATGCTTATATTGCAAAGAGTGTAGCAATTTGTGGTAAAAGAAAAAGAGCCTTAATTCGCAACAAGCTCTGTTTAATGATAATATTACCAGAATTCTACGAGACAAACCTCAAGCGAGAATTGGGACGTGCAGAATATTTATTACTAAGGGACTTCCAGAAAATAAAATATACAGATTATAAGAATGATAATCATTCGGAGTGGGGAAGGGAGAGGCTGCCTGCGGCAGCCTCTCCCTTCCCCAAATTGTAGTAAATTCAAGGATGATTCGATTTTTCGGTAGAAAAAGGTGTCTATACAATTAACCGATTCACTAAAACACTTGTTGAAGGAAACGGCACAGCTTCTTAAAGGGGCAGCCAAACGTAAATTTATTGCACAAACAGTTATGGCATTAGGATACGGAGGACACTCTCTAGCACAGCGAGAGTTGGGATGGAATCGGGTAACTATTAGTAAAGGAATTAAAGAATTAAATAGTGCTATCACTTGTATAGATAACTATCGAGGTCGAGGACGTTATAAAGCAGAATCACATCTACCAAATCTTTTATCAGATATCAAAAAG
>NZ_JAVRCP020000048.1:0-33754 GCF_034530675.2 Nostoc sp. DedVER02
GACGCGATAAATCGCCGTTTTTAGAAGACGCGATAAATCGCCGTCTCTACAAGTGTTTTGGTTTTATCTGAATTGTTAATTACTTCGTAAATATGGGTGTTTGGTTTACCGTCGGACGTGCTTTCTTTCTGTCAGATGTGCGCGTTCCACCAGCCATCCCATACTCATCACTATTTTTGCCATAGCGAGATGCAACACTCAGTAGCATCTGCTCGGAATAACTATTTAACTCGCGTTCTGCGTCTAATAATGCATTCTGTGTTTTTTCTACTATGGCTCGTGCTTGATTGTAGGCGGCTAGTTTCTCTCGTATTTCCAGAATTTTAGTGTTGTAACTAGCTATTGATAACTCATTGTCAAAGCTTAACTCAGGATTTATCATCTGCATTCCTTCAATCCGTCGTTCAGCTTTGGTGAGTGCAAGGGAGTTGCGTTTGCGTTGCGCCATAAAGTTTTCCTGTTTGGATTTTCAACGGAATTATTGAGATATCATTACAATACACAACCAGCAAATGTATCAGCCTGAGTGAAGTTACAGAATTTTAAAAGCATGAGAATTTGCAAACTGGATATACAGCGTTTTTTAGGTAAATGAAGTACACGGGTAGGGGCACGGCATTGCCGTGCCCTTACAATAATCTGTACCTCACGCCTGTTGCAATCTGCCGTATACAAGTATGTTTGCTGAAATAAATTAATAAAAACAAGTTTATGAATTGTGAAGGTAAAATACAAGTCAGGAACTTAATTTGCAATTCAAAAACTTAATTTGCGATTCAAAAACTTAATTTGCGAGTCAGAAACTTAATTTGCGATTCAAAAACTTAATTTGCGAGTCAGAAACTTAATTTTGGAACCCCAACTTATATTTATTCTGACTCCTGTTAGCGGATAGCTAAGGTTTAGCCTATTCTGACTTCTGAATTCTTCTTCAAAAAGTACCTTAAAAGGGCTACTTAAAATGCATCCGACGAGCAAAGCAGAAAAGCCTTACAAATATCAAATCGGAGGGAGTCTGCAAATTGATGCTCCGTGCTATGTGCAGCGACAAGCCGATAAAGATTTTTATGATGCACTCAAGGCTGGAGAATTTTGTTATGTCTTCAACTCGCGGCAGATGGGTAAGTCAAGTTTGCGAGTGCAAACAATGCGTAAATTACAAGCAGACAATATTGTTTGTGGTGTTATTGATATTACAGCGATTGGGAGTCAGGATATCACTGCATCTGAGTGGTATTTGGGTGTGCTACGGAGATTAGCACGTAGTTTTATTCCCAAATTCAAAGTATTGAGTTGGTGGAGCCATCGCGCTGAATTATCACCAGTGCAGCGTTTGAGTGAGTTTATTGAGTCGGTGCTACTGGCAGAAGTCTCTGAAAATATGGTGATTTTTGTAGACGAAATTGATAGCATTCTCAAATTAAACTTCAAGGATGATTTTTTAGCTTTGATTCGAGCTTGCTATAACAAACGAGCCGACAATCCAGCTTATCAGCGTCTTACTTTTGCACTGCTAGGGGTGACTACTCCCTATGATTTGATTCAAGACAAACACCGAACACCTTTTAATATTGGTCGAGCAATTGAACTAAACGGCTTTCAATGGCACGAAGCTCAACCATTAGTTGAGGGATTAGTGGGTATTGTCAATCCTCAAATAGTGTTGCGAGAAATTTTAGCTTGGAGTGGCGGTCAACCTTTTTTGACTCAGAAGCTTTGCCAGTTAATTGTTACATCTTCCTCTGCTATTCCAGTAGAGGGGGAAGCAGCGTATGTTGAGAAACTGGTACATTCTCAAGTAATTGAAAACTGGGAATCTCAAGATGAACCAGAACATCTCAGGACGATTCGCGATCGCATTTTGAAAAGCGAACGGCATACTAGACAATTGCTGCGGCTTTATCAGCAAATTTTGCAAACAGGCCAAATCACAGCAAATAGCAGTCCTGAGCAAATGGAATTACGGCTCTCAGGATTAGTAGTCAAGCAGCAGGGTTTCTTAAAAGTCTATAACCGCATTTATGCTGCTGTTTTTAATCAAAATTGGGTTGATAAAGCTTTATTTAGTTCACAATCGCTAGCAACACCGCAAACATTACCTCGTCAGCGCTCTTTTCGGATGCTGATGTTGGCTGTGGTTGTCACAACCTCAATAATGGGAGTGCGTCATCTTGGATTATTACAACCTTTGGAGCTAAAGGCTTTTGACCAACTGCTGCGGCTGCGTCCTAGCGAACAACCAGATCGCCGTCTTTTAGTAGTTGCGATCGCTGAAGATGATTTTAAGCTTCCAGAACAGCAAGACAGAAAAGGATCGCTCTCAGATCGCGCATTAGCTCTAATTGTTCAGAAACTCGAAAAATTCAAACCACGAGCCATTGGCTTAGATATTTATCGTGATTTCCCTGTAGATGCCAAGGAAACAGCTTTAGCTGCTTGGATGCGGCATAGCGATCGCTTTATTGCTATTTGCAAAGTTAGCGAACCGACAATTAATGAACCAGGCGTTTCACCCCCTCCAGAAATTCCTACAGAACGTCAAGGCTTTAGCGATTTTGTTCAAGATACAGATGGTATTATCCGCCGCCATCTGCTCGCTATGCAACCAAGCGAGTCATCCCTTTGTACTACACCCTACGCTTTCAGCGCTCAATTGGCATTTCGTTATTTAGAAGCAGAAGGTATTTATGCCAAATACACCAAAACAAAGGATTTACAGATTGGTCAAGTTGTGTTTAGGCGGTTGCGATCGCATTTTGGTGGCTATCAAAAAATGGATGACTGGGGCTATCAAATATTGCTAAATTACCGTTCCTCTGACTCTCCCTTAAAGGCTGTGGAGCAAATTACCTTAAAAGATTTGCTCAGGGGTGCGATCGATCCGAATATGGTGAAAAATCGGATTGTACTTATTGGGATTACTAACCAAAGCGCCGGTGATTATTTTTCCACACCTTACACTAGCGATCGCAAGCAGGAAATACCTGGAGTGATAATTCATGCTCAAATGGTGAGTCAAATTCTCAGTGCAGTTTTAGATGGGCGCACCCTGTTGTGGGTTTGGCCTGTTTGGGGTGAGGCTGTGTGGGTTTTTTTCTGGTCTGTTTTTGCAGGAATATTGGCATGGCGCATTCCTCATTCCTTGATTTTAGGAATAGCCGGAGTTGCTGTAATTGGCGCTATATCGGCAATTAGCTTTTTTTTGCTGCTGGAAGGTATTTGGATACCGCTCATTCCGGCCGCGATCGTTCTGGTCGTGACAGGCAGCATTGTAAGACTAATTCGTAATTCGTAATTCGTAATTAATAAAGCCAGGTTGGAAGGAATAATTTCCGTAAAGACTTTTCATTTTTTTGAAGAGATAAATAGCTTTTATTAATTTGCCGATAATAATATTTATCTTAAAATTTGAAAATTAGACAGTTGTCAATAAAAGTATTTATAGATTTCAAGTTTTTACTGAAATAAAGGTAGTTTTCCTATAGAAAATCCTAATTTTACAAACAAAGGCTATGAATTCAACCAGTAAACTCATATTGAATATATTTTTATGAATTACAAATTACGAAGTATTAAACTTGCCTTTGCGATCGCTTTGCTATCACTTTCCTCGATACCAGTGCAAGCACAGCCGATAAAATCTGAAGTTTTCACATCACCAATATTTAACGCGCCTCCCCCACCAGGCGATATTAAAGCACCTGGTAATCGCGTTGGGGGAGGAAAGCGCGGCTGTGGAAATATAAACAAGCAACTTACTACATCAAAACAAAAAGAACTAACAGCGTTAGTTCCGGTTTATCAGCTTCCAAATGCGGAATTAGTCTTGGGATTAACGACTACCTCCCATCCAACTTTCTGGTTTTACGTTCCTGATGTAACCACAGTTTCGGCTGATTTCGTATTACAGAATGAAGCTGAGGAGACTATATACCAAAGTCCTGTTTCACTGTCTGGGACACCAGGAGTTATTAGCCTTTCTCTACCATCAAAAGTTCCCCCGTTAGAAGTTGGCAAGCGCTATCATTGGTACTTCAATATTTACTGTAATCAAGAACAATCACCTATTTTTGTGAGTGGTTGGATTAAAAGGATTGAACTCAACCCAGTTCTAAAAAGTCAGCTAGAAAAAGCAACACTAAAACAGCGCGTCACTCTTTATGCCACCAATGGTATTTGGTACGAATCCCTGACTGCTTCAGCCGAACTTCGCCGTATAGATCCAAAACATGCTGATTGGACTAGGATATTGCAAGCTGTAAATTTGAGTGATATTGCTTCAGAACCGATAGTAGACTGCTGCCGATAAGGAGCATCTCAGTAACAATTCCCAATTCCCAATTCCCAATTCCAACTAAAAACCTAATTTCTCCAACACTGGCTTAGTAGAAACAACATGGCGTTCTAAACCCAGTTCTTTTGGACTAACCCCAAGTGCTAAAGCAATCAACTGGGGTAAATGCAACACTGGTAAACCTAACTTTTGCCCAATAACTTTTTCTACCTCTGGCTGACGCGAGTCTAAATTTAAGTGGCACAGAGGACAAGGTGTAACTATACAGTCAGCACCAGATGTCAAAGCGTCTTGAATATGCATCCCCGCCATTTTGAAAGATTGGGTAGTGGCATAGCTAGCAAGGGGCCAACCGCAACATTGTGTCCGGCCTCGATAATAAATTGGTGTTGCACCCACCGCCCGAAACATATTTTCCATCGCTTCTGGTTGAAACGGATCGTCATAAGGCATGGATTTTTGGGCGCGGAGGAGATAGCAGCCATAAAAAGCCGCACATTTTAATCCAGTTAACTTCTGGGTGACACGTTTGGTAATTTCCTCTAAACCGTAATCTGTCACCAAGGCGTAAAGGAGATGTTTAACGTCAGTACTACCGCGATAAGGCGAACAACCTTCTTTATGCAGCAAGCCATTAACCTGTTCAATATAGGTAGGGTCAGAAGTCTTACATTCTTTCAGGTGTTCGTTAACATGACCAATAACACCTTGACAAGTACTGCAATGGGTAAGTAAGGGCAAATTTAATTCTTCTGCTAAAGCAATATTTCTGGCGTTAACTGTATCTTCTAGAAGTTGAGAATCTTCTTTAAATGTGCCAGAACCACAGCAAGCAGCTTTTTTAAGTTCAACCAATTCAATACCCAGTGCTTGAGTAAGGGCTTGAGTTGACTGGTAAAGTTCCCGACAGGCCCCTTGAGCAACACAACCAGGAAAGTAAGCGTATTTGAGTTTGAATGTCTGAGATAGCATAGAGGTATATTTGGGTTAGAGCGATCGCTCTAAACAATAACTGTTTTATTACTCCTTGTTAGCACCAAAGTCATGATGTTTGCCGTTGAGCGACTCTTTAACCGTCTAGGTTCAAAGCCGTAGCGTCTACATATTCTGATTGCTAGCAAGGTTGTCAATACCACTCAAGACATTGTAAAAAAATTTAGCAGGAATTAGCCAACTGAAGCATTTATACGGTATTGGCAATGGCGTAGCCCGCTCCCCTACTCAACTGTTCCTAAAAAATTTATCTATTTTTTTGAGGAACGAGCAGGGTTTTCTAACAGAAAAACCCTTGGTAGTATACGGGCGATCGCGCTTGACGATAAGATGTATATGCTCAAAACAATGTTTCCCGTAAAGAGCAGAACCTAGCAACTGGTTAAGGACTTTTAGTATTTATGAGCCAAACGGAACTTTTTGATAAGGTCAAGAAAATCGTCGCCGAACAACTGAGTGTTGAAGATGACACCAAAATCACTCCCCAGTCCAAATTTATGGAAGATTTAGGAGCAGATTCCTTGGATACCGTTGAACTGGTGATGGCTTTGGAAGAAGAATTTGATATCGAAATTCCTGACGAAGCTGCCGAACAGATTGTATCGGTTCAAGACGCAGTGGATTACATCAATAATAAAGTTACCGCATCAGCTTAAAAAAGTTTTGAGTTTTCATTCAGATGGCAATGCCATGCCTCCTCTGGGCGTTTATGGCAAAAACCACTGTTTTAACTTTTCACTGAGTGCTGAGAGACGCGATTAATCGCGTCTGTACAGGGTTTAGGAGTTAGAGTTTTAGGAGGCAATTTGGAGTTTTCTCCATTTTTAGGTGCTTCCAAAACTCAGAACTCAGGACGGGCTAAACCCCCGTTAACGCTAACAGAACTCAGCACTGTTTAATGCCTGCTGCTTTTTCGCCACCTTTAACTGAATCATGACAGATCATACACGTAAACGCGTTGTTGTAACCGGTGTTGGCGCGATTACACCTATAGGTAATACAGCAACAGAATATTGGGATGGATTATTGAGTGGACGTAATGGCATTGACCACATCACATTTTTTGATGCGTCTGGCCATGATTGCCGCATTGCTGGTGAGGTAAAAAACTTCGATCCACACGATTACTTAGAGCGCAAAGAAGCCAAGCGGATGGATCGGTTTGCCCAATTTGGGGTTGCGGCAGCAAAACAGGCTCTAGCTAACGCGCAGTTAGTTATTAATGAACTGAATGCAGAACAGGTAGGTGTCATGATCGGTTCTGGCGTTGGCGGCATTAAGGTATTAGAAGACCAGCAAACTATCTACCTCAACCGTGGGCCCGATCGCTGTAGTCCATTCATGATACCGATGATGATCGCTAATATGGCAGCAGGATTAACGGCAATTCACACGGGTGCTAAAGGGCCAAATTCCTGTCCTGTAACTGCCTGCGCTGCTGGCTCTAACGCTGTAGGCGATGCTTTTCGCTTAATTCAAGGGGGATATGCCCAGGCGATGATTTGCGGCGGAACAGAGGCAGCTGTGACACCATTATCGATGGCTGGGTTTGCCGCTTGCAAAGCCCTCTCTTTTAGTAATGACGATCCGGCTCATGCTTGCCGTCCTTTCGATCGCGATCGCAATGGATTTATCTTGGGTGAAGGTTCAGGAATTTTAATTCTAGAAGAACTCCAACACGCCCTAAGTCGCGGCGCTCATATTTATGCTGAAATGATCGGCTATGGTATGACCTGTGACGCATACCATATCACTTCCCCCGTCCCTGGTGGACTAGGTGCAGCCAGAGCCATAGAACTAGCGCTAAAAGATGCCGGTATAACACCTGAACAGATTAGCTACATTAATGCCCACGGCACTAGTACCCCAGCTAATGATTCAACTGAAACCTCAGCCATCAAAAAAGCCTTGGGAGAACATGCTTATAAGGTGGCAATTAGCTCAACTAAATCGATGACAGGTCATTTATTAGGCGGTTCTGGAGGTATTGAAGCAGTAGCAACAGTACTGGCGATCGCTAATGACCAAATTCCACCGACAATCAATCTAGAAAATCCCGATCCTGAGTGTGATTTAGATTACGTGCCTAACTACAGCCGCGCTCAAAAAGTCGAGATAGCAATATCCAATTCTTTTGGGTTTGGCGGTCATAATGTCACACTGGCCTTTAAGAAATACGTCTAAAAGAAGGCAGGGGGCAGGGGGCAGGGAGCAGGGGGCAGGGAGCAGGGGGCAGGGAGCAGGGAGCAGGGGGACAAGGAGAATAACTATTCCCAATTCCCAATTCCCAATTCCCAATTCCCAATTCCCAATTCCCAATTCCCAATGCCCCATGCCCCATGCCCAAAGTATCATAGATATCATTCCGATATAAGTTAAGCGTTCAACATGACCCATTTATCAGCTTGATTTATCACCAGAAACTCAGGAGATCCCGCTTGTCCATCGACAAGCGGGAATGGGATGATGAGGATATTGTGGGGAATCTAAAATAACCCCAGCAAAAGAAGCTACGAAGAGTGCTAACCCGTCGTTAAAAACAAGAGATTATGACTGTTGCAACCCAATCCGCCAAAGAATTGTCCCTGGAAGAACTTTGTATTAACTCGATCCGCTTCTTGGCTGTTGATGCCGTAGAAAAGGCAAAATCGGGACACCCAGGACTGCCAATGGGCGCGGCTCCAATGGCTTTTGTCCTCTGGGATCGCTTTATGAAGTTTAATCCCAAGAATCCCAAATGGTTTAACCGCGATCGCTTTGTCTTGTCTGCCGGTCATGGCTCGATGTTGCAGTACGCCCTACTGTACCTCGCAGGCTACGATAGCGTCACCATCGAAGATATCAAACAATTCCGTCAATGGGGTTCTAAAACACCCGGACACCCAGAAAACTTTGAAACCCCAGGCGTTGAAGTCACAACTGGCCCCTTGGGTCAAGGAATCGCCAATGGAGTCGGTTTAGCGATCGCCGAAGCGCACCTTGCCGCTAAATACAACAAAGCCGATACCAAGATTGTTGACCATTACACCTACGTAATTTTAGGTGACGGTTGCAATATGGAAGGTATTTCTGGTGAAGCTGCTTCTTTTGCGGGACATTTGGGATTAGGCAAACTCATCGCTCTGTATGACGACAACCACATTTCCATCGACGGTTCCACAGATGTGGCATTCACCGAAGATGTTTCCAAGCGTTTTGAAGCTTACGGTTGGCACGTTCTGCACGTCCAAGATGGTAACACTGATTTAGAAGCGATCGCCAAAGCAATTGAAGAAGCTAAATCTGTCACCGATAAACCATCAATGATTAAGGTGACAACCACCATCGGTTATGGTTCTCCCAATAAAGCAAACACTGCTGGCGTTCATGGTGCTGCTTTGGGTGGAGATGAAATAGCATTGACTCGGAAAAATTTGGGTTGGGAATACGAACCTTTCGTAGTACCCGAAGAAGCTCTCAACCACACACGTAAAGCAGTTGAGCGTGGTGCAGGTTACGAAGAGGAATGGAACAAAACATTTGCCGACTACAAAGCTAAATATGCCCAAGAAGCGGCTGAATTTGAACGCTACCTAAGCGGCAAGCTGCCCGACGGTTGGGATAAAGTACTACCCACCTACACCCCAGAAGACAAAGGATTGCCCACTCGCAAACACTCAGAAACCTGCCTCAACAAACTAGCAGCAGTTTTACCTGAATTGATTGGTGGTTCGGCTGACTTAACCCACTCCAACTTGACCGAAATCAAGGGTAAAGGCGACTTCCAAAAAGGACACTACGAAAACCCCAACATCCACTTTGGTGTCCGGGAACATGGTATGGGCGCAATCTGTAATGGTATAGCCCTGCACAGTTCGGGATTAATCCCCTACGGTGCAACCTTCTTAATCTTCACAGATTATATGCGTGCTGCCATCCGCTTATCCGCGCTTTCCCAAGCTGGCGTGCTTTGGGTGATGACTCACGACTCAATTGGACAAGGTGAAGACGGGCCAACACACCAACCCATTGAAACTCTGGCTTCCTTACGAGCCATTCCTAACTTATTAGTGTTTCGTCCCGCAGACGGTAATGAAACCTCTGGCGCTTATAAAATAGCGATCGAAAAAGCGAAGCAAAACGCTCCATCTTTGTTGGCGTTCACTCGTCAAAACGTCCCCAATTTGGCAGGTACATCAGTTGAGGGCGTAGCGAAAGGTGGATACACCGTGGTAGATAGCGAAGGTACACCTGAGATTATCTTGATTGGTACTGGTTCAGAATTGAGCCTCGCCGTTGGCGCAGCCGAAAAACTTAAAGCAGAAGGCAAGAAAGTTCGTGTTGTTTCGCTACCTTCATGGGAACTGTTTGAAGCACAAGATGCGGCTTATAAAGAGTCTGTTCTACCGAAAGCTGTTACCAAGCGTTTGTCTGTAGAAGCTGCTAGCAGTTTCGGTTGGCATAAATACGTAGGTACTGAAGGCGATACAGTTAGTATCGATCGCTTTGGTGCTTCGGCTCCAGGTGGTGTTTGTTTAGAGAAGTTTGGCTTTAGCGTTGATAATGTTTTAGCTAAAGCTAAACAATTGTTAGGTTAATAGCAACAAAATATTCTCAAAATTTAGTGAGGTGGGCATCTTGCCCGCCTTTTTTTATTGCACAGGAGAATTGTTTATAATTTCGTTATTCAAATTGCAGTAAGAGCGTCTTGATAACAATTTGAACTATACAACTCTATTTACCTTCTTGTTTTTCAGGAGATTTATCTGATGAAATTAGTCCAAAAGCTTGGTATTGCTACTGCTAGTGCTGCTATAGGTATCACTAGTATCGGCACATCTTCTGCGGCACAAGCTGTACAATTATTTGATTTTCAGTACTCTTTTCCCAGTTATGAAGCAAATGGTACAGGGATTTCTGCTAGCGGCATCCTCACCACTACTGATTTAGATCCTATAAAAAACAATTACACAATTACAGGAATCACTGGGACAAGGAAAGTCGAAGGCATTACCGAGACAATCATTGGGCTACTTTCTCCAGGTACATACGGAATCAACGATAATCTTTTAAATGCAAGTACTCCGCTATTAACCCAGAACGGTTTTTCCTACCTGGTTTCTGGAAGCGGGGAAGACGGAAATGGCAATGTTAACGTATTTTACAGTAGTTTCAATGAAGGTTATTCAGAGTTTTCAAGCGACGTAGATTATGGCAGCTTTAGTGTAACACCACGTCCTGTTCCCGAACCTTACACAGTAGTTGGCTCATTGCTTGCTCTTAGTTTTGGCTGGTGGACAAAGCGAAAACAAGCAGTAGCTTCCCAGAAGTATGAGAAACAATTTTAACCTTAACTGAACTCTATTGTTGTAGTTGGGACTTCCAAATAAAAAAATATTCAACTATTTATTTCTTGGAAATCCCTAACATTCAAATATCAGCCGTAGCTTTATTAGAAACTTCCAGGATTATCATCAAGTGCTAGCAAGAAATTAATTAGGTCTGCTTGCTGCTTGGAATTAAACCCAGCCTGTCTATCTACGTAAAAGTCATGACCCGTGCCATCAAGGTTACTACGCACTAAAGCAGGGTTAGCTTTGTTAGCTTTCACAACTAAGGTACGAAGATCGCGATCAACTAAAGCACGTAAGCTGCTAGCAGCATCGGCAGGTATACCTTGACTTAGAGTACCAGAAAGCCCTAAGCCATTCTTGTTAACAACCGTGAAACTACCATTTGAGTCAACAGCCAGACTTCCTGCCTGTACTGCTGCACCACCATCGTGCAAATATGGTGCGCTTAAATAAAGACCACGTAACGTACTAGTTTTGTAACCGCCTTTCGGCAATATCCCTTTGGGTAGAGTTGTGGGACTATCTGAAATACCTTCTGTTGGTACGTCCAGCACTTCAGCACTAGCAGGTATGGGAACAGGAGTATTAAAAGTGTATAGCTTGGGTGGTACTAACAAATTATTTAACCCCAAGCGAGACTGGGCACGGGCTGAATTAGTACGAATTTCATCAATTGGATGAATTTTGTTGTCAGTGAAGAAGGGTGGAATATGGCAAGTTGCACAATTGGCCTTCTCAAATATTTTTGCGCCACGCTTAACAGAATTACTATTTAACGCTTGCCAGTTCTCTGAAGTCTGGTTGGCAGGTGGTACTAAGCTATTTTGAAAAGCAGACATAGCGTTGTCAGCAAATAGGAAAGTACCACTAGCAATATCATTGGGCTTTTGAGTATTTGGGCTGAAAATTAAACCGTTGTAAGTAAATAAACTGGGACGCAAGTTTGGGTAAGTTCCTGTGCCAGGGGCAGAAATTTGGTCTTCTAATTCTGCTTGTGTAGGATTCGGTGCGATCGCTCCCCGCAACCACTGTGAGGGTTGTACTGGAAGTCCTTCTGGTAAACGTAGGCTGGGAACGGCAGCATTTTGCAGTAATGTACCAATATAAACTTCTGGGTCAATGCCAAGGGTTTCTGCACTGATTTGAGCGGCTGCGAACAGATTGATTTCCGAGGAGTGAACAGCGTTGTTAACAGCGCTGAGTCCCGCAAAGGGGCCCACAGCAAATTGTCCATCAGCTAAATAAGGATGATCTTGAAACGTGAAGACACTAGGGATTTGAGTAGTGTTTCTAATACCATCGGGAGAACTCTCAAAATTACCGAAAGGTACATCTAAAACAGCATCGTCAAAGGCTTTTTCAAACTTTTCAGGATCGGGTAATTCTACTTTATTGCCTTTACTGTCAATAATCGTCTTCCCATTGCCTTTATATTGTGGGTCTAGAGGGTTAAAGTTTAATCGGGCAAACCCCGCAGCTGTATTTGGTGATAAAGCAATCAAAAGCGGAATGGCAAGTTCACTATTGGGCACTCCCGCAAGAATTTTACCCTTATTAGAAAGGGTTGCATGACAGATTGCACAAGTAATGTCGCCGTTAGGTGCGCTTCCTACTACAACAACTTGTCCCTGTTCAACTTTGAGACCTGTAGGAATAACAGTCCCTTTGGGAAAAGTTCTACTACCTATAGTTAAATCCTTCTGGAGGGTAATTTTTAGGTTTGTTGTTGATTGTCCATACAAATTAGCGATCGCTGCACCTATCTCATCTGATAGAACATTGAAGCCTTGTCCAAAACCAAATACCCCTTGTAAACCAAATGTGTCGCCAATCTTGCGGTTCAAGAATATATTTTCACCTTGGGCAATTAATTCTTGAGTAATTTTAACTGCACCTACCCGTTGATAGGAAATAGGGTCATTAGGATCAAGTCCCTTATTTGCAACTACTCCTGCTGCTTCTTGAGGGCTAAGTACTTTCCCAAAGTAGTTGTAATAGCCTAGCGGTTGAGTAGGAGCAGGTTCCAAAAAGTCAATTTTTGCGAAAGCTGTCTGGCTTGTCATCAACCAATTTGATAACAAAATACCAAAAACACTAATGATAAAAACGCTGATTAATAAGAATATCTTGTTTTTTGAAGTATAAAATACCCTAACTACACCAGTCTTAGGGTTGTTTTTTTTTGTTTCATAGCGAACAATCCACTAAAAGCTTACAAGTAGATATACCACACTATTACGTAAATATATGTAATAGTGTGTTTAAGTTTTTTATCAATTTAATAGTTGGATTAGTTGATTATACTTAATATACCTACAAAGCCTTAACTCTATATTGAATCTAAAAGCTTGTCTTCCATGCCTCTAGGCATTTTTTAATTTGTTGAATTCAAATTAAATTTAATGAATTCTTTCTCTAAGTAATTGTTCTTCTAAAGCAGCGATGCGATTATATGCTGCTGTTAATTGCGCTGTCAGTCGTTGTATTTGAATTTCTGGTGTTATGTTATCTCCACTTTGACGATGCATGTCTAGATAAATACCATCTGTCAATACATCCTTATGTTCCATTTCTGGATTCAAACTTATACGTCTGATATGATAGCCTCCAGCCGCGCCGTTTTCCTGATAATTATCCTTTGCTTGTGTATTCGCTAAAGAACACTCTGAGAAAGCTTGAGTGACTTTAATATCAAGTTGATCGATCACTTGGCAGAGGGCATCCAGTTTTTCGCTTAAAGTCAGGATCTGCTGCTGTAATGGCTCCATTTAATACCCTGTATCCGTACATTTTCTCTATGTTATTCAATTTATCCCCAACCTTAACTATATTTATGGATTATTTAAGTATTGATAATTTTTGGTGCAATTGTGACATTTAAATGATTACTTCCAAATACAAGTAAATCTTGATTACAAGTCGTACTCAGTAAATTTATAGAGAAAAATTCATTTTTAGGCATTGATTTGCTTAAAAAATCGCTATTTTGAGTCAAATATTCAAAATTTTCGGTATTATCAAGCAAAAATACAGATGATTTTGCAACTCCACTTTTTCAGATAGTCAGCCTCTGGTAAATCCTGCTTAATATTAGGTATAATCAAAAATCTCAAATCCAAAATCAATGGATCGACGGTCTTTTTTGTTAGGTACAAGCACACTGGTACTTTCACAACTGCTTTTTGGCTGTAGTGGAAACAAGCAGACTCAACTAAAAGTACAGTTATTAAAAGGTTCTATACCTGGTCAGGTGGTGAATCAGTTCCACAAAGGTTTACAGCAACAGATACAGTTAAAGTTTGCCCCAGTTGAGCAGATACAAGATTTATTTCAGCAATTACAGAATTGGCAGCAAAAATCAAAATCTAGTGATGAACAAGGATGGAGTCGTTTTATACCCTTTAGGCAAGGTCAAAAAACGGCTGATGCAGACCTCATAACATTGGGAGATTATTGGTTAAAAGCAGCTATTGAGCAGAAACTCATTCAACCACTCCAAGAAGTACAGGGAAATGAATTAAAGCAATGGACTGCTTTAGATGAAAAGTGGAAAAAATTAGTAGCGCGCAACGACCAAGGTAACTTGGATACTCAAGGAAAAGTTTGGGGTGCGCCTTATCGGTGGGGTAGCACGGTAATTGTGTATAACCGTGACAAGTTGCAATCTTTAGGTTGGACACCCAAAGATTGGAGTGATTTGTGGCGAGATGGAATTCAGCAGCGTATTTCTCTACTTAATCAACCACGAGAAGTTATTGGTCTGGTCTTAAAGAAGCTAGGAAAATCTTACAATACGGAAAATATTGACCAAGTAGCAGATTTGGAAAAGGAATTACAGACATTAAACCAACAGGTGAGGTTTTACAGTTCCAATAACTACTTAGAACCTCTAATTATGGGAGACACTTGGCTAGCAGTTGGTTGGTCAAGCGATGTACTGCAAATTTTGGGGCGTTATCCACAACTTGGCGCAGTTATCCCCCAGTCAGGGACAGCAATGTGGGCGGACTTATGGGTACGCCCCGCAGGTATTACTAAGAATACTTTATCAGATCAATGGATTGATTTTTGTTGGCAACCAAGTATAGCTAAACAAATTTCAGTGTTGACTAAAAGTAATTCGCCAATTTCTACAAATATTACTACTTCTGACATTCAAGAACCATTACGGAGTCTGTTACAAAGCGATCGCCAAGTTTTCGATAAAAGTGAGTTTTTGCTTCCCTTACCGCCATCAGCAATCAAACAATACGAATCTTTATTTGCCAAAATTAAGGTTTAATTGGGAATTGGGAATTGGGAATTGGGAATTGGGAATTGGGAATTTAAATTTTTCCATCTGGCTCATCTCCTTCAATTCCTAATTCCTAACTCTTAACTATTTACTAGAATAAACCCTGTAAACCTATCTTGTTCTTAACATTGGTTTGAATACTACATAAAGCTGGACTTATACTAAAGTTGCAAGTGTAAGTTGCTAAGGGTTCTTTTTGATAGTTAAATACCCGAACATTGTAACCAAAGTTTCGTGCTGCGCTACCCAAGCGATTTACGAAGTCGTAGCGTTCTATATACTCTAGTAAGCTCCAAATTTGCTGATTCACAATCAAGTCTACTCGTGCAGGTTCTTTGCTAGAAGCTGGATATGCTATCCAATTATCTAGTAGCTTTTTCTCAGAGTTTTGTTGTGCCCACCATAAACTCGGAACGGTTAATCCTTCTGGATGAATGGTGTTAGCTGTGATTATATAGTCTTTTGGTTTGGTCAATAACTCTAGTTCTAAAGGCGCACTAGAAGGCGACGGTATTGGAGGTGTTTGTGCTAGTGAGGACGATGGTACTAGTAAAGTAGCGAGGGCAATGCTTAGTAGTAATGAAAATGATATTTGGCGATGGCTATGCCAAGGCCAAGGGCGATCGCACAATTTACGTATATGCATAGCTGATACTAATTCGTAATTAACTAACTAGTAAAAATTCGCACAATTTATAGTTTTATGGCAACGATGCGAATTCTTCGATAGTCTGCTGTCCAACTTCCTTGTTGATAAAGTGTTGGCTTGAGATATTCCTCTACGACGCGAATTAGCTGTATTTGTTGCTCCCTAGACAGTCCTGCTAAAAAAGAACTAGCAAACATCCCAATCCAGTTGGACATACCTGCTTCTCCTTCTGCTAAAGGAGTTGGACGAGCAAAAAGCATGGCATGAATCACATCGAAGCCTTGTTGTTCTAGGAGGCTGGCGTACTCGCCGATACTAGGGAAATACCAAGGATTTAGGGCTTGTGCAGGGATATTAATTGCTTCTAAAGCACTTTCCAAAGCTCTGGCGATCGCTTGCACATTTCCCTTACCACCAAATTCTGCCACAAAACGACCTCCAGGTTTTAAAGATTGATGTATGGAAGCGATCGCACTATCTGCTTCTTTCACCCAATGTAGTACAGCGTTGGAAAACACAGCATCCAATGGCTTATCTACTTGAAAGTTCCTAGCATCAGCAACATCAAAACGGATATAGGGATAATTTTGTCTGGCCTTTTCGATCATCGCAGGTGCAAAATCAACTCCCATGACTTCAGCACCAGCTTGGGCAATTTTTTCTGTGAGTTGTCCAGTCCCACAACCTAGATCCAGAATGGATTCTCTTGGCTGGGGGTTAAGGAATTTTAGTAAGTCCTCACCATACTGCCAGACAAAGGCGTGTTTATCTTGGTAAAGAGCAGCATCCCAAGAATTTTTAGGTATTGAAAGATTATTCATAAGTAGTGAAATTACAGTGTGTTGATTTACGGATTCATCACCGCCTAATTATCACAGTAGAAAAGATTTTTAATTATGTCCAATATATATTTTCACTTTAACTAATATTTTAAAGATATGAGTTTATGTAACAGATGGAACTACGACATTTGCGCTACTTTGTCACCTTGGCCGAAGAATTGCACTTTGGACGGGCGGCAGAACGATTACACATTGCCCAGCCTCCCCTAAGTCAACAAATTCGACAGCTAGAGAGGGAATTGGGTTTTGAACTGTTTCATCGCACAAAACGAAATGTGCAGTTAACAGAAGCGGGGCAGGTATTTCTGGGTGAAGTTCAGCAAATTATGAGGCAATTACAACAGGCAATCCAAGTTGGGCAGCAAACTAGTCGGGGCGAAATTGGACAGTTGGTTGTTGGCTTTGTCAGTTCTGCGGCGTATAATATTTTGCCTACTATTTTGCGAACTTTTCGTAGTTACGTTCCTGGTGTGAGCATTGAGTTGCATGAACTGACTACAGATCAACAGTTAGAGTGGTTACGAGAAGGTCGTATGGATGTAGGATTCCTGCGTCCACCTGTTGAAGAAAATAGATTTAGTTGCGAAACAATTTTTCAAGAGTCGCTGATGGTGGCACTACCTGAAGCGCATTTGCTAGCGAGTCAATCTAATGTGTGTTTGACATCCCTTGCCAATGAACCGTTTATTTTATTTCCCAGGATATTAGCACCAGGACTTTATGATTTAATCATTAGTGTTTGCCAGCAAGCAGGCTTTAGTCCCAAAGTTGCTCAAGAAGCTATCCAGATGCAAACGATTGTCAGTCTAGTAGCAGCTAAGATGGGTGTAGCGATCGTGCCAGCATCTTTGCAAAATTTGCAACGGATTGGGGTAGTTTATAAAACTGTACAAGAACCTACCCCAAAAGTTAGCATTGCAATGATTTGGCGAAAAAGCGAGACATCCCCAACTGTGCAGAAGCTTGTGGAGATAGTTATACAAGTTGCCCAGGAGTGTTGAAGGTGGTGACTTGCAATAATTATTATCGCAATGCAGACACTCCCATTGGGCCACGAGTTACGCCCAATTGATTTTGCAGTTTCAACTCACGCCAGAGTTGGGAACCTGTAATTTCACCCTGCAATAATTGACGATAGCGATGTATTATTTTAGTCACTTGATCTGGGGTTTCATTCACAAACTCAATGCGAAAGTGATGTAATCCTAGTTCTATGAGACGCTGTACATACTCGGCTCCGGTTTGAGCAGTGCCGTTAAATACAGTATTGCGACAACCTACATCTGCTTTGAGGACATGTTCGCTACCAACGCGATCGCGCAATTTCACTTCCTGCTTTTCACAAGGTCGTCCACAGTTAGTGTAGTCTGTACCTGTCGATAGAAAGGCACAAAATACACAATGTTCCATGTGAAACATCGGTATATGTTGATGGATTGTCACCTCAAACCACTGGGGTGGGCAACTGGTGAGTAGGTCTTGTAGTTGGGTAATGTTCAGGTCGTAGGATGCCGTCAACCTTTCTAAACCAAAGTGTTGCTGAAAGTAGTCTGCTGTTAAGGGATTAGCAACGTTGAGCGAAAAATCTCCAATACAACGGTCTTGAGCAAAGAATTGCAATTGGTCATAGTTGCGTATTAGATAGCCATCTGCTTCTGAAGCACGGACTTGCTGCAAAATCCAATTTTCCCCAGGTTTGGTAATTCTGAGAGGTGCAACCCAAATTGTAGGGAGTGAGGATTGTTGCCTTTGTTTATGTACTAGCTGCACGGCTTCTCGGTAGGCGCGGGGGTCTTCAAATTCACAGTACAGGGTTTCAATACCAGCTTTCAGGGCAGCTTGGAGTTGCTTGAGGTTTCGTACCAAGACTATGAGTGAAGGAGATAAAGGAGATAAGGGAGATGAGGAGGGTAGTAGGTCTTGGAAAGAGACTTTAGAACGTAATTGCCAACGTTTGGGTTGACTTCGCAATTCTTCCAACTGTGCTACGATTTCCCGCCGCATCCGGTTTAATTCACTGACGGGTAGCATAAAAGTACCACTGAGGTGGTTGGTTAGCGTTCCCAAACAGAAAGGTGTGTTACCGAGACGACCGAATTGTTCTTGTAAACGGTCTGTATTTAGGGGTTTTGTGTGTGCCTCCACCAGGGAAATTGCAGACTCTACTTGGACAATATTACCGAGTCGATCGCGGGCGATCGCAATCAACGTCTGACCAACTTCTCCATAAACCTCCACATCAATGGGACGCTGAAATTGGGGATTTTCACCTGCAAAACTTTGACGCAGTTGCTTATCGAGTTCTGGATCGCTGGTTTTCCAAATGCGATCGCCTATATGCACTCGGCGCAGGTTCAAGTCATTTCGCCCAAAGGTCAACATGGTTTCTTTACCTTTGGACACCACAGCATAAACCCGGCCGCCTTCTTCCTTCGCCTCTGGATGACCGCAGTCAAACACAATTCCATCTCCCGGTTTTACAGGCGCTTCTAGTTTGACTGTTACCTGTTCGTTGTGAATGCGGCTGACTTCACCCAAATAAACCCCACGTTTTTTACCAAAGCGGGCGTGAACTAATTCTTGATTATTAATCCCGCCAAACCAACCCGTGTAGAGTCCGCGAGAAAATGCCATCTCTAGGTTGTAGTGTTCTTGGTCTGTTTGACCTCTCACCTTCTCCGAAACGGGAGCTTTTTTTCCCCCTTCCTCGGTAGAGAAGAAAGGTCTTTCCAATTCCGTCATTACACTATCCAAAGCTTGCCGATAAACACGGGTGACATTGGCAACATACTCTGGGGCTTTCAAACGACCTTCAATTTTAAGAGAAGTTACTCCTGATTTCACCAAATCGGGCAAAACATCTAACCCTGCTAAGTCTTGAGGACTGAGTAAATATTTGCGATCTTTCAAATTTACAACTTCCCCATCAGCGATTAAATCGTAAGGCATCCGGCAAGCTTGGGCACATTCACCTCGGTTAGCAGAACGTCCGCCTAAAGCCTCGCTAGTCAAACACTGACCGGAATACGCCACACACAAAGCGCCGTGAACAAAGACTTCCAAGGGCAGTGAAGTTTCTTGTTGGGCAATCTGCTGCTGAATTTTATTGATTTCCTGAAGAGAACATTCACGCGCCAGCACTACCAATTGACAGCCGAGGGACTTGGCAAATTCCACACCCGCCGCACTGGTGATCGTCATTTGGGTGGAAGCATGGATGGGGAAATCGGGCGAGAGGTGACGAATGAGACGACAAATTCCTACATCTTGAACAATCACTGCATCCACACCTGCGGCAATAATTGTGCGGAGATATTGCTGTGCTTCTGCTAGTTCTTTGGGAAATATTAGTGTGTTGACAGTAACATAACCTTTTACGCCGCGACGATGTAGAAATGTCATCAATTGGGGTAAGTCGGCCTCCGTAAAATTTTCTGCCCGCATTCTGGCGTTGAAGCGATCCAAACCGAAGTAAATCGCATCTGCCCCATTTTCCACAGCAGCTTTAGCACACTCCCAATTACCTGCTGGCGCAAGTAGTTCAGGGCGTTGAAGGGAGGGTTGGGAGAAAGGGCGATCGCTTTTCATCAGATTTAGGGAAGGTTAACTAGCACCATAGTGATTTTATCGAAGTTATTGGGGGATGGTGCGATCGCTATCTCCTCCTTAGCAATTTAATTCCTTTTCAGAGAGGGCAAAAACGGATGTGATGCTTAAAATAAATATTGTATATACATTAAACCTCTGGTTCAATTGTCATGTTGAACGGAGCGAAACATCTGGTGAGATTCGTCTCTCCACTGCGTTCTGCTCAGAATGACATTCCTGATTTTTTTACTTTTGCAAGAGGTCTATGACAGGGACAAATGCTATCACCTTATCCCAAGGAAATACCGCTAAATTGTTGGAATAAACTGGTAGCGTAAGAATCGGTCATGCCAGAGATATAGTCTGTAATTCTAAGAATTTTATTATAGGTATCTTCGTCCGAATTCGGGTGATATTCTTTGGGAAGCATATGATAGATTAACTTTGCTTTTTTGCTGTCATGCAGCATAGCATTTACAAAGTCAGAAAATAGTTTTCCTAAAACTTCATAACCAGCTATTTGGATATTAACGACATTACGATGCTCGAAAACAGATGTTCGAGTCATCTTGCCAATTTCTTCTAAATCATTTCCATAACGGCTTCGGGATAACAAATCTTCATCAAACTCTCCAGAAAGTATTTCTTGCTCATTTGCAAAGAAAATATCAGTAGCCTGCCCTATGAGATTATGGATAGCTTTAGCACGCAAGCGCTTAACTTTTTCTACATCGCTTTCATCATATTTATTAATATCAATTTCTGCAATTTTATTAAGCAAATATGTAGTTTTTTCAAATGAGATGTAACCCATGCGATGAGCGTCTTCTACATCAACGATTGAGTAGCAAATGTCATCTGCTGCTTCAACAAGAAAAGCAAGCGGGTGTCGAGACCACCATGCTGCATTGCTATGACAGCGAATTAGTCCAACTGTTTCTGCTACTTCAGCAAATAAATCTTTTTCTGCCTGAAAGAAACCATATTTTTTAACACTTCTACCTGAGTAACCATTTAAGGTAGATTCTGATAGGAATGATTCTCTAGGGTACTTTGTGAAAGCAGCTAAAGTTGGGCAGGTAAGTTGCATTCCCCCTTTTTGAGGACGCATTTCAAGCTTAGTTAGAATACGAAAACCCTGTGCATTGCCCTCAAATGAGTCAAAGTCAGCTTTTTGAGATTTGCTGAGAAGTTCTTCTCCTACATGGTTAACAGTGTTGTACCAGGATTCAAACCCTGTACGGATAGCATCTTCTCCAGAATGGCCGAACGGAGGATTACCGATATCATGAGCTAGACAAGCAGCAGAGACAATATCACCAAAGTCTGAAGCACTGAACCCATAGTCATTAAGCTTGTGTGTGTCTACAATTTTCTCACCCACAATCCTACCAAGGGATCGACCGACGCAGGAAACTTCCAGGCTGTGAATTAGACGAGTACGAATGTAATCATTTGTAGACAACGAAAAAACCTGAGTTTTATCTTTGAGGCGACGAAAAGGTGAGGAAAATACGAGGCGATCATAGTCTCTCAAAAAAGGAGTGCGATCAAACTGGGGATTTTCTGGTTCAGTCTTGCCAAGTCTTTTTGGTGTCAGAAGTTTCTTCCAATCCATCATTGCTGTGATTCTCTGAAAGTAGGTTAGACAATGCCCCCTAGCTATAAGCAATGGGCAATGCCACATTGTAACTCTACTTATCAGATAGCAAAAATTTATCCTCTGGCATAAAAGCAATTTAAGTAATAACCGCACTTTCTATTACTCAACTTCAACTGTAGAGGGCAAGTCAGGAGTAAAGAGCTTACAGCAAATAGATGCTCCAAGAACATACCCACTTTACACAAGCTATGTATTGCTCAATTCAATCAAGCGATCACCTTTGTCAATTGAGATAAATTAAGCGATATCTTCGATGGGCTGCGCCTACGCACCTTATCCCAATCCCTCAACATCAGCACTTTCCCCTTCCGACTCAACAGGCTCAAACTTAACTTTGTTGTATAAATCTTGTAGGGAAATCTCAAAGGGTACGGTTACAAGTGCGATCGCTTCATCTTCTTCATCATATTCACGAAGCGTCCATTGCTTTTTTCCAGTTTTAGAAAATTGATCTACATGAATCTTTGTTTGGTCAATTAATAGATATTCTTGAAAAGTAGAAATAGTTCGGTAAGCCTGAAATTTATCCTCACGATCATAGCCTTTGGTCGATTTTGATAAAACCTCAACAATAATCTGTGGATTCAGAATTACATCCTTCCGGTTGTTAAAGAACTCTGGTTCACCTGCCAGAATCATCACATCTGGATAGGTATAGGTAAGCTTTTGGGGTATCCACAGACGAACATCACCCATGAAAACCCGGTAGTTCTGCTTTTTAAAAGCAAAATTTAACTCAGTACTTAAGTTGAGTGCTATTTGATTATGATTTACTGTTCCACCCGCCATAGGAATTATTTGCCCATCAATGTATTCACTTTTGTAGTCAGCAGCTTCTTCTAGCTCTAAATATTCCTCTGGGGTATAGTATCGCTGTTTTGTTATTTGCATAATTTTATCAGGTAGCAATGTTTAACGATACGGAGTGTCTAGTGACCCATATTTAATCAATAGTTTAACGTGGTTAGATAGAGATGTTATGTACTTTGTAAAAATTGCGCGTAGGCGCAGCCCGCCGTAGGCATCGCTATCTCAATTCACAAAGATTGCTAGCTTCTTTTCCTATTGATAACCGGCTGCTTGTAACATAAATAATTTGGCATAACGTCCTCCTAGCTGCAATAATTCTTCGTGAGTTCCCTGTTCTATAACTTCGCCGTTTTCTATTACTAGAATTTTGTCAGCCATGCGTACTGTTGAGAAGCGATGGGAAATCAAAAGTACCATTTGATTTTGAGTAATAGCGCGAAAATGATTGAAAATCTCAAACTCAGCTTGGGCATCTATTGCTGATGTTGGTTCATCTAATACCAAGATATCTGCTTGCG
Source organism: Nostoc sp. DedVER02 (assembly GCF_034530675.2). Taxonomy (NCBI): domain Bacteria; kingdom Bacillati; phylum Cyanobacteriota; class Cyanophyceae; order Nostocales; family Nostocaceae; genus Nostoc; species Nostoc sp. DedVER02. Next base: position 22,985 of record NZ_JAVRCP020000048.1, read on the forward strand.
ATCGCATAAAAGCACGAGACAAGGCAATTTTCTGCCACTGTCCCCCAGAAAGTTCCTGTCCTCCCTTAAACCAACGACCAAGTTGAGTCTGGAAGTTTTGGGGTAATTGGTCAATAAAAGATTGCGCCATACCTTTTTCAGCAGCAGTTTCCCAACGGGTTTTATTTTCAAGATGTTCTACATCGCCCACACCAATATTCTCCCCGACAGTAAACTGGTAGCGGACAAAGTTCTGAAAAATCACACCAATGCGACGACGCAGCACATCTACATCCCATTCCTGCAAGTCCAAGCCATCTAAGAAAATTCGCCCAGAGTCGGGGGTGTAGAGTCGGGTAAGTAGTTTAATTAAGGTTGTCTTACCAGAACCGTTTTCACCGACAATTGCCAGCTTCTCTCTGGGTTTCAAATGCAGCGAAATGTTTGTCAACGCTGGCTTAGAACTTCCTGGGTAAGTAAATGATACGTTCTCAAAACGAATACCATCTTGAGGATTTAAACCAATGGTTGCGTTTCCCCAAGACTTTGGTACTTTCTCTTCCAGGAAATCGTAGAGATTTGATAAATATAGGTTATCTTCATACATCCCTCCAATAGAAGTAAGGGCATTGGAAAAAGTAGATTGTCCTTGGCGAAACACGGTGAGATACATTGTCATATCTCCCAAGGAAATTTTACCTCGCACTGTTTCCAGCACAATCCAAGCATAAGCTAGGTAAAAAGCACCAGTACTAACTAAACCCAGGAGATATCCCCACACTCCTCGCCGGAGAGTCAAATCACGGTCTTCGCCATAGAGTTGCTCAAATAGGTTGCGATAACGTCCCAGCAACATCTCTCCCAACTGGTAGAGTTTGACTTCTGTGACAAAATCTTCTCTTGCTAGCAAATTTTCTAAGTAATGCTGTTGACGAGTTTCTGCTGCACGCCAACTAAACAAGCGAAAGCCTTCCCCAGCAAACTTGGTTTCGGCAATAAATACAGGTATGGCAGCCAAAACCAGCATTAGCACCGCCCAAACTGAGAAATTTACTAGCAAAATACCGTAGGTGAACAGAGAAAGGGCATTTTGCACTAACCCAAAAGTGCGGTTTACTAAGGAAAGGGGACGAACTGATGCTTCTCGTCGCGCATTGGTCAATTTGTCATAAAATTCCGAATCTTCAAACTGCCTGAGATCAAGTGTCAGCGCCTTTTCTAAGATGAGTACATTCACTCGCTGACCCAGTAGCGCCCGTAATAACGATTGACAAATAAGGATTCCCCGTTGACCGCCTGCTAGTAAAATTACAGCGATCGCTTCTAATCCTACATAAAATAGGGAAGGATAAATATTGACAAAACCATTATTTTGTGAATTAACTTGAGATGCAACTACCACTGCATCAACAATTAACTTACTGATGTAAGATATCGCCGCCGGTAAAAGACCAGTAACTATTGTTAAACTCGCTAGAAGAATAGTCAGCGATCGGCTAGTAGTCCATACTAAGCTTACAGCCCGTCCACTGTAGCGGAAAACCGTCAGCGATTGCCGTAGGATATTTCTTTTTTTTTAATCTTCATCTTTATTTGCGCGAGATACCCCAGCTTGGGCGGATCTTCCTGACTCTATTAAATCTTTATTAATTTTACATTTTTCTAAGAATGTTCGTTGAAAACCCCGAAGTTAAAGCCTAAAAACTTTTTGGGATTTTTATGTTTCGAGGTAGTCATACCATTTCACACAATAATTCAATTGATACAAATCACTTTTCTTGCCTCCCCTAGCTCCCTGCCCCCTGCCCCCTGCTCCCTTGCCTCTTTCTCAACCCCACAATCTCCTACCAATTTTTCCATTTAATCTTTCATGAGTATCTGCCAACAAAGCTGGAATATCTAACTTTTCTGGACATCTGGGCAAACAGTCACCACATTCTGTACATCGGTTGCCTTTCATGCCAGGGAACCAGTGACCAGCATTTTCAAACATACCGTAACGATACTGTCCATAATCTTTCATATCGTATGCTATTGCAAGATTACGTAACCGCAATACCTCTGGAATATTGATATTTTCTGGACAGGGCAAACAGGCATAACACTGGCTACATTTATCAGTTTTTAAAGCAACTTTTTGTTGATTTTCTAACCTTTGGAAAGCAGAATTTTCTGCTGATGTTAACTTTCCATCATCATCAGCAATTCGTAAAGGTTCCTTTAATTCATCTGGGTTAGCTGGCCCTACACTCAAAGTAGTAATACGGTTCTCATTAAGTAAAAATCTATAACTTAGTTCTAAGGGTGAATACGGATAGCATAGTTCTTTTAGGGTTTGAGATGGGGTATACAACTGTCCTCCCTTGTCGGCAGGGGAAATAATGAAAATACCCATATCCTTTTGGGCAGCTAGCTGAATCGCTGGTGCGTGCCGTTGAAAAAAATAGTAATAATGTAGATTGACAAACTCAAATAAATTTGTATTGATAACTGCCTGAATTAGCTCTAGTGACCCGTGGCTAGAAAAACCAACGTGTCGCACTCGACCATCCGCAACAGCTTCCTCTACGGCTTGCATACAGCCATTTTTGGCTTGCACCCACTCTAAATGTTGCCAGGTGTTCAAGCCATGAACGCCTAAGCAATCTAAATAATCTAGCTGTAATCGTTCTAGAGATTCGTAGATGCACCGACGCATGGTGTCAGCATCTGTTGTGGCTGAGATTTTGGTAGTGATATAAAGCTTCGTTCGGGGTACTGACAACCCAGCTTTTAACGCCCTACCAAGATACTCCTCGCTTTTGCCGTAACCTCTGGCAGTTTCTAGATGATTAATTCCTAACGCTAAGGCTTGTTCAATGGTTTTATGAGCATTTTCAAAATCAGCCAAGTAGCGCATTGTTCCCAGAGAAAAAACCGAGAGTTGCAAATTCGTTTTCCCAAAGCGTCGGTATTGCATCTTTAATAAAGAGTTAGGAGTTAAGAGTTAGGAGTTGAAGGAAGTAATTCATAACTCCTAATTTTTTAGCTTAGGAGTTAAAAGTTGAGGCTAAATCATTCATAATTTCTAACTCATAACTCATAACTCACAACTTTTTTAGCTGTCGTCATTACCAAAGCGCTTGATCAAATCTTCAGGGCGGAGATTGGAAACAAATTCACGGAAGGCTTGCTGTTCGGCTTCATCTGCATCGCGGTCAACAGGAATAGAAGCATCAGCAATTACTTCTTCCATTACCCAAATGGGGGTATTTGTACGGAGGGCAATGGCGATCGCATCGCTAGGACGCGCGTCAATTTCTTTTTTGACTTCGCCTTGCTGAACAATTAAAGCTGCATAAAATGTATCCTTTTGCAAGGAATGAATGATCACCTTTTCCAGAGTCATATTCCAAGTCTCTAGAAGATTCACAATCAGGTCGTGGGTTAAGGGTCTGGGAGGCTTCTGATTCTCCAGCGCACCCATAATTGCCCTAGCCTGCTCCTGACCGATGTAAATTGGCAAAGCCCGCCGATCTGAAGAATCTTTCAAAAGAACGATTGGGCTGCGGGTTATGGCATCTAATGCTATGCCAGCGACTTTCATTTCAATCATTGCCTAAGCCTCTACAATGCTTTGAGAGCCTTGGGTGTTGTGTAACAAATAGTACCCCTTTTTGGGCGGCTTGGTGACAGTAATAAACATAAGCATTCGTTCTCTATAATTGCTTCTATTAAACTCCGAACTTGGGGTGAAAACCAGAGTAAGTCAAATTGGTCTTCTTAGACAATAACCTTCTTAACCAAGTATGCCTCGTGAAAGATGCTAATGTGTTAATATTCCTATAAGAAAAAAGTCAGAAAATATACTTGGATGTCCTAAATTTCTGTGACAATTACCAATTGACTTCCGGCAAAATTAGGCAATAAATAGAGTTAGTTTGACAAAAAAGCCGTGTTTACAGGATTAATCCAGGCATTAGGAACAATAGAACCCTTGGGGGGCGATTCTTGGCAAATTACTTGTGTAAGCCAGTCTGGTGAAGTAATTATGCAAGATTTAGCTTATGGTGACAGTGTTGCTGTAGATGGCGTTTGCCTAACAGTAGAACAAGTTTTAAAAGACGGGTTTATTGCCACGGCTTCGCCGGAAACTCTCCGCCGCACCACGTTAGGAGGTGAGCAAACGCAACAGAGGTATGTCAATTTAGAAGCGTCGCTAAGGGTAGGCAGTAAAGTTGGCGGTCATTTTGTGATGGGCCATGTAGATGGCATCGGTAGATTGCTAGTGGCAGAACAAACAGCTAGTTCTTGGGAAATGACCTTTATTGCATCTGATGCGATCGCACGGTACATTGTCCCCAAAGGTAGCATAACCGTCAATGGCATCAGTCTCACAGTAGCCGCTTATGAGCCAGAACTCTCCCAATTCAAAGTATCGGTAATTCCCCTCACTTATGCCGACACAAATCTTCGCTATTTGGTTGCTGGCAGTTTGGTCAATCTAGAAGGGGATATTCTCGGCAAATACGTCGAAAAACTCCTTTATTCTGGCAACCTACAGACTAAAGCCCATGATTACAATAGTATAGATGGCATTACACCCGCATTCTTAGCAGAACACGGGTATTTGTAATTGGGAATTGGGCATTGGGAATTGGGAATTGGGAATTGGATTTGGGGAAAAGGTTAAAGGGTAAAGGTTAAAGGTTTTTTCTTTCCCTTTTCCCCCGCCCCTTATCCCCAGAGGGGGCCCCACCTTCCCCTTTTCCCTTTAACCGACAAGTATTGCCCCCTGCTCCCTGCTCCCTTGCCTCAGCTACCTGGTTGTTGGCTTACCTGAGCAGTTTGTAAGCCTCTTACTAACTGGCTCAGAGCGCTTTGTAATTCCACGCCTGGGTCAGTAGCAACCCACCCGTTCGGTGTTAGGTGGCGGACTTCAAAGTGCAGGTGAGGCCCTGTGGATGCCCCGGTACTGCCAACTCGCCCGATGACAGTTCCAGGTTGTACCCACTGACCAGGTTGAACCAGGATCTCTGACATGTGACCGTAGAGAGTTTGTTCAGCTGATTTGTGATTCAGGATAACGGTTAAACCATAACCGCCCAACCAATTAGCAGTTTCTACTTGACCAGCTGCTGCTGCCAAAACTGGCGTACCTGTAGGCGCACCTAAGTCTGTACCAGCGTGGAAGCGTTGATTACCTGTGATTGGGTGAACTCGCCAACCAAACAAAGAAGTAATGGGAGCAGGAATAGACAATGGATACATCATTCCCGTACCACTATAGGCGACTACCCCAGTGTAGGGGATTTGCGGCAATACTGATGCTAGCGAGAAGTCGTAAGCGACGTTGCTAGGACGGGGTGCAATGTTGCCGTCTGCCATTGGTGGCGGTAAAGTCCCGCCACTGGGGGCAATGGGAGTTGCACTCACTGTAGTGGGGCTGAACTCAGCAGGGCTTGGGATAAACCGATTCGGGCGAAATGCGGTTTTGGTAACACTGCTAGAACCACTTTGAGCAGTACGCCATCTGCTGGTGGTGTTGCCAGTAGTTGCAACTTGCCGCACGGGTGGAACTACTGGTAATTGAGCATTTTGACTTCTTCTAAGCCAATTAGGTGCTACTTTACCATTAGAATCAGCTACACTCCTTTGGGGTACTTTGGCGCAAACACCCCCTAATACGCTTTGCCCTGATGGTAAAATGGCTCGGCAACCACTTGAGCGTTCTGTGAGAATTACGGAATTTGGTGCTTGATAAGTAGCTGTAGCACCACTGTCATAACTATTAGGATCGATGTAAGCGTTATTATAATCCTTGGTTTTGCCTGATGTTGCAGTAACAGGGCTGTTAGAGTTATTTGATGGTTGAGCAACTTCTGGAAGTTTTTCAGGTAAAGAGCGGGCGGGAGTATTAGGTTTTTCTTGTCTCACCCTTACAGGTGTAACCTTGGAGGCTTCTACCTGGGGTTTTTGTCTGATAATAACAACAGGTTCAGCAACTTCGATTTTGGGCGTAGACTGTCTAACTGGTTCTTTGGATTGAGCAATCTCTGGCTGACGTAATCTTTGTTTGAGTCTGGCTCGTCTTTGGGAAAATTCCGGTTGCGCTTGAACGGGTTCCGGCGTAACAGCCTGTGTTTTTACTGGATTTGTAACTGCTGAAGGCTTGGAAGTTTCAACAGTGGGAACGATATTATCTATTTGTGTTTCCGTTTGGGCAAACACAAAGCCGCCGCTAAGGAGGCTAACGCTACTCAGCCAGCAGAGGCTCTGGGCTGGTAGCGTTGAGGCAAAACGTTTTTTTGTTAGACCTTGCTGCCATAAGTAATGCAAACGATGATGGGCAGAATTATTGCGCTGCGTCATTTGTTCTCTCAGTTGTGTGTAATTAGCCTAAAGAGATGATGCTAGTGGTTTGTCTTGCCCAAAGAGCGAAATTTTGAACAAACCTCAAATTTAAACGGAAGATTTATGGTACCCCAAACTGATTGTACCGGGTTGAATATAAATTTCCGGTGTAATTAGTTCCTTTGGATGATGTATTTGTAAATAAACTCGTAAATTTCCTTGAGGTGTCACTCCAACTACAGTACCTAAAAGATTATTGACATACACCTGATCGCCCATATTTGTAAGCAGGTCAATATAGCGAGGCAAGAGTATGCTTACTCCTTCTTGGCAAAGGCACTCCATACCGGATTCTATTCCCAGCAAGACGGTAGAGGTGAGCATTTCTAGACAAGAAATTGGTCTGAAATCTTGCAAAGCTTGCCACGATTCCAGGTTGATTCCAGTTTCGGGTACTGGATTTGCCCAGTTAATACCAACACCAATAACTGCTTGGGTAATTTGTCCTTTGTTTACTTTTGTTTCTGTCAAAATGCCGCCTAGTTTGCGACCATTGAGAACTAAATCATTGGGCCATTTTATTCCAACATCTATACCGCGCTGACGCAATTGAGACGCAATTCCCCAAGCTGTAGCAAAAGTTAGTTGGTAGCTGTCAGTAGCCTCTATTTTGTGGTCAAAAGAAATCGCCACGGAAACATATAATCCCCCTATTGGAGAAATCCACTCGCGTCCCCATTGTCCACGTCCAGCAGTCTGTTGAGTTGCAATTACTGCTGTTCCTGAAATAGCCCCTTGGTTAACTAAGTCCCAAAGGGTTTGATTTGTTGAGGAGACGCTTTCAAAAAAATGAAGGGAAAATGGTAAATATGTATTACACTTTTGCCCTGCTTTCAAGGCTGATTCCAAGTTTTGCAGATTAAATCCCACAGCAGTTAACCCAAATTCCGTTGTTCAAGTTAGCATTGATTGGCTGATGAGTGATTTCTCTTTAGGTTTGGTTGAAGATGCACACTTGGCACTGGCGCAATTCGGAAGGACTGCCTTATCTAACTTGTAGTATTCTGGAACATTGGCATCACGGCTTCTTTACCCAGCAGTTTTGGCCGCGATCGCCACAAGTTATTACAGAAGTATTGCAACCAGAGGCATCAGTCTATCGCTTAAAGCAGGTTCATGGCAATACTGTTCTCACCCCCCAAGAAGTTGAAAGCTTCTTAAGCTCTGCTGAGGAAGATTTAGCATCGGCGGATGGTTTAATCAGCGAACAGCCAAGACAAGCGGTTTGGGTCGCTAGTGCAGATTGTACACCCGTGCTAATTGGGGATGTGAAAACTGGACAGGTGGCAGCATTACACGCAGGCTGGCGGGGGACTGCTAAGAAGATTGTGCCCCTAGCGATCGCTCGATTACAATCTCAAGGCAGCAAACTCGATGATTTACGCATTGCATTGGGCCCGGCGATCGCTGGTGAGGTTTACCAAGTCTCTATCGAAGTGGCTGCCGAAATCGGGGCTAGTATCATACCAGATGATGACGAACAAAAAATTATAACTGCATTACATGAGTTACCCAATTCACCTTTGCTAGAAGACCCTAATCCAGGTAAGGTAAGGCTGGATGTGCGGCGAGTGAATACCTTACAACTGGAAAATATGGGGATTAGTGCAGAACAAATTGCGATCGCACCTTATTGTACTTTCCAAACTCCAGAGCATTTCTTTTCTTATCGTCGGGAGAAAGAGAAAAAAGTACAGTGGTCAGGAATTGTTAGCGGTAAAACGATTCACTAGTCTATATTCTCATTACAGGATAGTTAGGATGTTCAGGATTTGGGAGAAGTCGCTGATTTCTACAATCCACCAGTAAATCCAGCGTTTCTAGAACCGTCTGTCCAATCAGAACTATATTGCCTGTAACTAATGTAGCTTCGGTAGTTTCGCGTCCTGCCAATTCAATAATTACAGGTTCAGTTACGCCTATAGATTCTTCACTACCATTGGCGTATTGAGCAATTTGCTTTCCTCGAATTCTCAAACCAAGTTGCAGGGCAATAGACATGGGTAGTACAGTACGTACTGCCCCAGTGTCTACTAATGCTTCTGTTTCATACACCCGCAGCATATTTGGATTGAGCATTCCTCGACTGACAAGCGCTTCATCAATGGCATTCGTGAGCTTGACTTTAACTCGAACTGCACCCAGATGTTGATTGGTAGCAAAATTAGCACGATTCAGATTTATCATCATCTGTAGAATTTTTTCCAGAGTTTGAAGCTTGGAGAATGGAAAATATTTTTCCTAAGTCTTAACAGAGTTTGTATAAGTAAGTTAATTACTCTTCACCATTTCAAGGGTTAATATTCCTTTTGGTTTATTAACGACCAACTGCATAATGTCCAGCCACAACGAACCTATTATCGTATCAGGAATGTCATCTCCAACATGGACAGGAATTATAACTTCAGTTCCATCAATAATAAGTTTGCCTTCATAGATATCGAATCGTGCTTCCCCTCGTGCTGTCCGCATTTCAATCTGTGCAGTCATCAATGACCACTCCAATACTTCCAAATCTTGAGTATTGATAGCTAACCACCCATCTGTAAACCCAGTATCGAGTAAAGCTTCAACAGAAAATTTGTCATTATTAGCAGCAACAAGCTGAATTTCAAATAATAGTTCGCCATTATCCCCAAACGAACCTGAAATCATAACCTGCCGCAGGTTCCTGTATCGTTGAGTCGGAATATAGTAAGTTTTACTTCGTTAGTATTGCCATAAGCATCATGAATTTTTTGCATTATCCCCAATAGTGTTGGGTCAATGAGATACTCTTCTGTTTCAGGGTCGATAGCAATATGCCAGTTATAATGCGTTTCGATCAAAGTTGGACGTAAGCGCTCGAAAACAGCACGACACCGCACAGCAAGAGCATCACGCTGTTCCTGACGATGGCTTACTTCTTCAGATGCTAAGGTTGATGCTGGTAAAATGCGAGTGCGTCGTGGCTGGGATATCTGTGTCATATCATTCCCTGTTCATCTGTAAACAAAAACTTAACTCAAAGCTTCACTCAATAACTCACAGTGCAGTAAAGCACCATCCACCAAAGATTGGATTTTCTCTGATGATAAAGGATCGCCATTGGCGTAATGTTCCATCCAAGTCAAGCTAATCAAATTGGGGTCATCTGGTAAACTCGTTAAATCCCACCCAGGCATTTCTAAATCTTCCATGAGACGATTTACCTTGGGGTCATAACTGAGAGCAAAGCAGCGACAACCTTCAGCAGATGCCATAATCAAGCTGTGTAGGCGCATCCCAATCGCCATTTCCACGCCGCGAAACACACCTTTCAAAAGTTGCGGATCTGACAAACATAAAATCTTGCTAACATCTTTAAGATGTGGTTGAATAGCTTCGGCAATACTTAAATCTTCACTTTTTTGAAACGGTAGTAATAGAATAAATGCCTGCGTAGCTTTTTGAAAGTCAACCAAAGCACGAGTTAAGTTTGCTAGGCGTGTTTCTGTAAGTTGGGGATGCGATCGCAATGTTACTGCAACTCTCGGCGCAGGTAAATCCCAAAGTCCCGGTACTGGTTTAGATTCCAACGCCCAAACCGGATCGGGAGCTAAAATACAAGGGATTTGCCAATCAGATAATAAAGCAGCACTGGCGCGATCGCGGACACTAACTTTGGTACAATTATCAAAAGTTTGCCGTGCTAACCAACGAGTTTGCGGACGCACTAACGGGCCAATCCCCTGCGCCCAAGCAACAGTTTTCAAACCCATTTTCTGCGCCAATGCCATCAGTCCGCCATAATAAAATGGGCTGATAGTACTGGTAATATCTTGAATAAGACTTCCACCGCCCCAAATTAAGGCATCACTTGAACGTAAAGCTTGCAGTACAGGTAAGGGAGCCATGCGATCGCAAGTTTCTACATTATAGCGATCGCGCGTTTCCTGTGGATTCCCCGAAAGTACCACAGGCGTTACATGAGATGGTAACATTTGCAGAAGCGTTGCCAACAAAGCTTCGTCACCACCATTACCTTTACCGTAATACCCAGACAATAATGCCCGCATTTTGACCATTTTGGATTTTGGATTTTGGATTTTGGATTAATAGCTATTGTTAAATGAATCTCTGTCCCCGATACAGATGGTAAACTCATTCCCAAATTCTATTTTGAATAGTACAGAAGATAGTTAGAACTCTCTCAGAACTCGGAAGTTGAGCCTTTGAACTCGGAAGTTGAGCTTTTGAACTCGGACGTTGAGCCTTTGAACTCGGAAGTTGAGCTTCTGAACTCGGAAGTTGAGCTTCTGAACTCGGAAGTTGAGCTTCTGAACTCGGACGTTGAGCCTTTGAACTCGGAAGTTGAGCCTTTGAACTCGGAAGTTGAGCCTTTGAACTCGGAAGTTGAGCTTCTGAACTCGGAAGTTG
>NZ_JAVRCP020000048.1:33850-47519 GCF_034530675.2 Nostoc sp. DedVER02
GAACTCGGAAGTTGAGCTTCTGAACTCGGAAGTTGAGCCTTTGAACTCGGAAGTTGAGCCTTTGAACTCGGAAGTTGAGCCTTTGAACTCGGAATCTTTAAAATTTTAAAAGAACAAGTAAAGATTTTGTTTAAACAAATATAAAATTCAAGCTACATATCACCTTGACAGCGCTACTCCTAACTCTTGTACAGACGCGATGAATCGCGTCTCTCCCAACTCCTAATTTTCTTATGCACGCCCTATCGATTCCCACCTGGATTATTCATATTTCTAGCGTTATTGAGTGGATTGTCGCCATTTGGTTAATCTGGACTTACGGCGAACTGACTAATAACCGTAATTGGTGGGGATTGTCCCTTGCCATGTTACCAGCTTTAGTTAGCGCTATGTGTGCCTGTACCTGGCATTATTTCGACAACGCTGAATCTCTGGAATGGCTGGTAACACTTCAAGCTACTATGACCTTAGTTGGTAATTTCACCCTTTGGGGAGCGGCGTTTTTGATTTGGCGTTCTACCAAATCTCCCAACACTGTTGAACCAAAACCTATTAAATCAGAGCCATGATTTCTAAAGAAACCCTGTTTGCACTTTCACTGTTTCCCTATTTGGGTTTCTTGTGGTTTATCAGCCGCAGTCCGCAAATGCCGCGTCTAGCGCTGTATGGATTTTACGGCACTCTCGTATTTGTTGCCATCACCATCCCAGCCGGAATTTATGCTGTATTGCATTATGGCAAGTCTTTGGCAGACGTGGATTGGTTACACGGTAGTGCAGAAGTATTTTTGACCCTTTCTAACATCTTGCTTGTGCTAGGTTTTGGGCAAGCTGTAAGGCAATTAAAAATGAAAAGACATTAGTCATTTGTTATTAGTCATTTGTCATTTGTCATTTGTCAAACACAAAGGACGGCCCTTAAACAAGCCAATATACAGTTTAAATGCGTCACAGCTTAGTGTTTGATTGCAATAAGTTATGAGGAAGAAGTAAATGGATGTAATTCCAGCGATTGATTTACTAGAAGGTCGCTGTGTGCGACTGTATCAGGGAGACTACGATCGCTCACAAGTTTTTAGCGAAAACCCCGTTGATGTAGCCAAACAGTGGGTAGATGAAGGTGCTACGAGATTGCATATAGTTGATTTAGATGGTGCGAAAGCGGGTAAAGTAGTAAATTTAGGGGCAATAGAAGCGATCGCTCATGCGGTGTCAGTACCCATTGAAATTGGTGGAGGATTGCGCGATCGTACCAGTCTGCAACAAATATTCAATCTCGGCGTACAGTGGGCAATTCTCGGAACCATCGCTGTAGAACAACCCCAGCTAGTACAACAACTGTGTGAAGAATTTCCTGGACAGATTATTATTGGCATTGATGCCCGCAACGGTAAAGTAGCAACTCGCGGTTGGTTAGAAACCTCAGAAGTTTTAGCAACTCAACTGGCTGTACAAATGCAAGAATTGGGTGCAGCCGCCATCATTTACACAGATATCCATCGAGATGGTACTCTCATCGGCCCCAATTTAGAAGCTTTACGAGAACTTGCATCGGTAATTTCCATCCCGATAATTGCCTCTGGTGGGGTAAGTTCTGTCACCGATTTGTTGAGTTTGTTGGCGCTAGAACCTCAAGGCGTGACTGGTGTGATTGTCGGACGTGCTTTGTACACTGGGGATATTTTACTCAAAGAAGCGTTGCGAGCGATCGGGCCTGGGCAGATTCAGGATATTCCACCCAATCTAGGTTTTTCTAGCTTTGCTTGATATTTTCTGTTTTTCGTAACTCCACACACTGACTCGAAATATCAAGTACAGTGGCGTTTTATATTCGGGAATCAAGCGATAAATTGGCATATTTTTGGGAAACCTAAATATTGAGGTTTCAAGAATTAAGCCGTATGGTCAGCATTCCCGGATATCACCTTAGCAAAGAACTCTACAATGGTTCGAGAACCTTAGTTTATCGCGCCGATCGAGAAACCGATCAAAAATCTGTGGTGATTAAGCTGATGAAAAGTGCTTATCCCAACTTCAGTGAATTGGTACAGTTTCGCAACCAGTTCACCATCGCCAAAAATCTGAATCAACCTGGAATCATCCAAACCTACAGCCTGGAACCCTATCAAAATGGCTATGCGTTAGTGATGGAAGACTTTGGGGGAATTTCCTTGAAGGGATGGAAAGTGGGGGAAAGCGTAGAATCTCTAATAGAGTTTTTAGAAATTGCGATCGCACTGTGCAATACCTTAGATATTTTAATTCGTTATCGGATCATTCACAAAGATATTAAACCCGCCAATATTTTAATTAATCCAGAAACTAAAGAAGTTAAGTTAATTGACTTTAGCATTGCATCTTTGCTGCCACGGGAAACTCAGATTCTCATGAGTCCTAATGTGCTAGAAGGGACGCTAGGCTATTTATCCCCAGAGCAAACTGGAAGGATGAATCGGGGAATTGACTACCGGACTGATTTTTATTCTCTAGGTGTAACTTTTTACGAATTACTAACAGGTGAATTACCATTTAAATCGCCCGAACCGATTGAATTGGTACATTGTCATATTGCCAAACTTTCGCCTTTAGTACATGAGATTAATCCGCAAATTTCGCCTATACTCTCATCGATTGTCGGCAAATTGATGGCGAAAAACGCCGAAGACCGCTATCAGAGCGCATTTGGGCTGAAATATGATTTAGAAAATTGTTTAGCTCAACTCAAAGAAACGGGGAAAATTGCAAGTTTTTCAATTGCACAACGGGATGTGTGCGATCGCTTCATTATCCCAGAAAAACTCTATGGTCGTGAATATGAAGTAGAAATTCTCCTAAAAGCCTTTGATCGCATTACCAACAACCAAACAGAACTAATGCTGGTGGCTGGTTTTTCTGGTATTGGTAAAACTGCTTTGGTCAATGAAGTTCACAAACCCATTGTTCGGCAAAGGGGCTACTTTAGCAAAGGCAAATTTGACCAATTTAATCGTAATATTCCCTTCTCGGCTTTTGTGCAGGCATTTCGAGACTTAATGGGACAATTGCTCAGTGAAAGTGATAGTCAATTGTCAACTTGGAAAAATAAAATTTTACAAGTGCTGGGCGATCAGGGGCAAGTCATTCTTGAGGTCATCCCCGAACTAGAACAAATTATTGGTCAACAACCACCTGCAACAGAACTTTTACCAAGTGCAGCACAAAGTCGCTTCAATTTACTTTTCCAAAAATTTATTCAGGTATTTACTACAAAAGAACATCCATTAGTAATTTTCCTTGATGATTTACAGTGGGCTGATTCTGCATCACTCAAATTGTTACAGTTGCTGATCAGCGAATCAGGAAATGGTTCTTTACTTTTAATTGGGGCTTATCGAGATAATGAAGTATCTACCACGCATCCGTTAATGTTAACATTAACGGATATTCGCAAAGTCAATGCCACGATTAACACTATTACTTTAGCTCCCTTAAATAAAGCTAGTTTAAATCAATTGGTGGTCGATACATTGAGTTGTTCAGCTAAAATTGCCCAACCTCTAACACAAATCATCTATCAAAAAACTCAGGGTAATCCATTTTTTACAACGCAATTTATCAAAGCCCTATATGAAGATAGACTGATTATTTTTAATTCTGAGCAAGGATACTGGCAATGTGATATTACTGCTGTTAAAGCACTTGCTCTCACCGATGATGTAGTAGAATTCGTAGCGCAACAGTTGCAAAAGTTACCAGCAGCAACGCAAAATGTATTGAAATTAGCCGCGTGCATTGGCAATTCTTTTGATTTGCTAACCTTAGCAATTGTTTCTGAACAATCTGAAGCTGAAACCGCAGCATCTTTATGGAAAGCTTTGCAAGAAGGATTAGTTTTACCTACTACTGAAATTTATAAATTATTTCAAGGTAATGAGCATGATTCTTATTCAAATCCCTTAAATTCCAATTTCCAAGTCCCTATCTACAAATTTTTACACGATCGCGTGCAGCAAGCTGCCTATTCGCTCATTCCAGATGAAGAGAAACAATTTACCCATCTTAAAATTGGTCAATTACTCTTGCAAAATACCTCTGAGTCTCAGCAAAAGGAGCGAATTTTTGAGATTGTCAGTCAGTTGAATTGTGGAATAGCGCTAATCACCCAGCCAAGTGAACGTCAACAATTAGCTCAGTTAAATTTGAATGCTGGTCGAAAAGCGAAAGAAGCTACTGCTTATGGTGCAGCAATTCATTATCTCAAGTCGGGAATGCAATTGCTGACAATTAATAGTTGGGAAATCGCATACGAACTGACTCGAAGTTTATACGAAGAAGCTGCCGAAGCAACCTTTCTCAACAATGAATTTGAGCAGATGGAATCTCTTATCCAGGTCGTCATGGAAAAAACAACAACCTTACTGGATAGAGTGAAAGTTTATGAAGTTCAACTCCAAGCCGATCAGGTGCGGAATCAATCATTCAAAGCGATCGCAATTGGGCGTGAACTTCTCGCTCAACTTGGGGTAACATTACCTGAATCAGTAACACCTCCAGACATTCAGCAATCTGTAGTCAATACGCTCTCCACCTTGGCTGGCAGAAGTATTGAGGACTTAGTTGATTTGCCATTGATGAATGATCCCAAAGCTTTGGTTGCTTTGCGAATTATGGCTAGCATCGCTCCCGCCATCCATCAAGCTGCGCCTTATCTGTTCCCAATTATTGCCTGCGAAGAGGTGAATTTATCTCTTAAATACGGCAATGCACCACTTTCTGCACCAGGGTATGCAGATTTTGGAATTGTACTTAATATTTGTAACCAATTGGAGTCAGGTTATGAATTTGGCCAGCTAGCTTTGGTGCTTGTGGATAGATTTCAAGCAAAATCTGTTCAAAGTATGACTATATTTAAGGTGGCCGCATTGAATCAATATAATCAAAAACATGTTCGCACCTCAATTAGTTTATTACAAGAATCCCATAGTCTTGGATTAGAAACAGGCGATTTTTTTCATGTCTTGGCATCGATGATTTTCAAGTTATTCTATGTCTATTTAAGTGGCACAGAAGTTTTGGAAATTCTCTTAGCAGATATTAAAGCCTATGAGTCTAATTTTGCCCAAAATCAGCGTTTATTAAATTGGTCGAATATAATCTGTCAAAGCATTAACAAGTTAACCGAATCTAGCGATCATCCAGAGCGCTTAATTGATGAAGATTATCAAGATGAACAACTGTTATCTGCACTTATTAAAGAAAATGACGAATTAACACTCCATATATTTTTCTTAAGTAAGTTAACACTCAGTTATCTGTTTAAGGATTTTCCGGCGGCAGTTGAAAATGGAAATCAGGGAGAGCAATACCTCAACGGAGGCGCAGGAATGTTATCTGTGCCTGTTTTCTACTATTACGATTCTTTATCTCGGCTGGCTATCTATCCAACGGCTGAACCATCTCAACAAGAACAATTACTCTTAAAGGTTGGTGAAAA
Source organism: Nostoc sp. DedVER02 (assembly GCF_034530675.2). NCBI lineage: Bacteria > Bacillati > Cyanobacteriota > Cyanophyceae > Nostocales > Nostocaceae > Nostoc > Nostoc sp. DedVER02. The sequence goes on from NZ_JAVRCP020000048.1 coordinate 39,323, forward strand.
CCAGGAAAAATTGCAGTTTCGAGCCAAATTTGCACCGATGAATTTCCAGCACAAATTTGATTTGGTGGAAGCAGAACGGCATCGGATTTTAGGTGAAAAAATGGCAGCAATAGAATTATACGATCGCGCCATAACTCTAGCGAAAGAAAACGAATATATTCAAGAAGAAGCCTTGAGCAATGAGCTAGCTGCCAAGTTTTACCTTGACTGGGGCAAAGAAAAAATCGCCCAAGTTTATCTGCAAGAAGCTTATTATTGCTATGCCCGTTGGGGCGCTAAGTCCAAAACTGATGACTTAGAAAAACGCTATCCTCAACTCCTCGCTCTCATCTTACAAGGGCAACTTAGCCGCTTGCAACTGAGTTCAACCATCAATGCATCATCATTTCCACATCAAACTATCCACACAAACCTTTCTAGCAGCAGTATTTCTGAAGCCCTTGATTTTGCCACCATCTTCAAAGCCTCACAAATTCTCTCCAGTGAAATTCAATTAGAGCAATTGCTCACTACCCTTTTGCAAGTAGCAATGGAAAATGCTGGGGCACAAAAAGCTGCCTTGCTTGTACTTCGACAAGGCGACTTAATAGTTGAAGCTATAGCCAGCATCAACGAAGGAGTCACTTTAGTATCTATACCGTTGTCAACCAGCGAAGGCATTCCCATTACACTGATGAATACTGTCAAACGCAGCTTAAAAACTGTTGTGCTGGATGATGCAACAGCACAAACTGATTTTATTGCCGACGCATATTTCATACAACAACAACCAAAAAGTGTGTTGTGTACGCCAATGTTAAATCAGGGTAAACTCATCGGGCTGCTATATCTAGAAAATCCGCTCACAATTGGGGCATTTACAAGCGATCGCACCGAAGTTATCCAACTACTATGCACCCAAGCCGCCATCTCTTTAGAAAATGCCCATCTTTATCAAGAATCTCAAAATTATGCCCATCAACTAGAGCGATCGCTGCAAGAACTTGAGCAAGCCCAATTACAAATGGTACAAAATGAAAAAATGGCAACCTTGGGCAATTTGGTTGCTGGGGTAGCGCATGAAATTAACAATCCCATTGGATTCTTGAAAGGCAGCCTCAACAATGCCGAAGAGTATATCCAAGACTTACTCGCCCATATTCAATGCTACCAACAACATCATCCCACTCCTGCGATCGCAGTCATTGAGCATGGCGAAGAAATTGACCTAGAATTCCTGGCTGAGGATTTACCAAAGCTAGTAAGTTCGATGAAGGTGGCAAGCGATCGGATTAAAGACATTAGCACCAGTCTCCGCACCTTTTCCAGAGCCGATACAGCCGAAAAAGTTGCTTGTAATCTCCATGAAGGGATTGAAAGTACGCTGTTGATTTTGAAGTATCGCCTCAAAGCTAACGAAAAACGTCCAGCAATTGAAGTCATAACCGAATATGGAAAATTGCCACTAGTTAAGTGCTTTTTAGGACAGTTAAATCAAGTATTTATGAACATCCTCGCTAACGCCATTGATGCCTTAGATACTTCGTGTGAGGGACTTTCTTTTGCCCAAGCACAAGCCAATCGTCACCAAATATTGATTCATACTGAAGTTTCTAGTGGCCAAAGTGCGGTAGTAATTCGCATCAAAGATAACGGACAAGGGATGCCAGAAGAGATTAGAGCAAGAATCTTTGACCACCTGTTTACAACTAAAGAGGTTGGCAAAGGAACAGGATTAGGATTAGCGATCGCTCGTCAAATAGTCGAGGAAACCCATAATGGGCGGTTGATTTGCAATTCTGCCCTTGGCAAAGGAACAGAATTTGTCATTGAGATTCCATTATCTTAATGGCTACTACTGCGATTTCAAGAAGTATATATCTATAGAATGGACAATATTTGCCCATCTAGTTTTGAGATTACCTATTTCGTCCACTCATCAAGCGATCGCTGACTTATATATTAAGATTTGTATCTATCCTGTTCAAACTGAAGGTTCCTACAGAGGTAGCATTATTGACTAAGTTTTTTAGTTAAACTTAAATTTTCTGTGATATCTTTCCGTAATCCACAATACCCGTGATGTAGATAATATTGTAGAAAATTCTCAAATTCAGTATTATGTCCAGTCAAGAACCAAATTCTAACCAAGCATTTAATCAAATACAGCCTATCGGAACGAAGAAGAAGAAACCACAACCTCCTCCAGATATTAAAAAGCCAAAGAGAACTGAATGAAAAGTTTGATGCTCATTTGTAGAGACTTAATTTAAATTAAATCTCTACAATTCTAAAAAACAATAAATCAGTTTATTTATTTTTTGCTTGAGTCTTTGCCTGTTCTAAGGCTATTTCTTTGATTGCCTGATACGAATTAACATTTGAATTACCTTCAATAGCTTTAACTGCCAAATCTTGAACTTGTTTCAGAGCGGATTCAAGTTGTTTAGAAAGATTTTGAATCCGTGTTTCTTGATTAGTAATGGTTTGCTCTAGAGATTGCAACCTCTGTTCATAAAAACGTTTTTGTCCTTCTACTTCCTTAGAATATAAATCTGATTTTACTTTCGCTTGGTAGTGAGCGATGCCTTTACCTTCTTCTGTGGCTTTTTTGATAGCTGCTTCTTTATCTTTTGGAAAAGCCTCTACCTTGATTTTTAATTCTTCAAATTGTTTCTCTCTCTCAGAAATTGCTTTCTCTCGTACAGCCCACTGTTTCTCTGTCTCTTGTAGTAATTCTTCCAGTTGTTTATATAGTGCTTTCTGCTCTTGTTCGTATTCGTCACTTTGCAGTTGCCGTTGGAGTTCTAAATTATACTTATACTCTGATGCATCACGTTGCCGAGTTTTATTCAAGTTTTCATTCCGTTCTTTTATCGCCCGTTGCTGTTCCTCCTGTTCTTTTCCCCAAGTATTCTTTTGCTCTAGTATTTCTTGGAATAAAACTTCAGAACGCTGGCTATATTCTTCCTGATAAGCCCTAGTATTATCTTCATAAGTTTGAATGAGAGTATCCAAGAGATCGTCAGAAATTTCCAAATTATGCAACTGTGTTAATTGTTGGATTTCTTCTTCTAAATTTCGCCTGATTTCTTCTAACTTAGAGGCTTTTGTGGTTAGCTGTTCCGATAATTCATTTGCCGCACTGCCAAAACCTAATTGAATCTTCGCCAAGCTTTCAATTGTATTGTTCATTTTCTGTTGTACACTAGAAAGCTGATTCATAGCTGTTTTTTGCTCTAACTTAGGCTGTTCTTTAGTTCCAGACTGGTTTTCTTTGGCAACTCGATCGAGTTCAGATTTTAGCGCTGCTTTCTCTTTAGCTAACTCCTCATACGCCTGAAGAATTTCTACCTTAGTATTCTTATCAGTCGGTTTTTTTACCACCACAACAAACCTCCTCTTCAGGAATTAAAAATGGTTAAAATGCTACAGACTTGTAACTATTTAGGATTAGAACTACCAAAAGCCCTCATAGCTAAGTCTTGTGCTTGTTTTAATGCAGTTTGCAATTGAGCAGAAATCCCTTCTATTTGTTCAGACTGTTTCTTAATTGTTTCTTCTAGAGATTGAATTTTTTGTTCATAGCTCTGTTTGTTAGATTCCCATTCCCTCTCAAATAAATCAGCCTCGATCTTAGCTTTTTGGCTTGTTTCTTTAATTGCTTCTTCTCTAGCTTTCTTAACAGCTTCTTCTAGTTCATTAGGAAATGTAATTACCTTTTGTTCATAATCTGCAAAGAGTGGTTGGCGTTCAGCTAATATCCTTTCTCGTTCGGCCCAATCTTTCTCTTTCTTTTGAGAATTTTCTTGGATTTCCCTTTGTTGTTGGCGTTTTATTGCTTCATAGCTATCTGTATTAAGCTTACGAGTAGTTTCTAACTTATATTGAGATTCTTCTTGTTCTTGCTGACGGTCTTTTGCTAATAACTCATTATATTGTTTGAGTTTTTCTTCATACTCGGTTTGCTCTTTTTGCCATTCTTTTCGTCTAATTGTAATTTCTTTTTCTAATGTTTCCTTTTTACTGATAGTATCTTGTTCTAGGGTTTTTAATTTTTCTTGTTGTTCTTGACTTAAAATATCTAGAGTATCCGCTACAACTCTGATTTCTTGAAGCTCTTGTAAACGTTGAGCTTCAATTTCTATAGCTCGGTTCAGTTCATCTAACTTGAAATTTTCCTGAGCTAGTTTTTCAGATAATCCGTTGAGAATACTCCCAAACTCTAATTGTAAATCAGCTAAACCTTTGACAATACTATCAACCGTATATGCAGAAGCTGCTCGCAGAATTTCTTGACTTTTTGCCCTTTCCGCTTCCTCTTGTTTAGTTGCTATTTTAGAATCCAGCTTTTTTCTTTGGATAATAATTTGTTGAAATGCTTGCATTAGTTGTTGTTTGCTGTCCTTGACTCCAACTGTAGTCATCTTTCAACTCCCTTCAATAGGCAAATGATTTATTGGGTAGCAAGCCATACCAAGGACTACCCTATGCAGACATCAGAGTAGCCTTTAAATCTACACTTTTAACGCAGTGTAAATACTGAATGATCGATATAGAACACTTAGGTGGCTCCGAATTTTCCACATATATGTCCTTCTATTTTTCAGATATATTGCAAGGGACTGGAGACTGGAGACTGGGCGAAAAGTCCTTTTGTGTCCAAGTTTCATCATCTGTTGATGTCCTAACCACCAAGGCTTGTGCTATGGTTTTCCCTTTAAAACTTAATGGTACTTTTGTACTACAATAAATATACCTAATCTCATCTCTTCTTGTCAAGACAATCCTTCATGCAATTGCGTCACAGAACAAAGTCAGCACTAAACTCTGATTTTCTTCTTAGGCCAATTCATGTAGACCCATTTGTAAAGCGTCTGGTAGAGAAGCGGCTATACTCTACCAGTTCTCAATGAACTATCCGCAGGATATTGCCCCTGAGTGCGTGTAGTTTTGCGTAAGTCTTAAAAGTATTAGAAGCTGGCAGTCAGAGTGATTTATGATTGAGATGGGTACGGTGGTATATATTACTTTTTGTAAAGAAAATCTAAAAGAATTAACCCTAGCAGAAGCGCCGTTGCACTAAGGCGAGATAATAGATTTAATCATGCTAATTGATACAAGCACAGTCCCAGACTTTTGTGATATCAATGTATACCACTGAATCGACCAAATACTCTACTAGAACGGACATTGGGCAAACCAGCCGTATTCTAGTAGTAGAAGATGAAGAATTAATCCAGGAAATGCTAGCTGTAGCTTTGGAAGAGGAAGGTTACGGGGTAATAACTGCACCCGATGGGCGATCTGCTATAGAGTATCTTAAAAGTTTTGAAACCAACTCAGGGGAAGTTCCCTTTGATCTAATTATTCTTGATTTGATGTTGCCGCAAATCAATGGGCTAGATATTTGCCGTTTGCTACGTCATCAAGGAAACCCAGTACCTATTTTAATGCTCAGTGCTAAAGGTAGTGAAACTGACCGCGTTTTGGGGTTAGAGGTGGGTGCAGATGACTACCTGACCAAACCCTTTAGTATGCGTGAGTTAGTGGCTCGTTGTCGCGCTTTACTCCGCCGTCAGCGCTTAAGTAATTTACCACAATTACCAGTATTAAAATTTAAGGATGTCACCTTGAATCCTCAAGAATGTCGGGTGCTGGTTCGTGGTCAAGAGGTGAGTCTTTCGCCTAAAGAGTTCCGCTTGCTGGAACTGTTTATGAGTTACGCCCGTAGGGTATGGTCGCGGGAACAACTGCTAGATCAGGTTTGGGGCCCAGATTTTGTTGGTGATAGTAAAACTGTAGACGTTCATATTCGGTGGTTGCGCGAAAAATTAGAGCAAGACCCCAGTCATCCCGAATATATTGTGACTGTACGAGGTTTTGGCTATAGGTTTGGATAATTAGTTTAGATAGTTGTTAGTTTTTAGTAGTCACCAAAAAACTAACAACTCAAATGCTTTTATTGGGATTTATTCTAGGTTTAGCGGTAGGCATTGGGTTTTGGATTTGGCAACAGGTTCAACTTAACCGCTACCTGGGGCGCTTACTCCGACCGTTAACTTCTCATTCTGACAAGAAGGGACTGCTGCTTCCTGAGTTACGACAGAAAATAGCGATGGTGAAGCAGCAACGACAAGATATGCAGCAGTCATTGCAAACTTACCAAGACCTGTTGGATTTTGCACCAGTGGGATATTTGCAGGTGGATGAGGAAAATCAACTGCTTTGGTGTAATCGGCAGGCGCAGGAAATTTTGTATCTGCAAAGGTGGCAACCAGAACAGATACGCTTGTTATTAGAGTTGGTGCGGTCTTACGAACTTGACCATTTAATTGAACAAACTCGCGATCGCCAAAAACCACAAACTGGAGAATGGATATTTCATCCATCTTGTGATGATACAGCAGAGATGCAAACAATAAAATCTCTGGCTTTGCGGGCATCTAGTTTGCCTTTACCCAATGGACAAGTGGGAGTGTTTTTAGAAAATCGTCAACCCCTATTAGATATAAATCAAGTACGCGATCGCTCTTTTTCCGATCTAGCCCACGAACTCAGAACCCCCTTAACTTCGATTCGGTTAGTTGTGGAAACGTTACAAATCCGCTTGGAACCGCCCCTAAATCGTTGGGTAAACCGTTTGATGCAAGAAGTCGATCGGCTGATTAACTTAGTACAAAGCTGGCTAGACCTGACCCAAATGGAAGCCAACCCAACCATGCAATTACAAGCCAAAGCTGTAGAATTGCGATCGCTAATTACATCTGTATGGGAAACACTAGAACCTCTAGCACAGCGCCAACATCTATCTCTTTCTTATTCTGGCCCAGAAAATCTCTGGATTAAAGCAGATCAAGCCCGGATTTTCCAAGTTTTTCTCAACTTGCTAGACAACAGTATTAAATACAGTCCTCCTTCTACAAGTATTCACGTCGAAGCGAAAATCTTATCAACAAAGGATAACGATCCGACTCCCTCAATTCTAGAAATAAATCTTATTGATTCTGGAGTTGGGTTTTCTGAGGCAGATTTACCCCATGTTTTTGAGCGATTTTATCGAGGAGATAAAGCGCGAACCCATTCCCCACAAGATAGTAACTCCGTCGGGGCGATCGTTGGCAATGGTTTAGGATTAGCGATCGTTGAGCAAATTCTTTTGGCACACGGTGGTTCAATCAAAGCTATGAATCATCCAGAAACTGGCGGTGCGTGGATGCAACTCCAATTTCCTGAAGTTATGGCAAACTCCTTAAGCCAAGACTATAGTTAGTAATATCTTCACCTTTAAGATAACAAGTGTGAAAGCTGTCCATCATAGTCCCAATCCTCAAAGACCCCAACTCGCACGCGCTATTCGGCGCTTAGAACGGGATGTCTTACGCATGGGTGCTTTGGTAGAACAATCATTTCGCCTCAGCCACCAAGCATTATTTGCTCGTAACTTAACAGCAGCCGAGGCACTTCCGCTATTAGATAAAAAGATTGATCGCTTTTATCGTCAAATCGAATCAGACTGTACGGCGATTATGACGCTGCAAGCACCTACCGTTCAAGATTTGCGCTGCTTGAGTGCTTTTATGCAATTGGTGAGAGACTTAGAGCGCATTGGCGATTATGCTGAGGATTTAGCTGAAATTGCGATTAAAATTTTTCCCTATACGCCTCATTCGTGTTTATCTGAGATTGAAACTATGTCCTTTCACGCACAGGCTATGCTAGCAACTAGCTTGAAAGCTTTGGGAGATTTCGATGAAGGCAGTGGTCGCCGTTTAAAGAACTTAGATGATACCGTAGATGATGCATACGATCGCGTTTATCAAACTTTAGCCCAACAAAGGGATGTACCTGGTGTAGTCGAGCCAATTGTGCTGCTAGCACTGGCTATTCGTTGTCTAGAAAGGATGGCAGATCATGCCACTAATATCGGTCAGAGAGTAGCATATATTGTCACCGGTCAACGCTCCTAGTTTAGGTGTTATCTAGATCCCTGACTTCTTAAGCAAGTCGGGGATCTGAATCCAAGTAAAGTCAGAGCCATTCCACCCTACTATCTTCATAATTAATAATTATTTGCATCTAGGTAAGTCAGTAGGTCAAATTAAATATAGGATTACTATTTGATTTTTGAACGAAATTAGGTATTGTAGTGGACTGACACAGCTAAAATAGTGCAATAGATATGCCAAGGTGAGGACTCGAAAGTGGGAAGAGGTCG
>NZ_JAVRCP020000049.1:0-7744 GCF_034530675.2 Nostoc sp. DedVER02
CCTTCTCTCTTGGCGTACTTGGCGTACTTGGCGGTTCGTTTAAAATTAAGTGCATCTTCATAGCGAATTGGTATTACGCAAAATCATGATAAAACGAACCGCAAAGGACGCAAAGGACACAAAGGAATAAGAGTTTTAGAGGGTTCTTGCGTAAGTCCTGCTTATATTACTCTATCTCTTGCCCCCTGCCCCCTGCCCCCTGCCCCCTGCCCCCTGCCCCCTGCCCTCTGCTCCCTGCTCCCTGCCCCCTGCCCCCTGCCCCCTGCCCCCTGCCCCCTGCCCTCTGCTCCCTGCTCCCTGCTCCCTGCTCCCTGCCCCCTGCTCCCTGCCCCCTGCCCCCTGCTCCCTGCCCCCTGCCTTCCTTTTCCAGGTTGTTCTTGATACTTGCTATTTACCTAATATAACTAAGCAGCATTGAAGTAGCTGTAAGAAAACATGGTAAGAAATTTATTAGTGACACCTATGGAATTGGAACAAAACCGTGATTGATGAGCAAGAAATAGGAAAGCTGTGGCAAGCTTTCAAGGTATTAGACGTAGACGGTAATGGATCGATCTCAACCGACGAATTGGGGGAGGTAATGCGATCGCTAGGGCAAAATCCTACAGAAGCGGGGTTGCGTGACTTAATCAAAGAGATTGATGTTGATTTGTCAGGCACTATCGACTTTGAAGAATTTAAAACGCTGATGGTAGCTAAGGTAGGCGATCGCGAAAGCCGCCTCAAGTTAGCATTCAGCGCCTTTGATGAAGACAATAGCGGCCAAATTACTACTGTCGAGTTACGGAAAGTGATGAGTCAGTTTGGGCTGACAGACGCAGAGTTAAAGGAGATGTTACAGGAAGTAGATCATGATGGCGATGGCTCAATTGATTTTCATGAATTCTGTCAGCTAGTACCGGAATCAGAGAGCAAAACAGGTTATAAAGACTCACCAATTTCTCTTAACAGTTCTCTTAAAACAGTTTCTACTAACACTACAGGAGTTGTTGCCACCACAGAGCCTAATCTTCAAGAAGCAAGCAGCAGCACAACTCCAGAGTTGGCACAACTAAAAGAACAGTTGGCGCAACACCCAAACTCACCAAATCAGAAAAAAAGTGGAACCTCCCGCTTACAAATGCAGATTGGTTTGTTTAGGCTAATTCAAGGAGCAGCCTATCGTTGTTTTCGTGAAAGTTTCTCTGCTAACCATGAGACGCACTTGCGCGTCAAAAACCTGCCGTACAGAATTACTGACTTTGTGGAATTTGTCAAGCAAGCGATCGCGCTTTACAAAGGATTAGGTGTAGTAGAAGAGGCTTGCTACCCCGTACTGGATGCAGTAGTTGAATCGATTGCCGATGAATATGCCCGATTGCAGGATCGGATCAAAAACTGGAAAACAGTGGCAAAGACTCCCGAAATGTTGGCAGAAGAGAAAGCAATTTTAGAGGCGCGGAGTAAATTTGCCAATGTCAAAGAAAAGTTTGCTGCCGGAGTCGAGTTTGCAATTACCATCAAAAAGAAAAGTCTCAGCTTAGGTGACATCGTAGAAGGTGTACTGGCGATTAACGAGCTTAATCGGCTCAGAGCAATAGAAATGAATGAAGAGATGGCTCCACCACCACCTGAGTCTCAGGGAAATCCCAAGGACTATTTAAAGAAGTGGAACCGCGTCATCCTTTCGCAAGCGACAGAGGAAGTGGATGGTGCAATGATGCCTGTTGCCTATTGGTATGAAGATTTTATGCCGAAATTGTTAGCAGCCTTTAGTGTCTCTACGGCAGCAGATATCCAAAGCAACACCATACCTGATGAGGCAGCTTTGAATGAGTGGTATGACTGCACCAAAAAATCAGGAGAATTTAACCGCTACGGAGCGGATGTTGCCGAAAACTTTCTCCATTGCACTCCAAAAGAGAAACTGGTACTCAAACAAGCATGGCGGTTAACGCACTACTACCTAAATGGAGTGCAGAAACGGCGCGAACGTTTAGAATTTGGGCGGGAATCAGGCGCACTCTCGCAATATGTATCATTCATTGATGTCTATCTGAATCGGACTGAGGTGAAGGATTCCCAAATGCGCGTCAGCTTCCCCTATTACATCGGCCCAGCAGTGTGGCGCTTCTTCCATACCACGGCTGAAATCGTGGCTACCAAAACATCCGAACAGCAAAAAGCCTTGATTGCAATCTTCAAAGACTTTTTCCAACTGTTTGCCACCATGTACCCCTGTCCTTATTGCCGTCACCACCTGAATATGTACGTTGTGCAGAATAAAGAGATAGATATGTATCCGGTGGAATATCTTGTACTTGGACGCGATCCTAATCTTAGCGACTTTGAGGTGTCATTGGAGGCAAAATTATCCACCGTTGTGGATGGTTCCTCTCTGCGTTTATTCTTCTGGAAGTTACATAATACCGTTTCTTCTTCCATTGCGCGATCGGAAGAGTGGTATCACAAGGATGAAAAGGCGTTTTACACTACCCGCTTTTGGCCTAGCCTTGACTCAGAGCTAGCAAGAGCCAATGCTCTCAAATATACCAGCATCGAAACTGCTCGTATTTACAACATTTATGGAATGCTCAAACCATTGGCAAGACTAGCAGGGGTGAAAACGGAATTGCCAAAACTGTTGCAAAAGGGTGATACAAATAACCTCAAGGAAGCATGTATAGTTGCACAGAACCACATTAGAGATTTAGAAGAAGCTATCATCCGTGGCGAGTTTCTGCAAGAGACATACTACTTTGAGCCTGAACTTGCAGATAAAGCTCCTATCTTCACCCCCGAAGAAGAAGAATTTGCACGAACTGGTATGTTCACAGAAACCGCTTAAAATAATTCGTAATTCGTAATTCGTAATTGAATTTTTAACTACGAATTACGAATTACGAATTTGTCTTTTTCTCTTGCCGTTCTTTGAGTTTCAGCATAATCTCTGCGTGCATCTCGCGGGTAATTGGGTAAAAATACGTTAAAACCAAGCCACAAAGTAAACAAACTGTAGGTATGGGGCCAACGGCAATCCGAATGGCAAACAACGCTGATTCTGGTTGGGTGGGTAGTGGACTTCCGGCTACAGATTCTTTGAAATTGGCTGCTTGTAAAGCATTTCCTACTAAAAACAGCCCGAAAGCTAAACCAAATTTTTGTAGTAAAACCATGAAGCCATAAAATATGCCTTCTCTGCGTTGTCCGGTTTGGAGTTCATCTAATTCAATTACATCTGGAATCATCGACCAGGGAATTAGATAAGCTGTGGAGACACCAATACCAGCCATCACAGCCATCACATACATCAAAACTACTTGACCAGGTTGTAAGAAAAATAATCCGGCGGCGGCTATTATCCATAAACTCATTCCGAGAAAATAAACAATTTTTTTCCCGATTTTCTTACTCAACTCACCCCAGACAAATAGCATTACTAAAGCTGTTCCTTGAACTGCAATCATTACTGTGGGTACATCTGAGTCTTTAAGACCCATGCAATCGACTACAAAATAAGGAATAATGCTAGCTGTAATCTGCACGCCTAGCCAAGAAAAAAGATATATACCAATAACAAATAAAAAAGGTCGGTTACTAAAGACAATTTTTAGCTGTTCAAGGAAAGGGAGAGATTCGGGTTCCTCGGTTTGGATGCGTTTGGCCTCAAAAGCCAAGATGCGATCGCGGACTCCAAAAACACACCAATATAATCCTAAAATTGAAATTACCGTACAAACTGCTGCTAAAACCAGATATTGTTGTTGGCGATCGCTAATTTGCGAAAAAACAATTTGCGTTAAAATCAACGACAGAATGCTGCCACCAATAGAAAATGTAAAACGGTAGCTGTTAAGGCTGGTGCGTTCGTCATAATCTTGAGTTAGTTCTGGAGTCATCGCCGTATATGGCAAATTCACAACTGTGTAAAACGCCTGAGATAATACTCCAATCGCTACGTAATACCAGAACAACGGCCAAATATTTTCACTCCTATTTGCACTAAATTGCGGTACAATCCACTGCAAGAAAAATAAAATTCCAAAGGGGATTGCTCCATAAAACATCCAAGGAAGACGACGACCCCAACGCCGAGATTTCGTTTTATCAGTCAGAAACCCCACAAGGGGATCGTTTATGCCATCCCAGATTTTACCAATCATCAAAATACTGCCTGCTAAACCCGCAGGAATACCAGCAACATTGGTAAAGAAAACTAGCAGAAAAAAGACGGAGATATTTGCAGTAATTGCTGGGCCTAAATCTCCTGCACCGTAAGCCAGCTTTGTTTTTAAATCGAGTTTTTCACTAAGAATATCTCGTTGGGCATCGCCATTAGCAGTAGAATCATTCATAAAACTTTGTACTCATACTAAAATAAAAAATCTGCGTCGGCATAGCCCGTTGTGGACATCGCCTTTAATCATGTGCTATCTACTACTCCCGTTAGACTTATGCCAGACCTTTACGTTTCTTGGTCAGATTATCACCAAAAAATTGAACAACTGGCTATTCAGATTTATCAATCCGGTTGGGAATTTAACCAGATTATCTGTCTTGCCAGAGGAGGACTAAGAATTGGAGATATTCTTTCTCGGATATATCAGCAACCACTGGCGATTTTAGCAACCTCATCTTACAGTGGCACTGAAAGAAGTAATTTAATTTTCTCCCGCCACTTGACAATGACTGCCGAAAAGTTAGGTTCGCGCATTCTCCTAGTAGATGATTTGGTAGACTCTGGCATCACACTAAAACAGACTATACCTTGGCTTAAGCAAAATATTGAGTTTCCCATTGAGGAAATTCGCACTGCCGTACTTTGGTATAAAGCCTGTTCAGTTATAGCACCCGATTATTATGTTGATTATCTACCTGACAACCCTTGGATTCATCAACCTTTTGAACACTACGAGCAGATAAACCCCGCAGAACTTGCAGCTAGGGTAAATCAACTATGTTAATTAATACATTTCACATTCTTTAAAGGATGTTTGAAAAGTCCTTACTGATGTATCAAATACTTTTAGATCCACCTAAATCCTTCTTAAAAACAAATCCGGGTGAGTGACACAGGTAAGGGGATCAGCCCAGAATTTCTGCCTCACGTGTTTGATTAGTTTCGGCAAGCTGATAATACTACAACAAGAACCTTTAACGACTTGGGGGTTGGTTTAGCGATCGCATCACAGCGCATAAATCCAGTTTACAACATTCAGTGCTAAGTGCTAAGTAATGAGTAGCAATAAGATTACTCAGTACTTAGCACTATGGTAAAAGCCCCGCCCGCAAGTGGGGCGGAATCTTTTTGTATGGAGTTGGTTGATACCCGCGCATAGTGTGGGCGGTCTTTTAACTCACCACTCTTCATCTTTGAGCCGCAATGCTTACCTGGCAAACAATTTTACTCCAGAACCAGTGATTTGTTTAGCGATCGCATTAATTTTTTGAGTCCATGAATGATCTGGATACCGCAAACAGAAGATTCCACTACTGCCTAAATCAAACATCTCCTCGCAAACGGGCAATATTCCAGCCACAGGGGTTTTGTAGGTATTCTCTACTCGTCTCCCTAACTCTTTGAAATCTAAAGATGGTAGAGCTTTGTTGATCGCTATTAGCATTTTAGGCACTTCTAACTTCCGAGCAACATCTATCGCCACTGCTGTACCTTGATAATCTTGTTTATCTGGACGGAGAATTATCAGCAGGACATCAGAAAGAATAATCGATAACAATGTTTCTTCATTAATGCCAGGATGAGTATCAATTAACAAATAGTCTAGTTTTAAACGACGAACTAGATTATGTAAACCATCATTAAGCAGGCGTGCGTCATAGCCTTCGCGCAAGATTCGAGAAATATCACTCATCTTAATGCTAGAAGGAATTAGATGAATACTTCCCTGGCGACCAAAAAATGTTTGTTTTTGTTTGAGAATCGCACTAACATCATAAACTGCTTCTTCAATCTGACAGCGACCCCATAAATAATCGTTCAAAGTGTAGCGGATTCGCTCTTGTTCCAAACCAAATAGAACGTGAATTCCTGGAGATTGGATATCTGTATCAACTATCCCAACTCGCTTGCCAGAGCGAGCGATGATGGCAGCGAGATTACTTGTAACATTTGACTTACCAGTTCCGCCACGGAATGAGTGAATTGAAATAATTTCAGACATAATAAATCCTCAATAGTAATTTTTAATTTGTAATGATTAATTGGGAGCATTCCGTTTGTTTCTAATGGCTTTTGCTTCCTCCTGCAATTTTTGGAACGTTTTGGATTCAGCAATTTCTGCAACTTCACGCGCACGTTTAGCTTCATCAACTTCAATCCGCAATGTATGCAACTGTTGTTTGAATTGTTGTTCGCGGGCAGAAATTTCATGCACCATACGTTGAAAAACTCGTCCTAATTGTCCTAATTCATCATGGCGCTGCACAATCGATGTTAGTTTTTCTCGATCAAATTGTTTTGCTTCTTCCACACTAATTTCATTTGTACTAATTTTCTGAGCAAGTTGGGCCATTGGTTTAAGAGGTTGTAGGACATTTCGCTTCAACAAATAATTAATGAGCAAAATCACTATGGCAAAGATAATAATAAATAAGCTAATGAATAAAACAAATGCCCGATGAGCATCATCAAATACTTGCTTGGCAGGAAGATAAATAACTTGTGTGCCAATAATTTCATTAAGTTTCCAGCCAAAGCCATTTTCTGAACCATAGCTAGCGATCTGACTTTTAGGAGCAACTTCAGGAGTGCTATGACACTGTAGACAAGTCGGATTGTTAATAGAAAATGGACGAGCGTTATAAAACATTTTCTCGTCATAAGAATCACGAAAACCGGATATATTTTTCAAGCCTGGATTCTGGCGAAACCGTTCAATAAGTTGCGTTTCAAATACATCTGCCTGATCTCGTAAATTAGTTGGATTTAGGTTAGCATCTTTGTATAAAAAGTCTTTATATTCTTTATTTTGACGAAGGTTATCAAACACTTCTCTGACCGCAAAACTGGGAATCCTTTCAGGAATAAACGCGGCTTGAGTGTCTACCATTGGTGTCAGAAGAGGATTGATATGCGTGTTGGTATAGTTCCTGACTGAGTTCATCGTTTCTGCAATAATTTGGCTGCGATCGGCGATTTCGGTTTCTGCTTTTTGCTCAAGTGCATGAGATAAAGCAAAACCACTAACTGCGATCGCGCCAACGAACACCAGCAATAAAAGTAAAGTAAATTTGGTTGCTAACTTGAATCTATTAAACATTGTTGTTTCTGTTTTATTTACAACATTGCTAGAGATTTAACACAATAAGTTATTAATCTAGTTGATTGAGTGATGGATGTAGGATTCTCTCATTGTTTGGGATTGTCCCTAGTTTTTCATTCATGCTTCCACGTTTAGTCATACTACGATATTGCAGTGAAATTCCACATCTGCAAGCAAATCCATGACTTTTGTAGTAACTAGCTGGGTTAGCATCTGACGAAAGTCTTACGTATTGCTCAACACTATATAGCGAAAGTCAGACCACATCTACTTACTTCGCTTAGATGAAATCCTAGACGTTTTTCAGATGCGCTTACCCTGGTTGAACTCGTATTCTTGAGACATGAAGCGAGGGAAGCGGTGAGCAACTAACCAGTAAATCACTTTCTCTGCTTGATATAACACACATCATAAATTAAGGAAAAAACATCATGTCTGACAACATTAAGCCCGTAGAATTATCTGCTGAAGAATTGGACCGT
>NZ_JAVRCP020000049.1:7839-47361 GCF_034530675.2 Nostoc sp. DedVER02
GGCGGAACCGTTCTTGGCCCTAATGGCGGTATTGGCTCTTCCACCGTTCAACAAACGACTGTATCTCATCAAAGTTTGGAAGAAATTAAAGCAACTGGCTTCTTTCCTTCCACTCTTGAAAGTTAGTAACAGACCACATCGAATATTGCATCCTGTTTGACACAACACACATCATAAATTAAGGAAAAAACATCATGTCTGACAATATTAAGCCCGTAGAATTATCTGCTGAAGAATTGGACAACGTTGCTGGTGGCGCTTTTAGCTTTGTGATTGCTGACAACTACAATGCACTCGATCAGCAAGCTGGTCAAACTGTTGTTGGCCCTAATGGCGGTATTACATCTTCCACCGTTCAACAAACTGCTATATCTCATCAAAGTTTGGAAGAAATTAAAGCAACTGGTTTCTTGACTCCCA
Organism: Nostoc sp. DedVER02; assembly: GCF_034530675.2. Taxonomy (NCBI): domain Bacteria; kingdom Bacillati; phylum Cyanobacteriota; class Cyanophyceae; order Nostocales; family Nostocaceae; genus Nostoc; species Nostoc sp. DedVER02. The sequence goes on from NZ_JAVRCP020000049.1 coordinate 8,260, forward strand.
CTCTTGAAAGTTAGTAACCAGAACTCAAATATTGCATTCTGCTTGATACAGCACATATCGTAAATTGAGGAGGAAAAAAACATCATGTCTGATGACATTAAGCCGGTAGAACTATCTACTGAAGAATTGGATAACGTTGCTGGTGGTGCTTTTAGTTATGTTGATGCTCATAACTTCAACTTTTCGGATAAGCAAACTAGTGCAGTAATTATCGGTGCTGATGGCGGTATTGCATCCTTTAATAGTCAGGAAACTACTATATCTCAACAAGATTTGCGCGAAATCAAATTCACTGGAGAAGAATTTCCTAGCGGGATTCCTAGTAATTTGTTTCTAAGCTCATAATTAACACTAAAGGAGAACGACAATGATTATGGAAAATGTGCAGCCTAATGAAATGCTGGAACTATCCAATCAAGAACTTGATTATATTGCCGGTGGCGCTACTAGCGATGTCTTTGGAACAAATGCAAATGCCGTAGATTACCAGCTTGGTTATGTAGAAATTCCTAAAGAAGGTGGTATTAAGAGCGTTACCTTTCAAGTGAGCGTTTTCTCTGAGCAGGATCTTAGAGAGTTTAAGGAAGCGGGTATTTCTAGTCCTGAAGGTTAATCTGAATTTTTAAGTTTGACAGATTTCAGGAGCAGGAGGGGTTGTTAACCGAGTTGCTGCTAGGCTTATGGTTAACTCCCTCCGCCTCATTTAACTTTAACACGTCGGGTAAAGGAGCTTCTATGTCAGATGACGAAATTACTCCGAATGATGAAGCGATCGAACTATCAGATGAAGAGTTAGACGACGTAGCGGGTGGTTTCAATTTACAGTTTACGGCTGCGCGATTTCACAAATCGAGAAGGGGATTTAGCCAACAAACATCACGAAGACAAGGGCATCACTCAACACGGTCAACTTTTCATACAGAGACAATAGACTCTTCTTTGTTCCAACTCACCATCACCGATGCGACAACTGAGGATCTAAAAGTGCTTGGCGAGTTGTTTGGAGATATATCTGCGCTCGATGGTTCTGCATAAACGGAGTTGCTCAAATTAATCAATTGCAGTTGAGCAAAACTTGTCCAACTGCTTTCTGAAATTGATTTTGTGTAATTAATAACTTCACCTTCATAAAATTAGGCAAATTTAGTCATAAATAACGACAAGGAAAAAGAATTCAAATGGAAAACAAAAAGCAAAACGAATCACAAGAGCTATCGGCTCAAGAACTCGCAAATCTTTCAGGTGGTATTGCTGTCGGTGAGCATTATCCAGGTAAATTTCCTACTGAAAATCTATATAGCAATGTTTCTGAAGCGATCGCAAAGAAGCTGGAGAATATAAAGTTTCCTGGTAGCAATGATAAAACACCCACTGAACCGTACATCTTCTAGTCCTTATAAATCTAGTTGATACGTGATGGGAAGATTGTTCAGTAATTATACTAGTTCTCCAAAATCAGACCAAACCCAGATTTAATCTGAATTTCTCAATTATGAATTGGTATTATTTCCCGCTCGCCAGTTCTCTCCCGTTAGCAGAAAACAAGGAAGTTAAATTATGACAGAAGTTCTACTTAAGGAACTGACAAATAGCGATATTGACTGGATCTTGGCAACGGGTCAAAGAGAAGAAATTACTGCTGGTACGATCCTCATCCGCCAAGGAACACCTGTTAATGCCCTCTACATTCTGCTAGATGGAGCATTAAGCGTTTCTGTCGCTCAGGCTGATGATAACCCGATTGGTCGGGCGTTTGCCGCTCTTGAAGGTGGCGAACTCTCAGGACGAGAGGTTGCACGGCTTGCAAATGGTGAAGTTGTTGGAGAAATGCCCTTTTTAGCCTCCTACCAGTCTTCAACTACGGTTAAAGCCGCTAGAAAGTCGCTTGTGTTGATGATTCCTCAGCAGCAGTTGATTCAAAAATTGCAAGAAGATGTTACCTTTGCTGCCCATTTTTATCGAGCGATCGCAGTTCTCCTTGCTCAACGATTAGAGCAGATGATCGGTCAAATCGGCCAAAGCACAGTCGTTCTTTTTCAACCACAAATTCGAGAAATCTTATTTACATTTGCAGAATTAAATGATAGCGATATTGGTTGGATGATTGTTGCAGGCAATGCGATGAAAATTCCTGCGGGAACGGTGTTGTTTCAAGCCGGAAGACCTGTTGACGCTCTCTATATTTTATTAGATGGCAAGATGGTGGCTTCCATTGCTGAAGATACAAGCAATCCTCTCACCCGTGCCTTTTCAACTTTGGAACAAACAGATTGTATAGAACGAGAGTTTGCCAGATTATCGCGGGGTGACATAGTTGGCGAAACGCCCTTTGTCGAAGCCAGTCCGCCTGCAATGACCATTCGGGCGGTTGAGGATGCGATCGTGTTATCGATTCCCAAATGGCGACTTTCTGCAAAATTGCTACACGATGTAGCTTTTGCTGCCCGATTTTATCGAGTATTAGCAATTTTGTTAGCAGATAAACAGCAAGGAATTATCAATAGTCTAGGTTACGGCAGAATCAACTACAGTTCAGGCAAATCTTTAGATGAACGCTTGACTTATGAAGATGAATTGAGTTCTAGCTTTTTGGCTCAAGTGACACTTGCGGGTACTCGATTTGACTGGATGTTGAAGCAGATTCGCGGTAATTGATCTGGGGATTGGGGATTGGGGATTGAGGATTGAGGACTGGGGATTGAGGATTGGGGATTGGGTATTAGAAAAAATTTACTCTTTATCTCTATTTCTAATCTCTATCTCTGTTGTCTTTAGCTCTTAATTTAAAGTATTCAATTCCCAGTCCCCAGTCCCTAATCCCCAATCCCCAGTCCCCAATTCCCTAATATACAAATTGAATGGAGTCAGTATAATGACGACCAATAAAAGCAATCTATTTCGTAAAGAAGCACTCGATCGCTTATCCTCCCCGGAGCGGCTGGATCAACTCATGCAGGTGGTTCAACCAAAGAAGTGGATTCCGTTAGCTGCAATGGGATCTCTAATTGCCGTTGGACTTACTTGGAGTGTTTTTGGTCGCATTCCCATTACTGTAGCCGGACAAGGCGTAGTGGTTTTTCCTAGCAAAGTTGTTGGATTCCAGTCTCCTAGTTCGGGGCAGATTCTCATGCTTTTTGTTCGTACAGGTGATGAAGTCAAAAAAGGACAGATACTAGCAACAATTGACCAAACCGAACTTCAAGATAAGTTGAAACTTGCACGAGTCAAGCTTGCTCAACTTCATGAACAAGACCAAAATGCCAATTCTGTGCAACTTCAGCGCACGGTTTTAGATAAAGGTGCGATCGCGCAACAACGTCAAGCGCTCCTGCAAACTCTCAAAACAACCCAATCCCTAACGCCAATTCTCAGAAATAAAGGTCTGGAGTCGATTCGGCAAGAGCGTCACAATTTAGAGGAACAATTGCAGACAACGCAAGATTTGATCCCCACGTTCAAAGAGCGATTTGCAATTCGCCAGCAGTTACGCCAAGAAGGAGCCGTTTCAAGTGATACCGTCCTTCAGGCGCAACAAGAATTTCTTAATAGCAAAACTAGAATCAATGAAATCGAATCGCAACTCAAACAACTTAATGTTAAAGAAGCTGATGCAGAGCGAGAATTCTTAGCAAATGTCAATACAACTAAAGACCTGCAAGCTCAGTTAGCAGTACTAGACAGTAAATTTGCTGGGCAAGCAGAACAAGATTTAACTACTTCTACTAATCGAAAAAAAGAAATTCAAGATACGCAACGAGCGATCGCAGAATTAACGTTAGAAATTAAAGCCAACAGCCAGGTTACTAGCAATTTCAATGGACGGATTTTAGAACTTTCTGCGGTTCCTGGGCAAACCCTCGAAAAGGGCGCTCGCATTGGCACGATCGAGGCTAGAGACTCCGGGAATAAGTTAGTTGGGGTGGCATTCTTCCCGGTCAGCGAAGGCAAAAAGATTCAAAAGGGTATGGAGTTGCAACTCACCCCTTCTACTGTTAAACGAGAACGCTTTGGTGGCATTATCGGGAAAGTCACAAGTATCTCTGCGTTTCCCGTTAGTAAGGACAGCGCATCGAGCGTGGTTGGCGGTTTAGAAGTTTTGCAAGGATTAACCACAGAAGGGGCACAAATTCAAGTTTTCGCGGAACTTCAGCCAGATCCTTCGACTAAAAGCCGTTTTCGGTGGTCGTCGTCTAAAGGGCCAGATAGCCAAATCACATCTGGAACCACTGCTTCAGTGCGCGTGAAGGTGGATGAACAATCCCCAATTTCCTTTGTATTTCCGATTCTGCGATCGTGGAGTGGAATGTATTGATTATGCGGCAAATTAAATCACAAATTGGACTTCGATTAAAAAAACTTCAACGCCTCATCAGCCCTCCCGATCGCCGCCGTCGGACTCCTACTCTTTTACAAATGGAGGCTGTAGAATGCGGTGCAGCCGCACTGGGGATTATTTTAGGATACTACGATCGCATTGTCCCCCTGGCAGAACTCCGTCAAGCTTGCGGTGTTTCACGAGATGGGAGTAAAGCATCTAATATTCTCAATGCTGCCCGCAGCTATGGATTGCAAGCGAAAGGCTTTAAAGTCGATTTGGCTGGGTTACGCAAACTGCAATGCCCTTATATTGTCTTTTGGAACTTCAACCATTTCCTGATAGTTGAAGGATTTGCCAAAGACAAAGTTTATCTTAACGATCCTGCCACCGGGCCGCGGACAGTTTCGTTCTCAGAATTCGATCAGTCTTTTACTGGGGTAGTCTTAATTGGCGAACCGAGTGCAGAATTCCAGCCAGGAGGACAAAAACCCAGCCTGACATTATCCTTATGGGATCGATTGCAGAGTTCCCTGGGAGCATTGGTTTATTGTGTTATCGCCGGTTTGCTGTTAGTGATTCCCGGATTAGCCATCCCTGCGTTTTCCCAAGCCTTTGTCGATAATGTCTTAATTGAAGGCAGAAGTGATTGGTTGCGGCCGTTAATTTTAGGGATGATTTTCACAGCCATATTGAATGGTTTTTTAACATTGCTTCAGCTACAATTTCTGCGACGGATGAAAATTAAGCTAGCTGTGGGGATGTCTAGCCGATTCTTGTGGCATATTCTGCGGCTACCAGTGAGTTTTTACGATCAGCGATTTGCCGGAGAAATTAGCAGCCGTGTCCGTCTTAACGATAGCTTGGCAAATCTGCTTTCAGGAAGATTAGCGACAACAGTTATTTCAGCCTTCACCGTTGTCTTTTATGCTTTAGTGATGCTGCAATATGATGTTGTTCTGACTGCGATCGGCATTGCTTTTGTAATCGTAAATGTCAGCGTGTGGCAATGGGTTTCACGGCAGCGGGTCGATGCCAATCTGCGATTAATGCAAGAACAAGGCAAAGTCAGCGGCGTAGCGATTTCTGGACTGCAAAGTATGGAAACCCTCAAAGCATCCGGGCTAGAATCAGAATTCTTTTCGCGGTGGGCAGGTTATTACGCTAAAGCCATTAATGCTCGACAAGAAATGGATACAACTAATCAAAATCTGGGTGTGTTGCCATCATTTCTCTCCTCGATTACATCTATGCTTTTGCTAACGGTGGGAGGACTACGGGTAATGGATGGCGTACTGAGTATTGGGATGCTCATTGCCTTTCAAGCTTTGATGCAAAGATTTCTAGAACCTGTAAATAATCTGGTAAGTTTAGCGGGTGAACTTCAGGAAATGGAAGGCAATTTAGGTCGATTGGATGATGTGTTACGCAATAACATCGACCCTGCCGTAGAGCGAGAAATTAGTATATCGCCAACTCAACTACCTACCGCAAACGTTCGACTCCAAGGTTATATTGAACTCCGTAACATCACCTTTGGCTACAATCGCTCTGCACCTCCCTTGATTGAAAATCTCAGTCTTTCACTTAAACCCGGTCAACGAGTCGCTTTGGTGGGTGGCAGTGGTTCGGGTAAGTCAACCGTTGCCAAGCTGGTGTGTGGATTATACGAACAGTGGGCGGGTGAGATTTTATTTGATGGTCAACCGAGAAAACACATTCCGCGATCGATTCTCACTAATTCAATTGCTTTAGTTGAGCAAGATATCTCGCTATTTGCCGGCAGCGTGCGCGACAATCTTACACTTTGGGATTCGACTGTTCCTTTTAGTAACCTGGTTCGCGCTTGTAAAGATGCCGCCATTCAGGATGTAGTGCTTTCCATGCCTGGAGGCTACAACGCCGACCTTGCAGAAGGAGCATCTAATTTGAGCGGTGGGCAGAGGCAGCGATTAGAAATTGCCCGCACTTTAGTGAATAATCCGGCAATTTTGGTGATGGATGAAGCAACCAGTGCGCTCGATGCTGAGTCAGAAAAAACGATCGATCAGAAACTCCGGGAGCGTGGCTGCACTTGTGTAATTGTGGCGCATCGATTAAGCACAATTCGGGATTGTGACGAAATTATTGTCTTCGATCGCGGCAAGGTAGTACAACGCGGTAGCCATGAAGAATTACAGCAAGTTGAAGGTAAATATTTGGAATTAATTCGCAGTGAAGGGGAAGCACTCCAAGAAGAATAGAGTTCAGTTAAGCATTTCTTCCTTGGCGATTCTTCTCTAACGAGACGCTCCGCGATGGCGTTCTTGGCGGTTCGTGATTTTATACTATCGGGATTCACGCAAAAATTTTTAAAATACATGATTTATCGTTCGCGTAGCGTGCCGGAGGCATACCGCCAAGCCGCCATCGCGGAGCGTCTCGTTAGAGAAGAGCGCCAAGGTTTTGGATTAATTTTATGGAGTAAGAATATGTTAGATCAAATTCGGATTGCCAGCTTGTCGGGAGAGTATTATCAGTTTAAAGGCAATGAACCAATTATTCTTAATGATCCAGAGACGATTTGGGTGGTGAAATCAGGTTCATTGGCGGTGTTTGCCGTTCCGATGAAAGAGGGAATTGCTGAAGGAAGTCGCCGCTATTTATTTACTATCCGAGCAAGACAGGCAATGTTCGGCATCGTCAGCGATTCTCTGCCGATGCCGTATCAACTTTTGGCGGTGTCGATTGAAGAAACGGAACTTCTAAAAGTCTCAATCAAAGATTTTCAGGAATTTCTCGCTGAGGGTAATGGCGAAGCCCTAACTTTAGTCGAGGGATGGATTGAGCAACTAGGATTGGCACTGTCTTCTATTACTCCATCTGGACTGCCGTTTCAAGAAGAAGGGATGCGCTATTTCTCGCTCTCCAATGGTCAAATTTTCCAACCACAAAGGGAGCTTGTATCGTGGGTGCAAATTCAACGTGGGTACGCGATTTGGATGGGGTTTGAGCAACTGTTAGTCACGCCTCAATCAGGATTGTTGCCGTTGAGTGCAGATATGTGGTTTGAAGCTGAAGATACAGTAGAGTTGGAAACCCTAAATACGTCTGAAATTAAGGATGCTAATATCCTGTTCAGAGGGATTTTCCAAATGCAAGTCTACTTTCTTCAAAGCCTTTTTCTTCTAGAACAACAGGAAAAAGCGGTAGAATTAAACCGATTTCAAGAACGACAACACCTTAACGATCGCGTGATGAAGGAGACGCTGGGCGAGTTGTCTTCGTTGCTGCAATCTCCGCAAATTGGCGCTTCTGCTCAAGTTGAAGCTAATGATTTTGACCAAGCCTTGTTGATTGCTGCGGGTGCTGTCGGGCGAACTTTGGGGGTGACGATTCTACCACCAGCAAAGTCTGAAGACCTGAAACGAGTTCAAGATCCGCTACAAGCGATCGCTCGTGCTTCCCGTTTGCGAACCCGAACCATCACTTTACAGGGTCAATGGTGGAAAAAGGATTGCGGCGCGATGCTGGCTTACACGATGGAAGATAACCGTCCTGTGGCGCTATTGCCTGTATCTGATACACGCTATGAGATTTTTGATCCAATTGGGCGATCGCGTACTCTGGTTAATGCTAAAAGTGCGACTAAACTGGCACTTACCGGATATACCTTCTATCGCCCATTACCTGATAAAGTCCTTACCACCGTAGATTTACTGAAGTTTGCCCTCCAAGGACATTACAAGGAATTGCTGATTGTCTTGGCTGCGGGGATGGCGACAAGTTTATTAGGAATGATCGTCCCCCAAGCTACTGCCATCTTGATTGACAGTGCCATTCCTGATGCTAATCGCGGTTTATTAGTGCAAATTGCCTTAGCGCTGCTCGCAACTTCATTTGGTAGCACCTTGTTTCAACTTGCCCAAGGCTTTGCCATAATGCGGGTGGAAACTTTTGCAGATGCTTCCACCCAAGCAGCAGTCTGGGATCGGTTATTGAATTTGAAAGCATCATTCTTTCGTCAGTACTCAACTGGAGACTTGAATTCACGGGTTAGCGCCATTAGCCAAATCCGCCAAAAGCTCAGTAGTACGGTTCTCAGAAGTATTTTCACCAGCTTGTTCGCGTTTCTGAATTTAGGACTGCTTTTTTATTACAACGGTTCGCTAGCGTTAATTGCCACTCTTGTGGCCTCGATCAACATTGCTATTACTCTGGTTTCAGGAATTTCCACTCTGCGAAAGGTGCGCCCTTTACTGGAGTTACAAGGACAACTCTCTGGGGTGATGGTGCAGTTAATCAACGGCGTTAGTAAATTACGAGTTGCAGGTGCAGAAGCCCGCGCTTTTGCTTTTTGGGGAAAACAGTACAGCCAACAAATTAAATGGATGCTGAGTACCCAAGGTATTGAAGATATTCTGGCTGTAGTTAATAAAATCTTGCCTGTATTGACTACAGCAATCCTCTTCTGGTTTGCCAGTATTTTCCTTCAGCAAGCCAATGCCCAAGAAGGTGGTTTATCCACAGGTGTATTTTTAGCATTTAATGCCGCATTTGGCACATTTATCAGTGGAGCGACTAGTCTCAGCAGCACAATTATAGATGTTTTGCAAGTGGTTCCTTTGTGGGAACGAGCGCAGCCAATTCTGGAATCTAAACCGGAAGTTGATTCTGAAAAAACCGATCCAGGTCGGCTTTCTGGGCGATTGGTTGTAGATCATGTGATTTTCCGGTATCGAGATGACGGGCCTTTAACATTGGATGATGTTAGCATCCATGCTCAACCTGGCGAGTTTATCGCTTTTGTCGGCGCTTCGGGGAGTGGAAAGTCAACGCTGTTCCGGTTATTACTGGGGTTTGATGTCCCGGAATCTGGCACAATTTACTACGACGGACAAGATTTAGCGGGGTTGGATATTCATGCAGTGCGTCGGCAACTAGGAGTTGTGATGCAAAATAGCCGATTGACATCTGCTTCCATCTTTGAGAATATCGCCAGTGGTGCGATGATTACGATGGATGAAGCGTGGGAAGCCGCGCGGATGGCTGGCTTTGCCGAAGATGTTGAATCGATGCCAATGGGAATGCACACGGTAATTAGTGAAGGAGGAACTAATATCTCTGGAGGACAACGGCAGCGATTATTGATTGCCCGATCGCTAGTATTAAAACCCAAAATCTTGTTGTTTGATGAAGCTACCAGTGCCTTAGATAATCGCACCCAAGCAATCGTCAGTCAAAGTTTAGAGCGTTTGAAGGTAACACGCATTGCGATCGCTCACCGTCTAAGTACTATTCGCAATGCCGATCGCATCTATGTATTCGAGAATGGTCGCGTAGTCCAAGAAGGCAATTTTAATCAACTCGCTAATCAACCAGGATTGTTTGCCCAACTGATGGCGCGACAGAAGCTTTAAGGGCAGGGGGCAGGGGGAGGGGGGAGGGAAAGTTGTAGTGAAGTTCAGAAATTGGATAATTTATTTTTTGGAGTTCCCTAAAAGGATAAATGAAGGAGAAAGCATTATGTCATCTACTTTTTATAAAATTATTCAGATCAATTGCAGCCTCGTTTTTTCACTGCTGATGTTGAATGGGTGGGGTGTTTTGAGCAAAACTGCGATCGCTGGAACTATGGAACCTGCCCAACGCATAGCTGATGTGGTTGCCATTCCTGATAGTATAAAAGTCCCAAATGGTGAGCAACTTCTTTTAAAAGCATCTGCCAAGGGTTCCCAAATTTATATCTGCAAACCGAAATCAGAATCTCCTGAGCAGTATGAGTGGACGCTGAAAGCTCCCGATGCTGTGTTGCTGAATGAGCAAGGGCAAGATTTGGGCAAGCATTATGCAGGCCCAACTTGGGAAGCCAAAGATGGTAGCAAAGTTGTAGGAAAGTTGAAATCTAAGGTAAATTCACCACAAGACAATGCCATTCCCTGGTTATTATTGGAGGCACAATCTCATCAGGGAAATGGTATCTTCCGCCAAGTAAATTGGATTCAAAGGATCGATACAGTTGGTGGAAAAGCCCCTATTCAAGGGTGTGATAAATCATCCGAAAACAAAGAAATTCCCGTGAGTTATACGGCTGATTACCTATTTTATAAGATTAAGCAATGAAATGCACCAAAACTAATATTAAACGGTAGAAGTAAGCATTTTTAACGGTAAGCAGCATAAGTTGCTGAATCTTTAAGATTTCCAGATTTAGTATTCCCAGATATTTGAAGCTGTTTAACAATGAGAGCTAAAAGTTATACCGATATCAATACTGCTCGGGTAAAGCATTTTTAACTCGGAATTAGATTTGGGTTAAAGGTTAAAGGTTTTTTCTTTCCCTTTTTCCCTTCCCCTTTTCCCCTTAACCGACAAGTATTGATACCGGGATTTCAATGATAAATTCTGTACCCTTACCGACAACCGAGTTACAACTTAATTTACCACTATGAATTTCTTCGACAATTTGCCGCGCGATCGCCAACCCTAAACCTGTCCCTTTCCCGACGGCTTTCGTAGTAAATAGATGGTCAAAAATCTTTTGTCGAACTGATTCATGAATTCCCTTACCATTATCAGCAATGATAATTTTTACATACTTGTCTTCTAGTGAAGTGGTAATTTTAATGCAATTACAATTTAGTTTAATATCCTCAAATGTGCGTTCATAATTCGATTCTTCTAAGGCATCAATAGCATTAGCAAAAATGTTCATAAACACCTGATTCAATTGACCAGGAAAACATTCAATTTGGGGTAGATTTCCATAATTTTTGATGACTTCAATCGCGGGACGCTGTTCGTTTGCCTTCAAACGATGTTTTAAAATTAAAATTGTGCTATCAATGCCTTGGTGGATATTAAACGGTACTTTATAATCTCGGTCGGCACGAGAGAAAGTTCTTAAACTGGTGCTGATATTTTTGAGTCTATCGCACGCCATAGACATAGAATCAATAATTTTGGGCAAGTCTTCTAAGCTATAATCCAAGTCAATTTCTTCAGCATGTTCAGCGATTTCATCACTTTTATTAGGAAAGCTTTCTTGATATAGCCTGAGATGCTTAACAATATCAGCAACAGTGGGTTTAGCTTGTTTGAGGCTAGCAGCAATGAAACCTAAAGGATTATTCATTTCATGAGCTACCCCAGCAACTAAATTACCCAAGGCAGACATTTTTTCACTTTGAACTATTTGTAATTGAGCATTTTGTAGGTCATTTAGTGCTTGTTGCAAATCAAGTGATTTTTGTTGCAAAGCAAGTTCTGATTGTTTGCGTTGCGTAGCTTGCCGATAGGCATCGCTAATATCTCGCATTACAACTACTGCACCAAGTTTGTTACCGGAAGCATCAACGATCGCTTGTCCGCTTGCTAATAAAATTCTCGTAGAACCATGCTTCGGTGCAATAATCATTTCAACATTTTTGACTATTTCTCCTTGGAAGGCGCGAAATAAAGGAATTTCTGTTGCTGCTAGACGTGTTTGACCATCAGGCTGATAGAGATCGAAGTGTTCTGCCCATTCTTCTGGTGGTAAAGATGCTACTGATAAGCCATGAAACTCACGAGTTGCTTTGTTAAAAAGGGTCAATTTCCCACTAGCATCACAAACAACAATCCCATCTGTAATAGTTTCAATGATGGCATTCAAGAACTCTCGTTCTTTAGCTAAAGATGCTTCGCTCCGTTTTAATTGTATTAGTGATGCTTGTAACGACTGGGATTTTTCCTGTTCTCGCTCAAAAAGTCGCGCATTTTCGAGAGAAATGGCCGCTTGGGCGCAAAGTAAGTTGAGTAGTTCGACGCGATCGCTTGTAAAGGCTCCAGTTGCTAAATTGTTTTCTAAGTACAACACGCCAAGCAACTTACCCTGATGCAAAATTGGGCTGCACAAGATACTCTTGGGCTTTTGTTGTTGAACGTAGGGATCGTTAATTAATTGCGGATGCGCCGTAGCATCAACAATCACTGCTGGTTGTAAGCTGCGTTTGACAGTATTAATTAACCCGACTGGCAGATCCAGAGAGTCTTCAACAGGCTCTGGGTTGAGCAACATTGAGTCAAAATTGATGTGGGCAATTTGGTTGTTTTTTATAGGGCTAAAGGAAAGCTGTGCCAGCGCCTCAATCATTAAACGCCCTGACTCCAACAGCATGAATACACACTTATCAGCCCCCGCATTTTCAATGACGATATGCAGCAATACCGAAAGCAGTTTTTCGAGTTCGATTTCCCCAGAAAGGGTTTGAGAAGCTTTGAGAATAGTAGCTAAATCTAAAGCAACAGAAATGCTACTACTGGTAGAAGTGGCAGAACTAGTGGAGGTGACACTTTCCAAAGCGAAGATAGTTTCGTTAGTTGAGAGAGAAGAGGTTTGCTGGAGAATGGGGGCAAGTAATTGGGGATAGCGTTTTTCTAAATCGGCAACTTTAGCTTTTGCACCCCAGCGAGCATAACCGTAGTAGGCTTGGGTGATGTATTCCTGAGCTATTCGTTCTTTGCCCCAGTTGAGGTAAAATTTAGCTGCTAGCTCATTGGCAAGTGCTTCTTCTTGGATATAACCGTGTTCTTTAGCAAGAGCGATTGCGCGATCGTACAAATCTATTGCCTCGGCTTTGTTGCCTTGCACTCGCTCTCGTTCCGCCTCCACTAGATGAAACTTGTGTAAGAAATTCATCGGCGCATGAGTTGCCCAGTATTTGAGTTTTTCTTGATTAGCAGCGATGCATTCTTCTATTTGCTGCTGTTCTGGGGTTGAAAGTTGCTCAAACCATGCTAAGTAGGCTAAAGACTCATAAAAATGAAAGATTGGTACATAGAAAAAAGCTATGATAGCATCCAAATACTGTCTTGCCTGCACAGCTTCTTGTACAGCTTGTTCAAATGAAAACAGATAAGACACTACCAGTTTGTTAATCCATAGCAATGCTAGTCCGGTGCGATCGCCTGCTGCTTCATTTAATGGAAGTTGATGCTGTTCATTGTAAGCTGTACCGCTCAATACCACTACGTTATCTGCATCCCCCATTAAATTGAGCAGAATTTGTTGAATCAACTGGGAATAATTTAGACTTATATTCTGCTTGAGATGCTTGAGTGCTTCACAATATCCGGCAACTTCCGACTCTAATTGCGTTAAATTCTGTCCGGCAAAATAGGAATAAAAACCGTAGTTATACGCAGAGTAGCCCGCGAAAGCTAAATCGCCCACATCTAAACAACTACAATAGGCTAGCTGCAAAGGCTGTAATGTCTCACGCAGGTGCATTTTCCAATGTCTTGTGTACAAATAAACTAGTAATAAAGTTTTCCCTTTCAATTCAGAATTTTGATAGCGTGAAAGTAGGTCGAGGGCTAACTGACCGAATTCATAACCTAATTCGACTTTTTTGAACACACCACACATCAATATTCCGTAAGAGACATAGCTAAAAGTCGAGGTTGATTCATTGCCATACACGACAGACAAATAAACCTTCTTTAAAATCACCAGTAAATACAGCTGTGGCCGGAACAGATAAGCGCAGGGTGCTACTGATGTCAAAATTCGAGCGGCTGCCAAGATGCTTGCATCCGTCGCTTCGCTGAGGTTGAGTAACTCAGCAGGTAATCGCTCTCCAATTGCATCTGAGACGATACTAAAGGCAGCGGCCATGTCGTCCTGAGTTGGCGCTATGGGCAGTTCCACTCCTAACTGCTTTAAAATGGTAAGTGCTGCTGCGATCGCTTGGGTAAATTCACACTGAGACGTGAATGCCTCAATCTTCACCTCATAGACACTGACTTTATCTAATGAAGTTTTGGCGTGGTTTAGGATTAGGTTAGCAAGAACTACCATCTGTTCTAAATCACCGCTCAGATAAGCGGTTTCTGTAGCGACTTGATGGAGTGCTAGAGTCAACTCATACTGATGCTGCCAACTATTTTGGCACAGTAACCCTATACCCACCTGGGCATATTTGCAAGCAGCAGTATAGGCGGTTGCAGCTTTTGCTTTGCGACTTGCAATCAAGTTAAATTGCGCCAATGCTTGACGTTCTGCTGGTTGGGCAATCAATTCAACTGCAACATTGAGTTGACTAGCGATTTCAAAAATACGTTCTTCCCGATTGCTTTCGGGGATGTTACTCAAGAGTAACTGCCCAATTTTTAGGTGAGTTGCCTGTTTTTGCTCCTCTGCGATGAAGGAATAGGCAGCTTGCTGGACGCGATCGTGTAAAAATTTGTAAACACAGGTGTCAACCTTCTGTGTTGAGGTTTGGATAGTGGCGGCTGATGCTTCAGTTTGATAAAACTTGTAGACTTCACTAGTTGGAATGATAAATCCTTCTTGCAATGCTTTCCACAAGTCCGAAGCGGCTTGAGTCTGCGACTTTTCAGAAACGATCGCCAATGTGGCCAAATCAAACTGATTGCCAATACAGGCTGCCAGTTTCAAAATATTTTGAGTGATGTCGGGCAACTTCTGGAGTTGTTGGGTCATAAATTCTACCACATCATCGGTGAGAGCTAGCGATCGCACCTGCCCTACATCACACTGCCAAGAACCTACTTCCCAATCAAAGGTAATCAGCCCATCCTCATGCAGCGCTTTTAGAAACTGAGTTGTGAAAAAGGGATTACCTTTGGCTTTTTGATAAACCAACTCTGTCAACGGCAATGCTTGTGCAGTTGTACAACTGAGGCAGTCGGCGATTAAATGGTTGACATCTGTTTGACTTAAGGGAGCTAAGGTCAAAGTATTAACACAGGAGGATGCTTTTTCAATTTCATCAATTGTCAACATCAGTGGATGAGCGGCAAATACCTCGTTATCGCGGTATGCGCCAATAATTAATAGATAGCCACCATCACTCTGATTCATCAACAACTTCAGCAAATTGAGCGATGCCGAATCAGCCCACTGCAAATCATCGAGAAACATCACCAAAGGATGCTCTCTTGTTGTGAACACTTGAATAAACTTTTGGAACAGCAAATTGAAACGGTTCTGTGCTGCACCGCCCGATAGTTCAACGATGGCGGGCTGTTTGCCGATCATCTGTTCCAGTTCTGGAATCACCTCGATCAAAACTTGCCCATTTTCTCCAACTGCTGCTAGAATCTTTTGTTGCCATTGCTCAAGTTGAGTATCGCTTTCACTAAGCAACTGTCCCATCAAGTCACGAAAGGCTTGCACAAAAGCAGATAGAGGAGTGTTGCGGTTAAATTGGTCGTACTTGCCCTTGATAAAGTAGCCGTTCCACCGGACAATGGGCTTATGCACTTCATTGACAACTGCGGTTTTGCCAATACCAGAGAAACCTGCCACCAGCATTAGTTGGGAGCCACCATTGGCAATATAGCCAAATGCCTCCAGTAACGTTTGCACTTCTGATTCCCGGCCGTAGAGTTTTTCGGGTATGAAAAAGCGATCGCTAATATCTCGCTGTCCCAAATCAAACCAGGTGTGCTTACCTGTTTCTTGTGTCTGTTTTAAGCAAGTCACTAAGTCATGTTTAATTCCCATTGCACTCTGATAGCGATCTTCGGCATTCTTCGCCATCAGTTTTCGAACAATCTCTCCCAACATTAAGGGCAAATCGGGGTTGAAATCGCAGAGAAAGGGTGGCTGTTTTGCAATATGGCAATGTACCAACTCCATCAGTTCATGGGAATCAAAAGGCAGTTGTCCACTCAGTAGTTCAAAGAAAGTCACACCTAATGAATAAAAGTCGCTGCGGTAGTCAATACCCCTATTCATCCGTCCAGTTTGCTCTGGCGATAGATAGGCTAGGGTTCCCTCCAGTCCGTTGGGGCTTTGAATCTCCTGAGTTTCCCGTGGGAGGAGTGAGGCAATACTGAAATCAATCAGCTTGATTTCTTTGGTATCAGGATGAATCAGGATGTTGCTTGGTTTAATATCTTTGTGAATGACACGCTGTTGATGTAGCTGGTGTAATGTGTCTAGTAGTTGCAGGGCAATAGGAAGGAATTGCTCTAAGGCTAGTGGTTGTCCTCGGGTAAATTGCCGCAAAGAAATGCCACCAAAGTCTTCCATTACCATGACATAGCCATTGTGATAAGGTTCTAAGTTGTAGGGTTTAATGATACCAGGAATATCTAGGTTATTGGCGATCGCATATTGGTTGCGAAACTGGATTAATTCGCTAAAACTGGGATATTCTCGTTTTAAGAGCTTGATGACAACTGGTTGGAGATCGCATTCTCGTACTGCCCGATACACATAAGTTCGAGAACCTGAATAAAGTTGCTCTATAATTTGGTAGCCAGCGATCCTTAAAGTTTCATCAACTTTTGCGCTCATAATTTTATACCATAATTCCTTATCTCAGGCTTAGAATTCCCCATAAAACATCTTGCTTAACAAGTATTAGATAAATTTATTTGTATTTGTATTGAGCATTGGGGAATCAAAGATGAGCCTTTGAGCTTCGTGAGCAAGTCTTTGATAAAACTACACACAGTAGGAATAATTCATGAATTATCCCTACCTAAAAACCAGGGTTTTGGTTATTATTTCGAGATTTTACTCATTCTAAATTGAAGCCACTGTTGCGTTAGCTTCCTACTTTTTGATGAAAGTTCAGCGAAGGTCTCAAACCGGAAGCTATAAGAGCCTTGTTTACCGAAGGAAAGCAGAGAGCAAGAGGTAAAAGATAGGAATTATTATCTCTGCCAAAAGAGTTTAGAGTAAGTAAATTTATTTATAAACAAAGATAAAATATTTTTTTCAAGATACGTAGTAAAAGAAAAAATCCATCATTAATTAAATCCCCTAAATTTATTTACGGTGATTTCCCCTGCTCCCTGCTCCCTACCCCCTGCCCCCGCATTTCTCACAAGCTCCAAAGCGTTTGATGATGAGTAATAAGTAATGAGTAAGAAATAAGAAGTAATGAGTAAGTCCTAAAGATATTGAAGTATTCGCTCATAACTCATAACTCATTACTCCTTACTCCTCCATTCGAGGTGTGGTGAGAAATCCGGGTGCCCCCTGCTCCCTGCCTCCCGTCCCCTGTCCCTAAAGTATTTGCAGTAAAGCTGATAAATCTAGAGAAGCAAGCTGTTTATAAGCTTGATCTATAAAACGCTTACCTCTAAGAAAGCCTGTATTCGCTCCCGGACAAATGTATTTGAGAGTTTCAGGTGTAAAACGTTCTAATAAGAACTGAAGACTCTTAATCTGTCGCCGCCAGTGAAAGGTTTTAGCTGTCCGTAATGGTATTGGCTCACCCTTCTGATTAGGAAGTAAATGGCGGCCAGAAAATAATATACCACCAAGCTCACTGTAGTATAGGCAAGATGAGCCGGGAGAATGGCCTGGTGTCCAAATCACTTGTGTTGCAGCATCAAGAGTAAATTCCTGACTAAAGGTAGTTACGGTTACGCCTGGTAATAAATAAGCTTCTTGTTCTTGTATGAGTACCTCGCAGTCAAAGGTTTGCCCAATTTCAGCAGCCTTGCCAATAGCGCCTCGATGGGTAAGAAATAACCAACGCACACCTCCATGCGCGGCTAAAAAATCTTGATTTGTTTGGTCTAAGGCAGGGCAATCTATGAGGATATTGCCTTCATTTCTTACAATAAAATAAGAGGTTCCTCCTAATGTGTCCCGATTGGGTGGAAAAGCAAAAATGCTTTCTGGTGCAAATTCTGATTGCAGAGAACTTTCGCTAGGAACTTCGTCTGTGAATACAGCCCGTGGTGGCTTAGTTATATGATTTGGCTGTTGAGGTAGAGGGCACATAATAAAAGAACCGACTGAGGAGTTGTGGACAATCTAGTTACAGTGGAGAAATTCTCACAAATTCTATAGCACTGTTAACCGTTCGGAAAAATTGGGGTTTAAGGTCTGCCTTGTAGTTAATGCTATGGTGCTAAAGCTACTGGTGGGGCGTTTTGTCAAAATTACTGAAGATAATATGGGATTTTGGTTTTTGTTTCTCCTCCTACTGGGGCTAGCTACTTATCTAATGGTGCAGCAAAGCGTCGCTAATATCACCCGCACGCCAGTATGGTTGTTATGGCTGGTTTTAATGACACCAGCATTGCTATTGAGTGGATGGACGTTGATGTACGGAACTAAACAACCTCCACCACCGGCGCTGTTCATCTCGTCATTATTTGTCTGCACACTGTTGTACTGGATCTTGTTTCAATGGGGAAGGAGAGTACCAACAGATACACAGACCCAAGCCCAAACCCAAGCCTCAGAATCACAGCCGATTATCCAACCCACCACAGAACCAACAGTGCGTCCCATTGAACCAACAGAAGAAACCCAACTGCGAAATTGTTTCCCTTGGTCTGTATACTACGTTCAAAATATTGAGTATCGACCACAAGCTGTAATTTGCCGTGGTCAGTTGCGAACTAAAGCCAGCAACGCTTATCAACAGATTAAGACTAATATTGAAGCACAATTTGGCGATCGCTTCGTGTTGATCTTTCAAGAAGGTTTTAACGGCAAACCTTTCTTTGTGTTAGTTCCTAATGCTCAAGCTGCTAAAGATAAAAATACACCAGGACACAATCAAGAACGTTTAACTCGACCTGGATTAGCACTACTGCTACTATTAGTTACTTTGATAACTACTACCTTGGTGGGAGTGGAAATTGCTGGTGTTTCTCTTCCGCCTCTATGGAAAACTGGCTCTTTGTTAAAAATCCTATCTAACCCAGATGTTCTATTGAAAGGATTACCTTATGCTTTAGGACTGATGACTATTTTGGGAATTCATGAGCTTGGGCATTATTTGACAGCTAAATCCTACAAGATTCGCTCAACCTTGCCTTACTTTATTCCCATACCTTTCTTTTTGGGAACTTTTGGTGCATTTATTCAGATGCGTAGTCCCATTCCCAACCGCAAAGCTTTATTTGACATTAGTATTGCTGGGCCAATTGCAGGCTTTGTTGTCACCTTGCCATTATTAATATGGGGATTGGCTCATTCTGAGGTGGTTCCCCTGATTGAAGAAAAAGCCCGGTTTTTGAATCCTGATGCCCTCAATCCCAAATATTCGATTTTACTAGCGCTTTTGTCAAAATTAGCTTTGGGAAGTCAGTTAACGGCAAAGTCAGCCCTTGATTTGCATCCGGTTGCAGTAGCTGGTTTTCTGGGATTAATTGTCACGGCTTTAAATTTAATGCCTGTGGGACAATTAGATGGAGGTCACATTATCCATGCAATGTTTGGACAACGAACTGCGATCGCTATTGGTCAAATTGCTCGTGTCCTGTTGCTATTACTTTCGTTAATTCGGGAAGAATTTTTGATGTGGGCGATTATCTTATTATTTATGCCTTTGATTGATGAGCCTGCACTCAATGATGTCACGGAATTAGATAACAAACGTGATATCTGGGGATTACTGGCAATGGCTTTGTTGATTGTAATTATTTTGCCATTACCGCAGGCGATCGCCAACTTTTTGCAAATTTAAAAACGCTGATTTTAGAAAAGCCGGGGGTTTTTTGTGCAATGCTCTAGTTTCGGTTTATTTCGATTTAGAGCGATCGGTAAAGTCGAATACAGTTCAGATCGGGTTTTTTGATGACACGCCCGAGATTTTAGAGACGCGATAAATCACCGTCTTTACAATAACCAGTCCTTTGTAGAGACGGCGATTTATCGCGTCTTTTATTTTTTGGGGAATACTAACTAGATACTGAATTAGCCGCCTCAGAAGCCTTCGCAGCAGGTGGAAAACCACCCATACGAATCTCAGAAGTGAAGGAAGTAATACTAAATCCACCAAAACTCTTGAGGACATTTACCCGCATTCGCAAATTGGGGCTAGCAAACCACAGGCGCTCCTCTGACCAGATATTTTCATCTTCTATAGTTAGAATCAATGCACCATCACTGTCAAATTTATAGTGTCCGGCAACTGGAGTTTTCTGGGCATCGAGTATTTCCCGCAGTAACTTGCCTTCTGAGGGATTATCTGCATTAGGTACTGAAACTAACACAGTTGAACCACTGTGTTTTGATTGATCCTTTTCCATTGTGCCATTCCAGTTAATTTTCATAGCACAGGAGGCGGAAGTAGGATTAATTTTGTATTGTTGACATACTTTGATCGCTTCTGGACGATCTACTGCTAGCGTCTCAATGATGATGTCTGACTTGCTATGCTCAGATTCATTAAAAGCCAAATGTTGACTAGTGCGATGAGAAAACCATTTACCAGCACTTAACTGAAAAAACTCTTCAATATTCATGAATGAAATTACCCTGCATCAAAAAGCTAAAATTCCCACTTAATTATTAAAAGGTAGCAGGAGGTTCTAATATTATTAAGCTTGATTGCCTATTTCTTCAAGCTTTTTGAGGCTAATTCTGGCTGCCTCAGCAACGTTGAAATGATTGTCTTTTTCTAAGTATTTTAAAGCTGAGATACTCTTGGGAGTGGGAAGATTTCCCAAAGCTTCTGCCAAACGCTGCCTAACTAACCAATCATCTGATTGGGCGAAGCGCAGAATTTGATCGACGGACTCAATATCTTTAATTTCTCCGAGCGCAGAAATTGCAGCTTGTTGCAACACTACTTCTTTGCTATCCAATGCCTGAAGAAGAACTTGATGGGCACGCGGGTCTTTAATGTTACCGAGAGAAACGGCTGCACTAAAGCGTACTAGCCAATCGGTATCTTCATAAAACGCCCGTGAAAGCACTTCAAAGGCTCTGGGATCGCCTAAATATCCTAAAGCACCCGCGGCATCAGCACGCATACCATAATCGGGGTCATTTACAAGAATTCTGACCAAAATTGAATAACATTCTGGCGTTGGCTTGATTCCAAGGGCAAATATTGCCATCGATCGCAGTTGCAAAGATTCATCGTCTAGTACCTTTTTAATCAAAGGGACTGCATCTTCAGGAGCAACATTTCGCAGATTAGCAAGGGCTACCATGCGATCGCGTAAGTTCGGACTTTCTAACTGAATAGAAATTTCTTCTAAGCTGAGAGTTGTCATGTAGTTTAAAGCGTTTTCTTTACTTATCTTAATTTACCCGATCCGTTCATCAGGCTGTGGCCATAGTGAAGTAGGAGTTTGGCGACTTGACAAAATGGCTCAATTATGGGTGCAAAATAAAAGGGCAAAGCTTTTTAGCCTTGCCCTGATTATATTTAACGGAGAGGGGGGGATTCGAACCCCCGTTGGGTTTCCCCAAAACGCATTTCGAGTGCGTCACCATGAACCACTCGGACACCTCTCCAGGTATTTTCCACACATTTGAGTCTCTGTTCTATATTCAAATGTCGTGAATTAAGGGAAATGTTAGTGCATTGCCTAGACTACTATAACATTACTCTCAATGACGCGATCGCCTCGTCCTGATTTTCACTCCCTCCCTTCAGTAGTCTCTCCTCCAAGAACGACCTCCAATACTTATCGGGTTTTGGGGAAAAGGGGAAGAAAAAGCCTTTAACCCAATCCCAGTAACCTTTTCCCAAACCAAATTCTGAGTTGAAAATGCAAAACCCGAGTAGTATTGGGACGGCCTCTACTTTTTTCGGTGAGGCAAACTTACCTTTTCAAATACTACTGTTTTTCGATATCATTATAGTAATTTAGGTTTACCAAAAGCTATCTAAACCTTTACTATCTCCAATTTTAGGTAGTCAATTACACATTTATGACTTATCTATATCCCTCTACGCTGGCTTATTGATTCACTTGCTACTTATTGGTAATAATAAGTTCTTAACTTGTCTAGAGTGAAATGAAAATTGACTTATAGCCAAACTTATAAGAGCATAACGGCAAGAAGCTTATAACTCCTAAATATGTGTCTCTATGCAAGACGCATACATGTTTCACACAGATGATAAAAAATACAACTTTTAACAGTGCTGGCAAACTAACTGCTCTTTTGTTCTTGATAACTCTCTTCCTTACACCTTGTGTAATTGTCAATGCAGGTGAACGAGGCGTATTGATGAAATTTGGCGAAGTACAAAACCAGATATTAGGAGAAGGACTTCACTTAATTATTCCTGTAGTCAATACTGTAAAAAAGTTAAGTATTCGAGTCCAAAAACAGGAAATTTCGACTGAAGCTTCTTCCAAAGATTTACAAAATGTTTTCACCGATGTAGCTCTAAATTGGCATATTATTCCCCAAGAAGCAAATATCATTTTCCAAGAAATTGGAGATGAACAAGCTGTAGTTATGCGGATTATTAACCCAGCAGTTGAAGAAGTAGTAAAAGCAATAATGGCAAAATATACTGCTGAAGAAATTATTACAAAGCGAGGTGAAGTCAAAGGTGGAGTCGATGATGGATTGTCTACACGACTAAGTAGCTATCACGTTGCAGTGGATGATATTTCTCTAGTTCACGTCCATTTTTCAGAAAGATTTGGTGAGGCGGTAGAGGCGAAGCAGATTGCTGAACAAGAAGCAAAACGAGCAGAGTTTATTGCACTGAAAGCAACAAAAGAGGCTGAAGCAAAAGTTAATTTAGCCAAAGGAGAGGCTGAGGCACACAGATTATTACGTGATGGCTTAACTCCTGAAATCCTGCAAAGGCAAGCAATAGAAAAATGGAATGGCAAGCTACCATTAATTGTAAGCAAGGAGGCTCCAAAATTGTTGAATTTAAGCGAACTTTTAAAATTTGATTAATTCAATAATTTACTCTACAACCAAAAAATGAGATACCCAGCTTCTTTAATGATTCGGGTATCTCTTTATAAGAAGAATTCAGAAGTCAGGATTCAGAAGTCAGGAGTCAGAATTCAGTATGAATTCTGTACGAGTGGGTGACGAATAGAGGTTTTAACCGTACTTCGCCCCGCTACGCGCTTTCGCCCGAAGTTAAGCGAAAAAATTAAAATATTCTCGCCTTAATACTCAATCCATTTATGGCTAGAGTATTCTGAATTCTGAGTTATGAATTCAGAATTCTGGCTCCTGTTTTATTCTGTAGAAATTCGCTCGACTAAATTACCCGTTAGAGAATAAAATGGGAGAATCGAGAATCTTCAACTGAATCAGTAGTATAATCAACAGGGTATACGCTGTTGAAGAAATTAAACCAGTGAATAATTCTTTTTTGAGGTTATGCTCTTGAGGTTCTTTTTGAAAAATATCTTTAGAACCGAATTGCATCAAGAGAATTCCCACAATATTAGAGAGCCAGTATCCGATAATTGAACAAGGCAGAAGTAATTTTGGGGAAAGTAAACTACATGCATACCCAAAACCATAAGCTATTGGCAGATTGAATAGTAGGTCATTCCACCAACATAGTGGTGATAATAAATATCCCAATACCAGAAAAAATCCACCTCTGAGTTTTTTGAAAATGTCTTTTTTAAACTCTTCTGGCGTAGATTGTTTTAAATCCTCTAAGACTGTTTCTCCTGTTACATTCAACTCTTGACTGACATTTTGGACGCTTTCCATAAAGAAACCACTATTCCTATCGGCTTAGTGTATTTTAATATATAAACTAAACCAAAGTCTAGTACAGGAATGATGTAACTTGGGTTTTTAGCTGCTGAAAGTTTTACCAATACATAGTTTCAGCAAAATTAAGGTTTAAAATTATCATATAGCGGTTCCCATTCAAAATTTGGGCAAAATCTTCTTAAGTTGACACCAATGGGCATTGCTATGCCCCTACGAGTGTAGCTCACGTAAACGAGAACTGATTATAATATCACGTATTTACCCGCTACTCATAGAGAATTAATCCTAATTCTTTACTGCTAAAAATTCTTGGACAGATTTGACAAATTCTTTTAACTCTAAAACTAAGTTCTTAGCATCTCTAAGGTCTTGATAGTAAGCTAATTTTTCTAGTTTGTCAGCTACTACATACATAGCTGTGGCTCCAATGTTGGCAGTAGCACCTTTTAGATGATGAGTTTCTTGCACAATTTGCCCAAAGTTATTAGATGCGATCGCAGCAATAATTATATCTAAACGGGGTTTCATATCTTCAATGCATACTTGCAATAGATTTAATTCAAATTCTGGGTCGTTCCCTGATATGCGATGCAAATGTTCCCAATCAATTGCTAAGTCAATTGTGTCGTTATTTGTAATGTAAACTGTCTGTTCGTCAACAACTGGCTCTTGTTTTGAGCGGATCACACCTGTCCAATGCTCTAGAGTTGCAGCCAATTTTTCTTTAAATACTGGTTTACTCAGATAGTCATCCATTCCAGCGTTGAGACACATTTCCTCATCTTCTTTCATCGCATTAGCCGTCATTGCAATAACCACAGGACGACGACGTAAAGCAAAAGCATCTTCTTGCCAACGATGAATTTCTTTTGTGGTTTCTAAACCGTCAAGAACTGGCATTTGGCAATCCATTAGAATCAAATCGTAAGGGATTTTTTCTAATAGCTGCAAGACTTCCTTTCCATTAGCAACGACATCGGCTTTGTAGCCCAAACTTTGGAGTTGCTTTAGAGCGACTTTTTGATTCACCAAATTGTCTTCAGCTAAGAGAATTTTTAACTTGGAATGAGTAGAGGAATTAGGATAAAAAGAAGTAAGAACGCTGGAAGTTTCTGTACTTGAAATTTCTTTAGTAGCCTCTAGCTTTTTTCCTTTAGCCTCTTCTGGTTGCGGCTGAGTTTTTAGAATATTCATGATGGTATCGAGTAGTCGAGAAGATTTAACAGGTTTGACTAAATAAGCAGAAAATCCTATTTTGGCTGCCCGTTGCAATTGGGCGCGTTGATTAATAGAGGTGAGTACAATCAAAGGGATCTGAGCAATTGCAGAATTAGCTTTAATTTGTTCTTCTAAACTCATGCCAGAAGTTTGAGACATTTGCATATCTACCAAGACGACATCATAGGAATTACCCTGCTCAGAAGCTTTTTGAATAGCAATGAGTGCAGCTTCAACACTGTCGGCTCGATCTACCTGCATTCCCCAACCAGTAGCTTGATGATAGATAATTTTGCAATTAGTAGCATTGTTATCCACCACTAATAAGCGGCGATTGTTCAAAAGTTCGCGATCGCTCTTGGTGTTGTCGTTGTCGTAAGATGTCACAGACAAGCCATCATCTTTTGGCAAAACAGGCTGAAGTTGGCGAGCAAAAGGTATCTCAAACCAAAACTTAGATCCTTTTCCTATCTGACTTTCCACGCCAATGACTCCTCCCATCAAAGTCACCAGTTGTTTACAGATGGCTAATCCTAAACCGGTACCACCATACTTGCGAGTAATCGAAGCATCCACTTGGGTAAATGGTGTAAAGAGTTTGCGTTGGTCTTCAGGGCTAATACCTAGACCTGTATCTGTGATGGCAAAATGGATGGTGGCTGTAGTGCAAGGAAGGGATGATTTTGGCAAGGGCGATCGCAACTCTACTTGGACTACAATTTCACCAGCGCTGGTAAACTTGATAGCGTTGCTGATTAGGTTCATCAAAATTTGCCGTAACCTACTAGCATCGCCTTTGAGGTGGTTAGGGACATTGCGATCGATTAGTGCAGCAATTTCTAATCCCTTATTGTAGGCTGATGAAGCCAATAATTCCACCACTTCTTCAACACAAGTGGATAAGTCAAAATCTAGAGTTTCCAGAGCCATTTCTCCAACCTCAAGTTTAGAAAGATCCAAAATCTCGTTGATTAAACTTAAAAGGGCATCTCCACTAGTACGAATTGTTTCAATAAAATCTCGCTGTTCTGCATTTAAGGGAGTATCTAACAGTAAACCAGTCATCCCCAAAACAGCATTCATGGGAGTGCGAATTTCATGACTCATATTTGCCAAAAAAGCACTTTTAGTCTGAGAAGCTAATTCAGCTTGGCGACGGGCAATTTCAAGTTCTTGTCGCTGACGGGTTTCTGCTTTTAAAAGTTGAGCTTGGGCTAAAGCAATACCTACTTGGTCGGCTATTTGCCGCAAGAGATGAGTTTCAAAACTAGACCATTGGTGAGAATCATCACACTGGTGGACTATGAGCAAACCGCGAAGTTCTTCTTTGACCAAAATAGGTACAACAAAGTTGACTTTGACCCCAAACTGTTGGATTAATTTCAGGTCACTTTGTTGGACTTCGAGTAAATCTAACTCAGCCAATCCTAAAATTTTTCCTTGGCGGTATTGCTGTAGATAGTACTGTTGCAGGTATTCTGCTCGCAAGTAAGGGGCGGTGATATTTTGCTCTTTGATTGCTGGTGAGCCAGAAACTACTGCTTCAACAACAGTGGTTGCAGACTCTTCTGGTAAAAGCTGATAAATCAAAACTCTGTCAGTTTGGAGAATCTTTTGGACTTCCTTGACAGTGATTTCGAGAATTTCTTCAATTTGCAAAGATTGGCGAATTTTAAGGGTGATTTCGGTAAAAAGTTGCGATCGCAAGTTTTGGCGTTGTAATTCCTCTTCAGCCCGCTTACGCTGAATAAATTGACCCACTTGCTCACCAATAGAATTCATCGTGTTGATTAAATCTTGGTCAAGAGGTTTAATTTCACGATTGAAGCAGGTAATCACGCCCAGAATGTTGTTACCAGTGCGGATCGGAAAACCAAAAGCTGTGTGTAGCCCTATTCGAGCCGCGATTTTGAAGTGAGGAAAATTCAGATCGTTAACGACATCAGTAAGCCAAACAGCTTCAGAACTAGCCCAGACACGCCCAGGTAGCCCAATTCCTTCTATAAATGTGATTTGCCCCTTCAGTGCTTCAAATTCTTGCGCTTCAAGGGATGGTTGATGCCAGATAGAAAGAAAACGCAGCACATTTGCTTGCTGATCGACCATCCAAATTTCACCTAAATCCCATCCCAAACTCTCGCAAATTCCTTGCACAATTAAGGGTGTAGCCTCGTTGATTGTGGTAGAATCTGCCAAAACACGGGTTACAGCATATTGTGCAGCTAAATGCTTTTGTACTCGTTTGCGATCGGTGATATCAGTGCCAGTGCTAACAATGTATTCTACCGATCCTTCATAGTCTTTTAAGAAGGTATTCGACCAGGCAATTAGTCGTCGGCTACCATCCTTCATTACCCAATGGTTCTCATACTCCAGAAAGCCTCTACCAGTTAGCAATTCCTCAAAAACTGCTTTGACTGACTCCAGTTCTTCAGGAATTAGGAACAAGTTCCAAAAATACCTACCCCTGACTTCATCGAAGGAGTAACCCGTCATTTGCTCACAAGCTTGATTGAAACGAACGATTTGCCCTTGAGAATCGAGAACGATTACCAACGCGCTGGCTGTATCAACAACTGCTGAGATAAAGTTACGTTCTTGATTTAAGGTTTCTTCTGCCCTTTTGCGCTCTGTTACCTCACGGTAGATAAAGTAGTAAACTACAGCAAGAACGATAAAACTTAGGCAAATAGCGATCGCAATTGTCACGGTTGTTTTGCGAGTCCAAGCTTGTGCTACTTGTGAAAGTTCCTGCCGCCGCTCCCTCTCCTCGTTCTCTATCTCATCAATCGCCTTGTGGATATCATCCATGAGATTTTGGCTTTTATTTGTCAGTAATACCTGCAACGCCGCCTCTGCTCCCTTCTTTTGGCGTAAGTCGATAGTCTGATTTAGTTGTGTAAGTTTAGCTGCAATCAAGGATTCAAGCGTTGCAATCTGCTTTTGTTCATTTGCTCGATCTGTAGTTAAATTCTTTAGTTTGGCAATTTCTCGCTCGACGTTGGCAAGTGATGCTTGATAAGGTTTTAGATAAGTTTCTTTTCCAGTGATAATGTAATTACGTTGCCCAGTGTCCGCATCTTTTATTTGAGATAGTAATTCTTCTAAAGTGTTAATTTTTTGATAAGTAATTTTTATGATACTGCGGTTACGAGTAGAGACTGTTGTATTTTGATAAAAAACCACACCAATCAAAACTAAAATTACCGACGCGACACCAAAACCTGCTGCAATTTTTTTGAAAAATTGTTTGCTTACCTTCTGCACGTCTTTGCTTTTCTTGGTAACAAGTACCAAACTTGCTAAATTTCGGCGCAATTCCAGTTGCTTGATGACTTGACGACCTAATGCTCGTAATGCCTCTATCTGATCTGGAGTAAGTTCTCGTGGGATGTAATCAATCACACACAAAGTTCCGAGAGCATATCCTTCAGGGTTAGTCAGAGGTACACCAGCATAAAATCGAATATTTGGGTCAGATGTAACGAGTGGGTTGGTGGCGAACCTTTCGTCATCTGTTGCATCGCGTACAACAAAAACATCAGGCTGTAAAATAGCATGACTACAGAATGCCAAATCTCGATGTGTTTCTGGGGTATCTAAACCGACTCTTGACTTGAACCACTGGCGATTTGTATCAATTAAGCTAATTAAGGCAATAGGAGTCTGACAAATATACGAGGCTAAATGGGTGAGGTCATCAAAGGCAGCTTCAGATGGTGTGTCGAGAATTTTATACTCCAAAAGTGTCTCGATTCTTTGTGCTTCGTTATCAGGTAATGGTGCTTTCATCCTTAAGCCTTATTTACATTCTCGGGGCTGGGGAAGAAGCAGAGGGGCTGGGTGACTGGGGAGGCACTAAGGAAGGAAATAACCAATTCCCATTCCCAATTCCCATTCCCAATTCCCAATTCAACAAACTTACTTTAATTAATGACAATACTTTAGTTAAAAGCGTTAGCGTAATTTTACTGAGTTCGACCTGATGAGCAAATCAGTCAAATGATTAAGTCTCTGCTGTATTTTTTGTGGGCTAGTTTATTTGAAATTGGGGGCGGCTACCTAATCTGGTTGTGGTTGCGAGAAGGTAAGCCGTTCTGGTGGGGCATATTGGGGGGAATTGCTTTAGCTTTCTATGGGGTGATTGCAACTTTTCAATCGGCAAATTTTGGCAGAGTTTATGCGGCTTACGGCGGTGTATTTATCGCAATCGCAATGCTTTGGAGTTGGAAGGTAGACGGGGTAACTCCAGACCGCTACGACCTCATAGGAGCATGTTTAGCTTTAGTAAGTGTTCTCATTATCATGTTTGCCCCCAGAACTTAAGTAAAAATTTTTCATTTTCCTTGTGGTCTGGAGAAAGGGTAAGGGGTAAAGGGTAAAGGATGTATTCAAAACCTCTCCCCTTTCCCCTTTACCCTTTCCCCTTTCCCCTTTACCGAACCTTATTGACATTGCAGGTAGATTTAACATCAAACAATAATTAATAAAAGCCTGAAACAACCTATTTTCGTAAATGCATACCATCATTAATTTGTACAGTGTGTAAGTCCTGGATTTATTTCTTGGAAAGCCCTAGTAGTCTGCCAACCCAAAAATGCTAAGTGAGGGCTGGGGAAAGGGGAAAGGGAAAAGGGTAAGGGATTTAAACCCTTTCCCCCTTCGCCCTTACCCTTTACCCCGCCAAGTTCCCTTGGCAGACTACTAGACATAGATATTAAAAAAGGCACAGTATAACCGTGCCCTAATTTGCAAAAAGTATTATTTTGAAAGGTTTTTGCTTTACAAAAAATTTAATACTGGCGTAAAATCGCAGACAATGAACTATCTTTACGAAGATCCATCAAGTCTGCCAAAGATTCTGTGCGCGTATCCAAGTGGTGCTTATGTTCTGCTGGCAGAACCGTCACCAAATGTTTTGCTTTAGGTTGCATCTGCATTATCGGCATCAATTGAGCCTGTGGCACAAAAATTGGCTGGTTCTTGGGAAGGCGTGGTTCCAATTTTTGATACTGGCTTTGTGCCAAGCGTGCCTGATGGCGATTAACCTGTTTTTGGATTTTTTGTGGTTGCGTTTTCCGGTTAAGTATTTTGAAAACGAGCAAAGAACCACTACCACAACTGAGGGCGATCGCAGCTACCATCCATAAAGGTACAGGATTACTATTCTCAGAGGGCAGACTAATCGGTTCTTCAATAATAACTGGGATTGTTTCTGGTTCTTCTTGTGCTACCTGTCCAGCATTACCTAAGCTATACAGGGCAAAAGCACCACCTCCTAAAAACATGGCTAAACACCCGGTTAATAATAGCCAAGGATGATGTGCAACCAGATATATCAGAACATTCGAGCTTTGTTTCAATCTCGATTTCCTGTTTGTCAGCTGTGGAGTAGCCCTTCTGAGTCGGGTTGGCTCGCGCTGTACACTCTGAGTTTTTTTCATGATTACTTTCAGATTTGTACCCCTCTAGTCAATAAATTGTACTGGAGGAGTCAAGCATCAGGTATCCGTAACAAAATTTCAGATTTCAGTAGCTTTTTTGTAAAACCTAAGCTACCAAATCTGGCTAACTTTTGCCAAATTTGTGTATTTATTGTGACTTATTGCCCTAATAATCTGAAATTACTTCACTTATTTTCTGCCTTAATTAGGAGAATATCTTTCTAGAGCAAGTTGAATTAATTGATCGACTAACTCAGGAAAAGAGACTCCACTATGGGCCCAGAGTTGAGGATACATACTCGTTGCAGTAAAGCCTGGTAAGGTATTGATTTCGTTAATAAAAACTTCTTGTGTGGCTTCGACATAGAAGAAATCTACCCTTGCTAAACCCGCAGCATCAACAGCTGTAAAGGCTTGCAAAGCCATGTCCTGAATTTGACGGGCGATCGCATCTGGAATCGATGCTGGGATCAGTAAATCTGCCCGACCCTCTGTATACTTAGTTTCATAGTCATAAAAATCGCTATCATAACTAATCTCTCCAACGACAGAGGCTTTTGGTTGATCGTTTCCTAAAACGGCACACTCAACTTCTCTGGCAACGACACCAGCTTCTACAACCAGCCTTCGATCGTAACTGGCGGCACTATCTAAAGCAGCTTCTAATTCTTGGCGCGATCGCACTTTGGCAATACCCACTGATGAACCCAAATTAGCCGGCTTGACAAAAGCAGGATAACCTAATGTTGCTTCAATGTCATCACACAATTTCGGAAATACACAAGGATTAGACCAAACTTGCGTTCTAGTTATCGCCTTATATTTTACCTGTGGTAGTCCCGCTTGCTCAAAAGCAATTTTCATCGCAATTTTATCCATCCCCATCGCCGAACCTAACACCCCGGAACCAACAAAGGGGACTTGCATCAAAGTTAGCAACCCTTGAATTGTCCCGTCTTCACCGTTGGGCCCGTGGAGAATGGGAAACCAAACATCCACTTGGGCAACTTGGGAGGGAGATTGCCATTTGCTGAGGGTTTGGGCTTGAGGATTGGATATCAGATTTCCCTCAGAAGTTGATTCAGCTTCCAGAAGCGGACTACCAGTTTCTAAAACCTTTTGGGGTGCTTCTCCCGCTAACCAGCGTCCATCTTTTTGGATGTAAAAAGGGAGTATTTCGTACTTATTAGCATTTTCCTCTGCACTTAAGGCTTTAGCGATCGCCCGTGCTGATTTAATTGAAACTTCATGTTCTCCCGAACGACCGCCAAACAGTAACCCCACGCGCAGCTTAGTCATTTTCGGTTCCTCGACACTTCTCAAGGAGATAGCGTATCATAACCTACAAAAGTTGCCATGTTTTTCTATATTATTTTTTTTGGCTATTCAAATCCTGACTAGAAAAACTCGCGATCGCATATAACCCACGGAGGTGGGTTTTGCCTGTTTAGTCGCGGTTTGTAATCGCCCTTTGAAGCTACTTCTGATGCCGGACTTCAACTACAGTATGTACATTACCGCGAGGCGTGAAATCTGCTTTAACACTCACTTCTAACGGATCGCAAGCAGCTACAAAATCATCCAAAATTTGATTAGCAGATTCTTCGTGGGAAATATAGCGATCGCGGTAACTGTTAATGTAAAGCTTTAGCGCCTTTAATTCCACTACCCGTTCGTCAGGAATATAGGTAACGTAAATTGTCGCAAAGTCAGGATAACCAGAAAACGGACATTTACAAGTAAATTCCGGCAAAGTAATATTAATGTCATATCGTCTGCCGACACGCGGATTCGGAAAGGTAATTAATTTGCCTTCCGCAATTTCGCGTTCGCCATACTTCATTTCTTGGCTTGTCGGGGATAAACTTTCAGCTAATTTGTCAGTTGTCATGTGTCATTTGTCATTGGTTATTGTACTTATCTTTACATCCTTTTAATAATTTTATTCCCCATTCCCCATTCCCCGTTCCCCACTCAATACTCTTCCTTTTCCCAGTCTGGACAATTCTCGTCTTCACAACCGTGGGGATGCATAGCACAAACTAATAAATTACCACCATAAACTTGACCGTGATAGTGAGTACAACCGATACAGGCAGGATTTTTCTCAGATGTAGGTTCAACTGAATAAGGAAAACCTGGATCTACATCTGCCACCATGTCTTCCAGTTCCCAGTAAGCCTCAAACATTGGTTCAGCCAAATCCTGTAAATACTGATCGACTTCAGTAACAATGTTAGGGACTTGCTCAGTAATTTCTTCCGTTAGCTCAAAAAAAGCGTCTACCATTTCACTCATTCCCAGGAAGAAACGCTCTACTTCATCAGCCACTGTCTCAACAATTTCTACTAAATCTTTTTGCCACTGTTCCATATAACTTGACACCTTTGCAGGCTATAAACAGGACGCTTTGTGTTATCTGGGTGAAAGCACTATAATACACACTAGGCAATGTATCTTATCAAGTTTCTATAGGAAGTGCCATGTCAAAGTGCCACTTATTCTGATTATCTCAATCAAAAAATACTTTTTATTGATCGCGTTGCAATCGTTTTAACTCGTTTTGCAAGTCTATAACTTCTTGGCGCAATTTATCCACATTCTCACCAGTTTCTCCCTCTTTCACCGTTGGTTCTTCGTCTTCCTCTAAAATCTCAATGCGGCGAGGTTCAGAAGGGGGTGTTTTTTCGGAAGTTTCGGTAGATGCTTGGGCTTGTTGGGCTTGCTTCATCATATCTTCAACGAAGCGGCGGGCTTCTTCTGTATTCATTTCGCCCTTTGCGACCATTTCATCTGCCAGTTTTTGGACTTGCAATCGCACTTGGGCTAATTTTCCCCCTGCTTTCTCACCTGCGTAAGAAGCTAATCCAACACCGAGGTAAAAAGCTTTTTGAACAATATCTCCAAAACCAGCCATTGTCGCTGACCGCTCCTAAAAATAGGGCGACCCGGAGACTACGCCTATCACAAGCCTCCCGTGTTGCTGCTACCTTCCGGTTCTGACAAGATTTGGGTGTTGCAATCGCATAGATCCAGGTCTTCTAAAAGAATAACATAAAAAATCAGTAAGGGGGTGTTATTCCATAACAATTCGCCATTCGTAAAGCTGATAGTTGACGCAACCGTGTTTTACCAAGGGATCATCAGTGACAATTGCTTCTGCTTCCTCCTTTGATGCTGCCTCAAACAGCAACATCCCGCCTCTTTGCTCTGCCCAATAGCCTGTTCGCGCTTTGTGTCCTTTCCCAATCAAGTCCTGGATGTAGGCTTTATGAGCAGGTACATATTGGTCAAAGGTAGGTTTATCAACTTTGCCCTCTTCAATTTTTACAAACCACGGCATCTGCTTGCATCCTCATATTTTTGGATTTTGGATTGGGAATAATATCAAGTTCAAATTAATTATAGTAAGGTGGAATCGTTGCAGTGCATCTATCCGAGTCCCATGCCGAAACAGATTACTATACCTACACTAGCCATTTAAGCGAAGAATTGTTGGTTATCTTCAAGCAACAGAAGCGTGAGTCACTCAATGCGGAAAAAGCAGCAGCCCATCCGGTTAAACTGATAAGGAAGAAAATAGCAGATTAGGCAGTGAATAATATAGTGCGGTTAGTTTTGACAGCAATATTGCTGGTGCTAGTTACAGCTTGTGGCAGTATTGGACTGCTACCGACTAGCGACTTAGTGCAAAAAGCGATCGCACT
This sequence comes from Nostoc sp. DedVER02, assembly GCF_034530675.2. Taxonomy (NCBI): domain Bacteria; kingdom Bacillati; phylum Cyanobacteriota; class Cyanophyceae; order Nostocales; family Nostocaceae; genus Nostoc; species Nostoc sp. DedVER02. Next base: position 42,358 of record NZ_JAVRCP020000049.1, read on the forward strand.
TGGGCTAGAGCAAACTCAACAAAAACTGAGCCAGCAGTTGGATTTAGATTTTCAAGGATTTGAAATTAAGCGGCTATCAATTACCCAAGAACAACCCCTAACCATTGGAAATTTACCAGCTTTCCGCGTTCAGGGAACCTACGATTTAATTTTGAAGCTACCAAAACGGAGTTTGACACAACCAAAACAACCCTTTGATGTTTACCTGCAAATTCAGCAAGAAGGTAAAACTTGGCGATCGCTAATTCCAGAAAAAGGTAGTAAAGATACTCAATCAATTTGGCGTAGCTATCTCATCCAATAGAGACGGGGAACAGTAAAGATGCAACCTTTGTCTATTGTCTGCTGCCTAAAAAAGTGTGATCGCGACTCGCACGCGATTAAATATGAGGTGAAATTGGAGCCAACACCAGAACAATTACGAAGCTTTTACCGGATGTCGGTGAGGATGAGCAATTTACTTCGGCCAATTAACTTAGTGCGGATGGACGAAAGGACAAAGCGTATAGTCATGCTGGTCGGAGACACAATAGAAATAGAAATTTATCCTAACGGGGAGGTCGTTACCAAATGATACAGCCCAATTTTGCGGATATGTCTGATACCGAGTTACGAGCTTACGTGTTGCAAAATCCTAACAACACTGAAGCGTTTCACGCATACGTTGATCGCTTGCACGTAGCGAATCCAAATCCACAACTAATGTCAATTGAAGAAGCCGAGGCTGAATTAGAGAGGAGGGTTAACCAAGGTCAAAAATAGCAGCAGAAAAAGGAAAGAATAATTTTTCTTTCCTCCCTCTGCAATTCATCTAGAACTACCAGCCACGAGCCTTAATAGCTTGGCAGTAATACTTCAGTGCTGTGCTACCAGGATTATCCCCACGATTAGGAATTTCCCGATCTTCCTTTTCCTCGGTTATTTTCTTGCCGCTATTAATGTTGTAGACTCTGTGTCCAACTGCCCATATCCTGGCATCAGAACACGAAGGACGAAGTATGTACTCATACATAAAGAGGTTATTTTTGATCTGGTAAATCTTGATAACGCTTCCAAATTTTTTATCTTTCTCGCCCATTGTGGTGGTGTCCAACAAAAACGGGTCGCCGAAAGTATCCAGTCCAACATTGAAGTACTTTTCAGCACCTCTCACGGCTGTAGGCAAACTCAAAACAATAATAGCGCTAGCAACTGCACAAAATCTTTTCACTAACATAGTCAATACTGAGTTAAAAATATAATCCCAGTTTTAACTCTTTTACTTAAAACAGTGTTCTGATAAAGGTACTGAAAAGTAATGAAGATTGCGCGAAAGCCGTCTGCTTATGTACAGCGACCTCTCATTTCGCCGTAATACCGTTCAACATCAGAACGGTTTAACGCTTTATTACCTTCACGCTTGAGTATGTCTTGTCCTGCTTGCTTGTAGCAATCACCAGAGTCACTGGTTGAGTTGCTAGACAAAGCCCCTATAGCAGTGCATCCGGCAAACAAGAAAATTAAGAAGCCCCAAAATACCAAGTTAAACTCTATTTCTCTTTTCCGAGCCTCTTTCTTGAGATGCCCAGATGCTTCTACACTCATTGCTGGACTAAAATCAGGTATTTTTGGGGTTTCTGTACTAGTTAAGCTAAATCTTTCGCTCCAGAATACTGGACTAGCAACTGAAGGACGCGCATATATCTTGACGTGGTTAATAGATTCATGAGCTAACGACATTAAACTGGAGCGAATAGTGCTGACTAGCAACTCTTGGTTCGGCACTTCCGACGATTCCAGAATAACTTGCAAGCGGTCATCTTTTTTGGTGACTTTAGCAATAATACGTTTTCCTTTTAAGGAGTTATTTATCAGTGCCGCGATCGCATTTGCATCACCTTGTTTTGCAAGAGCTAGTATTCTTTGTGAGTCCATTTAACTATTTCTTCGACAGCCTGTACTTATACAGCCCAAAAACCAACCACACCTAACCACAAAAGTGAAAAATTTTCATATTCCACTGACAACCATGAACACCATCAACCTACCCAACCACTGGACACTGCCAAAATACGCCTTTGGCGACAGAGTAAAGCAGTTGCTACCTTCCCCAAAAGGGTAGCAAAGATAATTAACCTAATTGGTGTAGCTACTTCATTGAAAAACTGGTATGTGCAAATAGAAAAACCATCACAACCATCTACGTATAACTGCTGCGTCATAGTCATGATCGAGATGATGGTTTCATCGGAGACAGGGCAAAATGTATATTAACTTTTTTATCAGTTCTATCATTGGAATTGTGGTTGTGGTATTAACAGCTTTTAGCTTACTGCAATGGTTACACATCCCTGCTGGTAATTTTCTGGATTGGGTGATTGGTGGTGCAAGTTTTTGGTGGCTGTTGGTAATTGTTACCGTACCGTGGAATGTCCATTTTCAAGCGAAAGAAGTCTTAGCAGAAGCAGCACAATCAACTGAGAAAGGAATTCCAGTTGATGAGAAGCAAGTGAAGTATGTCACATTGTTGGCGAAGCGATCGCTCTGGGTAGCCCTGGCTTTACACTTCTTCTCAGCAGTTGGTCTTTATACCCTGGCTGCCACTGGTATTAGTACGGTGGGATATATAAGTTCTGGTGCAGCTTTGTTATTAACGATTCTGCGTCCAGCGATTCGAGCTTATGAGTATTTATACGCTAGGTTAGCGATGATTCGCCAAGAATGGAAGTATCCGCGTGAAGATATTGTTGAACTGCGCGATCGCTTCTCAATATTGGAGCAAAAAATCCAATCATTGGAAGATCAACTCAACCCTGAACAACCTTATTCTTTATCCGCAACTCAACAACGCTTTGCTGAAGAGACTCGCAGAGATTTAGCCCGGATTGCGGCAAATTTTGAGGAATTACGGGCGACAAATCAAACTGAACATGAGCGCTTGGCAAGAGAAGCCCGAACTGCGATCGCACAGCTTTCCACCGACGGGCAATTTCTCGATCATGTCCGCGAAATTATTCGATTTTTTAAGACTGCTTAATTATTACTCTCATCGCTAACCGAATTTTAAATTTTGGATCGTGGTATTTAATATTCATCATCCAAAATTTAAAAAGTTTCTCTAAAGATAGTTAACAAGACTTTACAAACAAAAAGAGAAGTTTGATATGACAGAAATAGCAACAAGCTCGTATATAAATACACTAGTAATTGCTAGTCTAATAGAGAAAACTAAATATGTTATAACGTTGTACGGATGATATTTGGTGAAGCTCACATAACTTCAGGAGTACTCACAGTGAATCAGATACAACTGACTTTAACTATTGCTTACTTGTTAATGACATGCTATTTTTTAAGCAACTGGTTAATATTTTCCGTGCGTCATCCTGCTTCCACTCCAGAAGATAAATTTTTATCAGTTGTGATGTTTTTGGTAACAACTATTTTCTGGCCTGTGATGATTCCGATGTCTTGTTTAGAAATGGTTCAAAAAAAGCAAATAGACTTTAATAAAATAGTTCCTGTTCTCTTAGCAATATTTATATTTAGTATTTTATATTATTTGACTGAATAATTCATAATTGCTCGTCGCCAATTGCAATTATAGCGATCGCTGTTCTACTAGATGCTCCCCCATCGCTTCTATAGTTAAAACTTAGAGTGCATAACATAATTTTTATGAATTATAGCAGAAGCGACGGGGTGAACCTGCAATGTTCGTATACTCTCTAGTTGATTATTCAACATGAGAAATGAACAATGCTTCAATTGTTCAACCAGAGTAGCACCCATGATTTTTATCCCCTCAACCCTTGCAATTTTACCTGTTTTAGGGAATGAAACAGCCCTGAGAGAGCAGGGGGGCAAGGAGGACAAGGGGGAATTATTGAATAAGTTTCTCCCTTGTCTTTGCTCTCTTCCTTGTCTACCTTGTCTCTTCTTCATGCCCAATTCCCAATTCCCAATTCCCCATTCCCAATGCCTAATTCCCAATTTACTAGACTTTCAAGATAGTTATAAGTTATGAGTTAATCAAAACTTCTAGCTTAATTAAAATGTCTCAAGAATTCACAATTGGTAGTAAAGTGCGGGTTGTAGCACTACCATCCTACGTCAAAACTGCTGATCCTATGCCTATGCTGCGCCCCCCTGATGTCATTCACATTGGTGAAGAGGGTATAGTCATTGACCGCCGTCCCGGTGGATATTGGGGTATTCGCTTCACTAGGGGATTCTTTCTCCTAGATAGCCAATACATCGAAAGCACAGAGAAACCTCCCGAATCTTACTTAGAATGAGATTTGCTGCAACCAAGAATTGTAAACTTGTGTAAAGTTGTGATTTTGGTTTGCATCATGATTTCCCGCCGCACTTTCTTAAATATATTATTTGCCAGCTGTCTTTCTGTCATCAGCTGGCTGAACTTTACCCCTGTTGCTGATGCTCTGGGTGGTAAACTTCCTGCAATTAATCAACCCGCACCAGAGTTTACTTTGCCAACTAACACAGGTGATGGCAAAATTTCCCTCTCTGACTTGCGGGGTAAGTGGCTAGTCCTCTACTTTTATCCTAAAGATTTCACCTCTGGTTGTACTATAGAGGCTCGTCGTTTTCAGCAAGATTTACCCCAGTACCTCGATAAAAATACCCAAATTATTGGCGTAAGCGCTGATGATATTGATTCTCACGCCAAATTTTGTGATTCAGAGGGATTAAAATTCCCGCTTTTAGCTGACACTGATGGTTCAGTGAGTAAAGCTTACGGTTCGTGGCTCGGCTACTTATCAATGCGCCACAGTTTTATTATCGATCCTCAAGGCGTATTGCGCGAAACTTTTGTCAAAGTTAATCCAACAGTTCATAGTTCAGAAGTGTTGGCAAGATTAGAAAAGTTACAGTCTACAAATTCTTAGAATTGAACCACATCGATCGTAAGGGCACAGCGTATTGTAGTGGACTGACACAGCTAAAATAGTGCAATAGATATGCCAAGGTGAGGACTCGAAAGTGGGAAGAGGTCGCCGA
>NZ_JAVRCP020000050.1:0-46073 GCF_034530675.2 Nostoc sp. DedVER02
GGTCAAGAAGAAGAAACCTACAACATCGTTGCAGCCCACGGTTACTTCGGTCGTTTAATCTTCCAATACGCTTCCTTCAACAACAGCCGTTCACTGCACTTCTTCTTAGCAGCTTGGCCTGTCGTCGGTATCTGGTTCACCGCTTTGGGTATCAGCACGATGGCGTTCAACTTGAACGGTTTCAACTTCAACCAATCAATCATTGACTCTCAAGGTCGCGTTATTAGCACCTGGGCTGATGTAATCAACCGCGCTAACTTGGGTATGGAAGTAATGCACGAGCGTAACGCTCACAACTTCCCCCTAGACTTAGCTGCTGGTGAAGTTACTCCTGTAGCAATGACTGCTCCTGCTATCAACGGTTAATTCTGAAGATTTAGCTAAATAAGAAACGCCTTCCAGAAATGGGGGGCGTTTTTTTTGCTAGGTGAATTAGTTTTTTTCTAGTTTAGTTTATAGCCATCACTTGGAGTGAGAGCAAAACGCGATCGCACTGCCGAAAACCAAGCGATTTGTCGGATCGAGGATAGTCTGGGGCAAGTTGGGAAATTTTTACATAGTGACATTATTTTCTCCCTCAGATCAAATGATTGAATTGAAGATAATGTGGAGAACTGATTTTTAGCATCCGCTCTGGACTGTCATGAGCATCAGTTATTTTCTCCCGTGTTGGTTTCTTATGAATGTTTATATTTCTGATGGTGACAAAGCGATAGATATAAGTGTTAAGGAAATTCTTTTGTCCCCAAAACTCTTTACCAATTTTTTCGCAATAGGCGACAAAACACTGAGTGCCCTTAAGTTGCTGAATGATTTCCCGTTCTGTGCTTGTGCTAGCCTTTGCTTTCATCTCAATGCAGAGGATGACCTTTTTCTTGCCAGTATCAGCAACAATGACAAAATCCGCACGTTTGCATTCACCACGGTTTCCTTTAAAAACTGTATCTGGTGACTTAAATTTATCTGCATTGATGATGATGACCTCATCATCATCGGGCATCCCATAAATAGTTACATCGTAATTGGCAGGTGGAGGTTCTCTGAGTATGACCTTATTTTTGCCGTAACCATCATCTTGCAATGAAACTATAGCGGTTTTCTTGATCATCTCTTTGAGAATAGCAATATCAGTTAATCCATCAGACATTACTCCTCACTCCAGACGATCGCTTCCTGAATCCGGTTCATCGTTTCGATGGTTGTATCAAAGCTGCGGGCTTCAATACCCAGTTCTGGGCTGATGTTGGCTAGTGTCAGGGTCTGGCATTTAGTTTTTTTTGTTTCGCCGTCTAGTATTATTGATACTTTTTCTGCGATATAGACTTTGATTTTTTCAGAAGAGATCAGTTCCTCTTGTCGATAACCTTCTACTTGGGCAATTCGCTTCAGATGGGGTTTATCGTGGTTGAGCATGATCAGCGTATTCAGTTCTTTGATAATGTAATCACTTTGGGTGGTGATGAAAACCTTAATACCAAGGTTCACCAGTTGGGCGAAAAGCCGTGCGATGCGGCGCTGGTTTTCAGGGTGTAGGTTCATCTCAGGTTCATCCACCATCAGTAAATCACCAACCTGGGCTTTGTGTCTCAGGTAAAAGCCAATATTTAGTAGAGAACGCACGGCGCTAGAACTTTCATCCATAGAAAGCTTGATCCGTTTACTATGCGGCTCATAATAAAGTTGATCATTACGGGTGACTGTGTATTTACCACCAATGATGTCGGCGAAATCAGCCAACACATCGGGATGGTTCTCAGCAATGAAACTGCTTTCTGGGAAAATTGTCTCCAGTTCCCCCATAAAATCTACATTTTTTTCTACTGGGAGTGCATAAGCCTGGTATACGTTAGATAAAAGCTCTCTTGGATTGATGTTTTTATCAGCCTGAGCCATTTCTTTGAGCAAGCGATTGCGGGCGAAATTCAACTCTTTGCGAAAAATGGCAGCACCAGTTCGTTCTGCACTAGCGATGAAAGGGTTAGGAAGAAACTGCTCAAAAATGATATCTTTTAGTGCGTCCGCAATGGTGCGCTTAAGGCTGTCGTTGGGGATTTTTACCTTCTTTTTCTCAACAAGCAGAGTTACAACTAATTCTGTGCTTTTTTCACTTTTGGTAATAGAGAAAAGTGATGCCTCGCCGGAGGTAATTTCCCGAGTAAAATCAAAAGCTAAACTAATATTTTGGATATCCAGACTTACCTGAAAGTCTGTTGTTTTAAATCGTTCTGCCCGTGCTGCAAAAATCTTCGGTAATTCCTGAGTATAGGCTTGACAACCTTTAGTAACAATCTGCTCAGACTGTTTAATATATTCTTGTATATCAAGACGAATTGTGCCGTCTGCAAGGAGCTGCTTGATCTTATTGGCGTTGATTTGGATCGTAAACATTCGTCGCCAAGTAGACAAAAAGCCAAACAACGCATAAGTAGCGTAGGTCTTGCCCGTATTATTGTAGCCACAAATGATTGTCAGGTCGCCAAGTGTGAATTCGGCTTGCTTTAAAGCACCAAGATTTTTGACTTTAATTTTCATTGCCGTATTCCTTTAGGGATCATTCCTTAGCATCACTCTCCAACCATACTTTCGCCTAAAACTAGCAGCAACTTGGGCGAGCGCACTCAGAAAATACCTTTCTAAATACGGCATAGTCAAGAAGTGACCGCTATTTGAGCGATCGCATCTTAGCATTAACCTTTAAATCATATCCCCACTGGGATTTAGAGGTCTAACTATTTATTCAGACGGAAACACCGCTCAAACAATAGCCACCTCTGGAATCGCACCTTGCATTCTCCCAAAAGCATCAATCAAATTCTGTAATTATTGATCTGCTTTGAAAACTCCTAACCCGCGCACCGTCACTTTACCAGGAGAATACACAAAGCGCGTCTTGAGATTGTCTGGTAAATTCGCTGCTAATAAATTCCAAGCAGGTTCTTCCATTGGCGTTTCTAAAACGACGTGCTGCTTTTGTTCTGGTTTAATCCGGCTAAATCCGAGTTTTTTCGCTAGCTGTTTGAGTTCCATGACTCGCAAAAGTTGATTTGCAGAGACTGGTAAAGTACCATAGCGATCGCCTTGAAATCCTAAACTTCACCTTCTAACTCTTCTAGGTCATCTACTGTCAGTGGTGCTTGGCCACTGTGGCGCACATACAACACATTAACTGTAGTACCACGAATCGTAAAAAGTACTCGGTATATATTTTTGGCTTTCCCATAAAGGAGTTGACGTACTTCTTCTGGAAAAATTTCATGTTCGACTGCTAAAGCACAACGTTGGGGCTTCTCTTGTAGGGTAGCAATAGTATTCATCAATCCTCGAAACCAACGATCGGCAAATTCAGGATTCCGCTCTCGATACCAGCGATAAGCTTGTTCAATCTGAGTTTCTGCGATTGGGGTAATTTCAACCTGAAATGCCATACTTTTGCTGCATTTCTTGGACGAAATCCCCAATGGGGCGAGTTTTACCAGCGTTGAGTTCCTCGAAACCTTGTCCAATACCAGCAATTGTTTCCAGCTGATCAATCAGTTGACGTAATTTGGTAGGGTCGATTTTGCCAGGATCTAGAAAGGTGACGAGAACTTGGGAGCGTTCGCTAACATCTGGCGGTAGCTGGGTGAAGTGAATTTCTCCATCCTGATAAATGCCTTCGATAGTTTTTATCATGAGTTGAAGTTGGTTAATATTTCCTTTAATTCTACCAACTAGGCTCAAAAGGCTGGGTCTGGAATTCCAGCCTGCTCAAAATGGCATAGGTTTCCACTTAATAACTAATCTTTTTCTCCCAATTAAACACCAACTGCCTCTGGAATCGCACCTTGCATTCTCCCGAAAGCATCAATCAAATTCTGCAATTGTTGATCTGCTTTAAAAACTCCTAACCCGCGCACCGTGACTTTCCCAGGAGAATACACAAAGCGCGTCTTGAGATTGTCTGGTAAATTCGCCGCCAATAAATTCCAAGCTGGTTCCTCCATCGGCGTTTCTAAAACGACGTGCTGCTTGTTTTCTGGTTTAATCCGGCTAAATCCGAGTTTTTTCGCTAACTGTTTGAGTTCCATGACTCGCAAAAGTTGATTTGCCGACACTGGTAAAGTACCATAGCGATCGCTCCACTCGGCTGCAATCTGATTTAATTCTGATTTAGATTTAGCTGTAGCTACCGCTCGGTATGCACTCATTTTTTGATCCAAATCGGTAATATAATCTGCGGGGATAAATGCCGTGAGATTAAGATCAATCTGGGTATCCTCCACTTTCGGAATTTCTTGTCCACGGATTTCTCGAATTGCTTCTTCCAGCATTTCCATGTATAAATCGAAACCGATGGCATCCATTTGGCCGGATTGTTCTGCACCTAGCAAGTTACCCACGCCTCTAATTTCCATGTCGCGCATTGCTAGCTGATATCCAGAACCTAACTGAGTAAATTCCTGAATCGCTCGTAATCGTTGCCGTGCTGCGTCAGATAATGCCCGTTGCTTCGGATAAAATAACCAAGCATGAGCTTGGATACCTGCACGTCCTACACGACCGCGTAACTGATACAGTTGTGCCAATCCAAAGCGATGAGCATCTTCAATCAAAATCGTGTTGACTCGCGGAATATCTAAGCCAGATTCAATAATTGTCGTACAAACAAGGATGTCTGCATCGCCATTACTGAAAGTGAGCATGGTTGATTCTAACTCGCTTTCATCCATTTGACCGTGAGCGATCGCAATCCTAGCCCCTGGTAACACTTCTCGTAAATTGGCTGTTGTCTCTTCAATTCCATCTACTCGTGGAACTACATAAAAAACTTGTCCACCTCTGTCTAATTCTTGACGAATTGCACTACGGATAGTTTCGGAATTTATCGGTGACAAATGAGTTTTAATCGGTCGTCTAGTTGGCGGTGGCGTGGTAATCAAACTCATTTCCCGAATTCCTGACAAGGACATATATAAAGTCCGGGGAATGGGAGTAGCGGAGAGGGTAAGCACGTCTACTTCAGTTTTCAAGCTTTTAATTTTTTCCTTCTGGTTGACCCCAAAGCGCTGTTCTTCATCCACCACCAACAATCCTAAATCCTTGAAGGCCACACCTTTACCTAAAATTTGATGTGTACCAACTACTACATCTAATTCACCCGTTGCCAATCGCTTTTGAATATCACGGCGTTCTTCAGCCGAGCGAAAACGGTTGAGTAAGCCGACATTCACAGGATAGGGTGCAAAACGTTCTTTGAGTGTATGGTAGTGCTGCTGTGTTAAAATTGTCGTTGGCGCAAGGAGTGCCACTTGTTTACCGGCGGTGACTGCTTTAAAAACAGCACGAATCGCCACTTCCGTCTTTCCGAAACCGACATCGCCACAAACTAAGCGATCCATTGGGCGATCGCTCTCCATATCGCGTTTCACATCTTGGACAGCTTTGAGTTGATCCGTTGTGGGTTGGTAGGGGAAAGAATCTTCTAATTCTTCCTGCCAAGGCATATCACCTGGAAAGCTAAAACCTTGTTGTTTTGAGCGCGCTGCATACAGTTTCAACAAATCCACCGCTAATTTTTTGATCGCTTTGCGGACTTTATTCTTGGTATTTTCCCAAGCCTTTCCAGTCATCCTGTTGAGTTCCGGTGCTTTATCACCTCCGGCGCGGAACCGGGATAAAGCCCCTACTTGATCGGCTGCAACTCTAAGTAACCCATCAGCATACTGCACCACCAAATAATCACGGGTTTCGTTATTAATTGTCAAACTTTCCAGCTTGACAAATTTGCCAACACCATGATTTCTGTGAACTACATAATCACCTGGACGCAGTTTATTGGGATCGACTTGCTTAGAAGTAGCTTTGTGGCGCTTGCGGATATAGCCGGGAGTCGCCAAAGAATGCTGCCCAAAAAATTCCCGATCTGTAACGATTACTATTCGGTATGTCGGCAGGATAAAACCTTCTAATTCCGCAAGACCAGAATATTTTAGGGCTATGGGAGTATGGTTGATTTGTAGTTTATCTATTGCTTGGTAGTCGCGGGGATTGGGGATAAACTGAGCCGGACAATCGTGTTCTTGCAACAGCGAGACAGAACGCGAAGGTTGGGCAGAAAGCAGCCAGATAGAAAAATTGCGATCGCGTTCTTGGCGAATGGTTTCAGCTAGTTTAGCAAACTGATGTGGCGTAACTGGCAGCGATCGGCTGGCAAGGTTGATCCCACTATTTTCCTCTGAAAGTTCCGATAAATATAGTGTTTTAAACTTGGCAACATCAACCAAACACTCATCAAAAGACCGATGAATTTTCGGCAACGTTAGGGAAGTAGAGATAGATTCTTCCCCATTCCCCATTCCCAATGCCCCATGCCCCATTCTCCATTGTTCCTGGGCATTTTCTACCCAGCGATCGCTATGAGCATGGCACTGTTCTGGCTCATCAATGGCAATCAGGGTATTTTCTGATAAGTAATTTAGCAAAGATGCTGGTTGCTCGAAAGCCAACCCCAAAAAACGACGACTACCTTCCAAGAGTGATGAGTTCTCAGGACTAATTTCTGAGTTAATTTCTGACTCAGCACTCAGCACTCGGAACTCAGCACTATTCTTGAGTGCAGCCATCACGATGGGAGCAAAGCTAGTAGGGGTAAGAATTAACTGGCCAACTTTATCGAGGGCGGAACGTTGTGTTGCTGGGTCAAATTCCCGCATTTGCTCAATTTCATCGCCAAACCATTCCAGCCGGACTGGGAACTCAGATGACACTGGAAACACATCAACAATATCACCCCGTCGGCTCCATTGCCCTTCTGTTTCCACCAAAGGTACTCGTTCATATCCCAGAATAGTTATTTTTTCACTGAAAGCATTCAAGTCTAATTCCATCCCCCGCTTCAAGGTCAGACAGAATTGCCCAAAAGCCTCTGGTGGTGGTAAATGCGGTTGCAGCGCCCCCTGAGTAGCCACAATCGCCAAATTTGTCATTTGTCCTTTGTCATTTGTCCTTTGTTCTTGGTTTGTTTCTAATGAAAACTGACTAATGACTAATGACTCTTGCCTTTTGAGCAAATCCGCCAATACCTGCATTTGCCCCCAACTCATCTCAGTTTCTGGGTCAAAAGGCTCGTATGGAGAAGCCTCGGAGGTGGGGTAAAAATGTACTGTCTGCCATCCCATTGCCTCTAGTTGTGCATAAACACGTCCAGCTTCTTCTAGAGTCGCGCAAACCACAAATAAATCTTTACCCTGAGCCTGTGCCAATGCCGAAGCGACCAAACCCTTGGGCAATCGAGAAATGCCATTTAAGCGTAATTCTTGTTGTCGGTTTAGCTTAGAAATAAATTCAGTAGTCAGTGGCGATCGCACTAAGGCACGCACAATAGAAGAAAATGACATAAGTACTACTAGCGGTGGGAGTCTTTGTGAGTCAGAAAATTTTGAGGCAGTTTATGTCAACTATTTTAAAAGTGTTGACAGTCTTCTTATTCTTTGGATGGAAGAATAATCTACAGCAATTAATAAACTTAAGAGCTATAACTACTACTTTGTGTACAGTCAAAGCATTTATAGAAGCACCTTTAATACTAGATACTAGGTATTGAGCTACATTCGCTCTGATAAGCGGCAATTTTAAACATGTCCTCCATCACTTTTGAAATTTTAATCATTTTGGTGCTAATTATTGCCAACGGCGTGTTTTCTATGTCTGAGATGGCCATTGTCTCAGCCCGGAAAGTTAGGCTACAGCAACTTGCCAATCAAGGAGATGCCAAGGCAAAGGCAGCATTGAAACTAGCTGAGTCTCCAAATCATTTCCTGTCAACCGTTCAAGTGGGTATTTCCCTGATCGGTATCCTGACTGGTGCTTTTGGAGGAGCAACAATTGCCAATCGAATGGCAGTCTATGTAAAACTTGTGCCTTTTTTAGCACCTTATAGTGAACCGCTATCTTTTGGCATAGTGGTTTTGCTCATTACCTATTTGTCACTTATTGTTGGCGAATTGGTACCGAAGCGTCTGGCATTAAATAATCCAGAAAGGATTGCCTCGATTGTAGCGATTCCGATGCAAGCTTTGGCCGCGATCGCTTCTCCGGTAGTCTTTCTCTTAAGCGCTTCTACAGATTTGATCCTACGAGTGCTAGGAATTACAGCTTCTACTGAGCCGCAAGTCACCGAAGAAGAAATAAAAATCTTAATTGAGCAAGGCACTGAGGCGGGAACCTTTGAGGAAGCCGAACAGGATATGGTAGAGCGAGTTTTTCGTTTAGGCGATCGCCCCGTCAGCTACTTAATGACACCCCGCCCTGATATCGTCTGGTTAGACTTAGACGACTCTCCCGAAGAAAATCGCCAAAAAATGGTTGATAGTGCCTATTCTCGCTATCCAGTTTGTCAGTCAGGACTTGACAATGTGTTGGGTGTGATCCCTGTTACTGACTTATTAGCTAGGAGTTTCCGAGGAGAACCATTAGACTTGACAGTGGGATTGCGGCAGCCCGTATTCGTGCCAGAAAGCACCCGTGGTTTGAAAGTTTTGGAATTGTTCAAGCAAACTATCACTCACATGGCGCTAGTAGTGGATGAATACGGTGTAATTCAAGGATTAGTCACTCTCAACGACATCATGAGCGAAATTGTCGGTGATGTTCCTTCAACAGATGGACAGGATCAACCCCAAGCCGTGCAACGCGAAGATGGTTCTTGGCTTTTGGATGGGATGTTGCCTGTAGAAGAGTTTTTAGAACTTTTCGGTATGGAAGAGTGGGAATCTGAGGAACGCGGCAGTTATCAAACCTTGGGCGGTTTTGTGATCACCCATCTAGGTCGTATTCCTGCCGCAGCAGATCATTTTGAATGGCAAAGTATGCGAATTGAAGTGATGGACATGGATGGAAACCGCGTAGATAAGGTGCTAGTCGTGCCGAAGGCAACTAAATCAGCAGATAGAAAATCTGACTAGGGATCAAAGAAGACGCGATTAATCGCGTCTGTACAGGAGTTAGAAATTATTTCTCGCCCCATGCCCCATGCCCCATGCCAATTCCCAATTTCCAATTCCCAATTCATCAAGTCTTAGATAGACGCTTAACAGCCTCACCCGCCAACATCTGATGCGCTTGTTCTAGAAGTTGGGGGATTTTATCACCGTGGGGATTGTGGGCGAGACATTGCCGCAAGTTTAATTCGTCTAACCGATCGGCTTTATTACCAGGAAACCAGTGACCGCCATTACCAAGGAGGTTGTAGCGCATTTTGGCATAATCTACCATATCGTAGGCGATCGCTAAATTTCGCAACCACAAAATCACCCGAATGTTAACCTCACCAGGGGTTTTGTCAAAGGTTGGTAGATTTTTTTCCCAGGATTTTACCCAATCTTCTCCCAAAGTAGCGATCGCTTCTAACTCCAACCTGGCTAAAATTGGTGGCAAAATTTCTGATGCCCGATCTACTAACTCTAAAGTCTTCAAGTGTTCATCAAAATCTTCTGGTTTTGCTGCTCCCACACTCAGAGTATGCACCTCTTGATGACTCAAACAAAACAAATCATTAAACACCATTGGACTCAATGGGGCGCAAAGATCCACTAATTTTTGTGGAGGTTCATACAATAAACCACCTTTATTAGATGGACTAATAATAAACACCCCCATATCGTGGCGTTTAGCTGCTTCAATTGCCGCCCAATTCCATTGATTAATGTAGTACCAGTGCAGGTTCACGTAATCAAATAGATTGGTATTAATTGTCTGCACGATAATATCTGTTGAACCGTGTGTAGAAAAGCCAATAAATCTAACTTTTCCCTCAGCTTGCAACTGCTGTGCTACTTCCAAACAGCCACCAGGACGGATGCTGTAATCTAATGAATCAGTATGATTGATCCCATGTAATCCTAAAAGATCAACATAATCTAGCTGGAGATTTTTTAATGATTGTTCAAATGTTTCGCGGAATTCTTTCGCATCTGCCTTTGGGCCTATTTTAGTTTGAACAATTAACTTTTCACGAGGAAACTGCGGCAATATTCTTCCCAATTGCATTTCGGAAGTACCATAACCACGAGCAGTTTCAATATGATTTATTCCAACCTCAACTGCCCTTCTAATCGTCGCTTCTAGATTCGCCTGATTATCAGCAGGAATCTCATAATTGGGAACATCTTCCCATTTGAACTGATATCTCATGCCACCGCAAGAAAACACTGGCATCTGTAATTCTGTGCGTCCAAATCGTCTATATAGCATCAGTAAATTGTGGATTGCTTACTAACATAAAACCTAAAAATGACATTCATTCAAGCCTACAGCGTCACAATAATTACCTCTGTTCCATCTGTGACACTAGCAAGATTTATTGCATATTAAATCGGTCAAGTCTTTTGGTTATTGGACTGTGACTAATATTCCTGTTCCACAGAATAATTATCTCATCCTAGTTACCACAAGCAAGCGTTTTTCGATTATTCGCCCAATTTGTGTTTAGACCAAGAAATGCAAAAGTCACTCAGTAGTGCTGAGTTGTGTGAAGATACACCGAGGGAAAAGTGAAATTAGGATTTTGGAGGCTGTGCCTGAGTTAAGCAATTTCTTAATATTTCGGCTAACACCTGTACGTTGGGTTCCTTAAGTAGGTCAAGGTGAGATCCGGGAACGTAATGAATATCTAATCCTTCAGTCACTAGGTTGCCCCAGCCGAATTGAGGATCGTATCGTGTGCCTATAGCTTCATCTCGATTAGCATCTTCTGTTCGTAAGAGGATAGCTCGACCAAGGTAAGGTGAAAATATATATTCACTGACGGCTTGAGTATTAGCATTTATAATTTTTAAATGCTTGTCAGTTTCAACCAAAGGAAGCACATCTTCCAAATAACCTCTATATTTATTTTGAAAATTCTCCTTACGCCAATGGCTCCATTTCAAAACCTTTTGCCAAAGGTAGCTAGGCCCTTGCTGAACTAGATTTTTGAAATGTAAAAAAAGTCGTTTGAGAAATGGCATTCGCCAACTATAACCTGGACGACAACTATCAAGCATAACTAGAATACCAACTTGTTCGCCTTTCTCTTGGAGTTGCCGAGCCATCTCGAAAGCAACTACACCACCAAAAGAATAACCTCCCAAAAAATAAGGGCCATCGGGCTGAAGGGTTTGGATTTCTTGAAGATAGTAAGTTGCCATATCTTCAACCCGTGTATGGAAAGGGTGTTTTTCATCTAGCCCTCGTGGTTGTAGTCCGTAGAATGGTTGCTCTGAACCTAGATGCAGAGCCAATTCACGGAAACATAAGACTTCTCCACCCAGTCCATGAATACAGAAAAAAGGTGGCTTGGAACCGTTGGGTTGAATTTCAACCAAGGATGACCAGCTAAATTTTAATTGGTCTAAAGTATTTCCTAAAGACAATTTGTTTGCTAAATCTTCTTGGCAGATTATTTTGGCTAGAGCCTCTACAGTTCCTGATTGGAAAAGAATCGCAAGAGGCAGATTTTTACTAAATGTCTTCTCGATTTGCCAAAACAGTTTTACTGCTAAGATGGAGTGTCCTCCTAGCTCGAAGAAGTTATCCCTGACACCAATGGGCTGGACACCTAAAATTTGTTCCCAAATCTGTGTTAACTGGCGTTCCACTTCATTGCGGGGAGCAACAAAGGTGGCTTCCGGCTCTTGCCTCGATGAGTCTGGCGCTGGTAGGGCACGACGGTCTACCTTGCCGTTGGGGGTTAAGGGCATGTTGTCCAGCAAAACAAAAGCCGAAGGTAACATGTACTGGGGCAATTTTGTCGAGAGGAAGCGCCGGATATCACTAATCGCAGTTGATGAGTCCTGGTTCGGGATAATGTAAGCCACTAAACGTTGATCCCCAGGGACATCTTCACGGGCAATGACTACAGTTTGGAGTATATTTGGGTGTTGGGCTAACACCGTTTCAATTTCCCCTGGCTCTATGCGTATGCCACGGATCTTAACTTGATGATCTCGGCGACCGAGAATTTCTAGAGAGCCATCTGGACGATAGCATCCGCGATCGCCTGTATAATAAAGCCAATCCTGTGGCTCGTTCCGAAAAGGGTTCTTAACAAACCGAGAACGGTTTTCTTGCTCGGCATTGATGTAGCCCAAACTGCGGAATGGTGTTCGGATCACGATCTCACCCGGTTCACCAATACCACACGGTTGCTGATTTTGTGTAAAAATTAGTGCTTGGGTTTGAGGCAGCGGCAACCCTACTGGCTGTACCCCTGGTGTACACTCAACAGGTACTCGGTAATAACACTTTGCCAAAGTTGTCTCTGTCGGCCCATAGAGATTAACAATTTCACCTGATTCTGGAAAAGCATCTCGCCACCGAAGTACAAGTGTTTCTTTGAGAGGTTCTCCAGCTAAGAACAACCAGCGTAAGTTACGTAAAGATACTCCTGACGGCACATTCGCTAACCATAATTGCGCCAGCGAAGGAACTGTGTGGAGTACAGAAATTTGCTCATTTTCTAAGTAACAGAGAATTCTAGTCGGGTCTAGGTTATCCCCTTCTTCTGGTAAACATAGAGTTGCACCACTAGTCAAAGGTAAGAAAATATCTCTGAGGACGACATCAAAGGAAAGACCAGTTAATTGGGCAACGCGGTCTTGCTGATTAATTTCAAAGGTCTGCCGCTGCCAGTTAAGAAAATGCGCCAGTCCTTTATGACACCCTAATACCCCTTTAGGTACACCAGTAGTACCAGAAGTAAAGAAAATATAAGCTGCATCGTCAGCAGCAATTTCAGGCAGTTTTACTGTTTCAATGCTTTTTTTGAGTGAATTTTTCGCTTCTCCTGTGTCTGGGTTTACACAGATAATAGTTAAAGACTCCCATATCTTTTCGTCTTCTGGGCGCTGACCATCAATATATAGTATGTATTTAGCTTTAGCTTCCTGTAGCATGAGCCTCTGGCGTTGGCTGGGAAGTTGGGGATCGAGGGTGAGTAGCACACCGCCACTCAAAAGTACGCCAAGCATACTGGCAATCAGCCCAAAGCTTCGTGTCCCAAACACGGCTACAACATCTCCCCGCTCAACTCCGTAAGACAACATAACCCGTGCTAAGGTTTGAGCTATTTTGTCTAATTCCCCATAGTTCCAATTCCGAAATCCTTGACGGAGTGATAAATGTTCTGGGGTGCGATTTACCCAAGAGGTAAACATTGTTGTTGCCAATTCATACTTTGGTTCTGGCAAAATTGCCCTTGGCTCTGGCAGCAAAGGTTGGGCTTCTGGTGTGACAAGCGAATATAGACTAATTTGCCTCTGTGGAGCCGCAACAATTTGATTCAGTAAGTGATGGAATTGATGAAGCATTTCCATCATCCGCTCTGAAGTAAACAGATCGGTGTTATAGACTAAATCAAGTTTGATTCCTTGGTTTTGTTCTGTAACGTACAGAGTTAAGTCGAACTTGGAAGCTGTTTCTAGCATCGAGACTGGTTCGATAGTCACTCCAGGTAGTTCCAATTGGATGTCCCTTAAGTTGAGCATATTAAACCACACTTGAAACAGTGGGTTGCGACTGGTATCTCGCTCTGGTTGCAGTTCTTCTACCAGTTTCTCGAAGGGCATATCTTGATGGGCATAAGCATTTAATGCCATCTGGCGAATTCGATTTAGCAGTGAACGAAAACTAGGGTTGCCAGCAAAATCAGCCCGTAAAACAACGGTGTTAATAAAAAATCCGATTAACCCTTCAATCTCAGAACGGTTACGGCCGGCAATGGGAGAACCGATGAGAATATTTTCTTGCCCAGTGTAACGGTGCAATATTGTCCCAAAGGCCGCCAGTAATGTCATAAATAGAGTCACACCCTCCTGATGCGAGAGTTCTGTAAGTGATGCACTCAACGTTTGAGGTAGCATCAGAGACTGGGTTGCTCCTTGGTAAGTTTGCACTGGTGGCCGTGGTCGGTCAGTAGGCAATTCCAGTACAGTATTAGCACCTGCTAACTGAGTTTTCCAATAGTTAGTTTGGCTGGAAAGTACCTCACCTGATAACCATTGGTGCTGCCACACAGCAAAATCCGCATACTGAATGGGTAATTTTGCCAAGGGTGAAGGCTCACTGCTCAAAAAGGCTTCATAAAGCGCTATTAACTGCTGCCAGAGAATACCGATTGACCACCCATCTGAGGCGATGTGGTGCATCATTAACAAGAGTATATGCTCCTGTTCGTCTACCTGGAGCAAAGTCGCTCGCAGCATTAAGTCAGATTTTAAGTTGAAGGGGCGTTGCACCTCTTGATTTAGGAGAAATTCTACTTGCTTTTCTGTTACCTTAATAATTTTGATTTCCACTGCCCGAGGCGTGCCGATTATTTGTACGGGGCTACCATCAGGTGATGTAATAAAGTTGGTTCGCAGAGCCTCGTGATGGACTACGATCGCATCTAGTGATTGTTGTAATACACCCACATTTAATTTGCCCGTTAGACGCTGTGCATTGGAAACGATATATGCTGGGCTGTTGGGTTCCAACTGTTCCAAAAACCATACTCGCTGCTGGGCAAAGGATAAAGGGGCTGATTCCCGGTTGGCTAATTGGGGAATAGTCTGATTTTGGGGATCGTTTTCTTGAGTTTGGTTTTGAGCGAACGCTTGAGCTAAAGTAGCGATCGTTGGATTCTCAAATAATACTTGCAATGGTATTTCTATCTGAAAGGCTTGGCGAACCCGAGACATGACTTGAGTGGCCAGCAGTGAATGACCTCCCAATTCAAAAAAATTGTCGTGGATTCCTACTTGTTGCAGACGTAAAACTTTTGCCCAGATTCTAGCTAAGACTTCTTCTGTAGCGTTCTGGGGTGGAACAAAGTTAGTAGACAGCTTAATATCAGATATATCCGGTGCTGGCAAGGCACGGCGGTCTATTTTACCGTTAGGATTTAATGGTAAGGTGTCCAAAAATACAAAAAAACTAGGCACCATGTATTCAGGTAGCCGAGTTTCCAAAAAGCGGCGTAATTCAACCTGGCTAGGGGTCTGCTGTGGATTGGCAACAATATATCCAACTAGCTGCTTATCTCCAGGAACATCTTCTCTGGCTATGACCAAAGTCTGTATCAGTCCCGGATGTTGACCTAGTACGGCTTCAATTTCTCCTAATTCAATTCGAAAACCACGTATTTTTACTTGGTGGTCAATACGACCAAGAAACTCGATATTCCCATCGCTTAAGTAACGTGCCAAGTCCCCAGTTTTATAAAGACGTGCCCCAACTTCAGAGCTAAAAGGGTTGGAAATGAACTTCTCTGTGGTTAATTCAGGACGGTTAAGATAGCCTCGCGCTAGACCAATACCCCCAATATGCAGTTCACCTGATTCACCAACAGGTACAGGCTGCAAATTTTCATCAAGGATATGAATCTCTGCATTGGCAATGGGGCGACCAATGGGAGCAATAGGATAATTAGTCCCACGTTTGCAAGTCCAAAAAGTGGTATCAATGGAAGCTTCTGTTGGCCCATAGCAATTATGGAGAACATTGTCCAAATTCAGTTGAGCGAAGAAGCGTTCTATGAGTTCGCTAGGTAAAGCTTCACCACCGCAGGTAATATGTTTGAGAAATCGGCAATTCTCAATTCCCTTTTCTTCTAGTAAGACACGTAATATGGAAGGTACTAAGGCTAAGACAGTGATTTGCTGCTCAGTAATCACCTTCACAAGGTAGGCTGTGTCTTGATGTCCACCTGGGGAAGCCACGATCAATTGCCCTCCAAAGCACAATGGCCAAAATATCTGCCACACTGAGGGATCGAAGCTAAAAGAAATAGTTAGTAAAACCTTATCTGTCTGAGTTAATCTAAAGGTCGTTTGCCGCCAGGAAAGTTGGTTGCGAATACCACGGTGAGGGATCATTACACCCTTGGGCTGTCCTGTAGAACCAGATGTGTAGATTACGTAAATGAGGCGATCGTCTGTCGTTTCATTTACAGGATTTTCCTGACTATTTTGGGTGTTAGCTTGCCAGTTTGAGTCCAAACAAATTACTTGTGCTTGGTGCGGTGGTAGGTTGTTGAGTAATTTCTGTTGGGTTAACAAAACTGGTGCTTGGGTATCTTCCAATATGAAGACTAACCGTTCTGGGGGATATGCGGGATCTAAGGGCACATAAGCGCCCCCAGCTTTGAGAATACCCAGTATTCCTACGATCATCTCCAATGAACGCTCTACGCAAATACCCACAAGTACTTCAGTACCAACGCCTAAAGTACGTAGATGGTGCGCTAGTTGATTCGCTTGTTGGTTTAACTGCTGATAAGTAAGTTGTGTATCTTCAAATACAACAGCGATGGATTCGGGCGATCGCTCAACTTGCATCTCAAATATCTGATGGATGCATACATCCTGAGAATGAACTGCTTGGATGTCTTTGCATTCTTGTAGAACTTGAGTGCCAACGATCTGAGTTAAGGTATTTAACTGAGTATTTTGCTCATACCCTGAATCCTCGCTATTTATCTGCATTTGCTTATATCTCAACTCCATCCGAAAATAAAATTCTTTAAATTTCTTTATTAATCATTGTATATTTTTGTCTACTAAATTTTACGTTAAACAGCACATCAACTCCCTCAATCCCTTTAAAAGCTAGGGGCTATATAAACAAAGTCTGTTAGCCTTTAGAGATAGAGGCTGCGTGAAAGGCTTCTGCTTTGCACTACCCAGTGATAATATATACACTTTAAGAAATAATTAGTATTTCAAGTTTCCACTAATCAATTAAAACCATTTATTTTTAACACAGTAGCTAGCTAGAGCATTTTTAGACACCATCTTATTTTCACTAAAACTTTAAAACTGAAAACTAGCATTATTGCATTGTTGAGTTACACCCAGAGACAAGCATTTATTGCAGTTTTACTTTAATTGAAAAATACTTTTTAGTTTCATAATATTTAGCTTAAAGTTCGTATTGAATAAAATTTATCCTTTTTTGTTAAATTTTGCCGAATAAAAAATTATCGTTACCGAATCTTCATTATGTTTCTTCATATGTAAAAATAGTGTAAAGCCATAATTATAATTTGCTTAAGTAGTTGAGTAGCGATCGCAATCTGCATACGCTCAGAACACGTCAAAGAGAGAGTAAAGACTCATTGTTAGTGACTAGTATTCTTTACTCAGTAAGGAAACGACAATTGGGATCGGTAGAAGCCTTCGATTTTCCATTATCTATACAGTAAGCCTCATGATTTCTACATACATGAAAATTTGTCATTGGGGTAAAAGCAAGACGTAGAAAAAAGAGTGTTACACTAAGCTCAGTAAAACTATCACATCATCAGTTAGGCTTCATTTATGTCATTTTACTCGGGATAAGAAATGAGGTTAAAACCTTGCAGATTGACTTAACATCTGTGCCAAAATGTTTCAGAGGCATGATTAAAGCAACCTAAAATATTAGCAATTTAGACACAGAAAATTTTATTCACAAACATAACTCTCTCTGGTAATCAAAATGTCCACAATGCAGACATTACATGAATCACAGATATCAAACTTAAACTCTGATGATCTATTTTCATTAATCTGTGGCCAATTCTCAAGAGGTACTCATGAATATAGACGAAGTTCAACCAGCATCTCTAAATTATGTAAAGTTTTGTAACAATAAGCAAACTTTTGATGCATTTTGTTATATGTTATGAATGTAAGTTTTATTAATCAGTAATTATGCGTAAGCAAACAAAGAAATTCTAAGCACAAGTGAATTAGATAGCTAAACATGCTTAAATTCATCAAAAGTGCTATTCTAGTTGCAAAACGAAGTATAAATCTGCAATAGAACTGAAATACTACAGTTTTGATTATTACGTATATTACGCAATTAACCTAAAAATCTCAATATTTTTACCTGGACTACTTGATCATTAGCGTCAGGATTTCTATTTAAACATAAGTGAATTTACCAAAAAATCATTTTTTTGGCATCGAAAAGCAGAGTTTCCAGATTAAACTGATAATTATATCCTGTAACCAAAACTAAGTATCTGGGTAACAAACGCACTCAAGCTAAGTATCAGAAAATGTTTTTGCTCGAGAACTGAAAGTTACTTTGAAGAGAATTGTTGCTAGTGGACTCCAAAGGGTAAACTCTTTGGGATCAAAAATGTGATATTTGCCACTTGTTTTATATAAATTTCCATCAAACTTTAACTACACCAAGTGTTACCAACCATGAGTAATCAAAGCATTACAACAAATAAATTCAGTGAAGTTCCTTTGGATTTACGTGCATCTTCATTAGTCAGGGTACGTAAGGGTTCGTGGTGGTTGAGATTAACAACACTGTTTTTAGTAGATTATGCTCTTTTATCCTTAGCTTGGGTATTATCTGGGTATCAATTTACTCTGTACGTGCCAAGCAGTTACTTGCCAATTTTAATAACTATTGGAATTCAAATAGGCTCACTAGCTTTAGAAGGTATTTATCGAGAAGGTCAAAAACGCTATGACTATTTTAATATTGTCAAATCGTTGACTTTCGCTCATGGACTAATACTCCTAGTTTGTTTTTTGTATAAACCAGTCGTTGATATTACACGTCCTAAATTAATATTATTCTCTTGGTTACTAAGCGTATTCTTCATTTGCAGTGGTAGATATGCTGTAAATCTGACTCTTGAATATCTGCGTAAGCAGAAAAAAATAGTTCGTTCTTCTGTCTTCATTATTTGCGATCCTCAAGATCATGAGCAAATTGCTAGCTTTATCAAAAAGGAAAAGCACTATACGGTATCTGGAACTGCTAATGCTAGTTCATTAGACAGATATCAACGTCAAAAAACATTGAATCAACTTAATGAATTAGGAGTGACAGAGGTTTTTATCTCTTGGGATGCTCTAAAAAATAGAATGTTTTTATGCTGGTTATTTCAAGCATCTGGCATCCAAGTACATATTTTACCAATGGAATTAAAACCAATCTATAGAAATGTAGAATTTAGTAAAATAGGAGGAATGCCTTGTCTGAATTTAGATTGTCCTATAATTACAGGTAAAGATTTTTGGATAAAGCGTAGTTGTGATTTCTTTTGTGCAACTTTATTTGTAATGTTATCATTTCCTATTTATGTTGCTATAGCTATAGCTATAAAACTGGACTCTCCTGGGACAGTATTTTACAGACAAACCCGCATTGGTTTACATGGCCAACAGTTTAAAGTATGGAAATTCCGAACAATGAGGTCTGATGCAGACAAATTGCAGAAAGACCTGGAAGCTTTAAATGAAACTAAAGATGGAATTATCTTTAAAATTAAAGACGATCCTCGGATTACTAGGATAGGAAAATTTCTCCGTCGTTACAGCTTAGATGAATTACCCCAACTTTTTAACGTTATCCTTGGAGAAATGAGCATAGTAGGGCCTCGTCCATTGCCTACTAGAGATGTAGATAAGTTCTCTGAACATCATTTTATTAGGCATGAAGTTTTACCTGGTATTACAGGTCTTTGGCAAGTCTCAGGTCGCTCAAATATTTTAGATTTTGAGCAAGTGATAAATCTCGATCTTAACTACATTGAGAATTGGTCTCTTGGTTTAGACTTTGAAATTCTGCTCAAAACAGTTATGGTGGTTTTGAAAAAAGATGGTGCTTACTAATTAGCCTAAAAACTATAGTTGAAAATTAGGAATTATAGTGGTTATGTCATATATCCAAATATTGCAATTTCCACTGTAATTCTTCTTGACTTATATTTTTATACTTCAGATTAAGGAGGGATCACATAATTTCGCTTTGGTGATTATTCAAAATAAACTAATTAAACTGAATTAATAATTTAAGAATGGTCGAAAAGTATAAAATCATAAGTAACTCCCTGTCAATGATAGCTAACCGTTTAGCGCAAAGCATTACAGCTTTCGTACTAACCGCTGCTATTGCTCGTACTTTAGGAGCTGAGGCTTTAGGGCAGTATCTACTAGCGTATAGTTACTATTTCATATTTGTAGGCATTGCTTCACAAGGTTTAAAGACTTTATTCACTAGAGAACTAGCCCGTGAGCCAGAAAGAACTCCAGTTTATTTAATGAGTGGTACCTGGCTGCAATTAATATTTAGTTTCTTTAGTTATGGGGCTTTAGTGCTTGTAGTCTTTTTACTTCCTTATAGTTCCAAAACTTCTACTATTTGTTACATAATGGGCTTGACGATAATTCCCTTTGCGCTTTCCAATGTCACGGAATCAATTTTTCAAGCTCAGGAAAAGATGCATTTGATTGCGATCGCTACAATCCCAGTGTATATCCTACGCATAATAGTCATGATCTGGGCGATGCAACTGAAATACGGAATTGAATATTTAGGGGTGATTTTATGTTTTTCAGAAACACTAATTCTGGTAATTGAATGGATTTTGATAGCGCGTTTAGTCAAAATCCAATGGGAAATTGATGGGAATTTTGTATTTCATACAATTAAAAGTGCGCGCACATTTTTTGCTATTGAAGCAATAGCTGTAGTTAATAGTAGAATTCAAATTTTGATTCTTTCCTTATTAGGAAATGAGTTTTTAGTAGGTCTATTTGGTGGAATAGCACAATTGCTACAACCATTTTTGATTATTGCTAATAGTATAACTTTAGCAATTTTTCCTCGCCTTTCAAAGGCGGTAACTCAAGGACGCGAGCAGCAGAAGCAGATTACTGAGGGTATGATTGAAGTCTTACTAATGATGGGATTACCATTATTTATTGGCTTGTTATTTTTTGGTAAAGATTTACTAATTTTTGTTTATGATGCTAGTTTTTCTCAGGCAAATTTAGCCCTTAGCTTAAGTGCTGCGTCTTTAGTGGTATTGCCATTTATACGTCCATTATCTTATCTACTTGTAGCCAATGGTTTTGAGATAGTCAACCTGAGAGAAGTGGTAATAACCACTACATTAGGAAGCTTAATTGGTATAGTATTAGTTTCAGAATACAAGTTAATGGGTGCAGCTTTAATGGCATTATTAATGACTATTATTGGTTGTAGCCAGTATGTTTACTTCAGCTATTTTCACCTATTTTCATTAAATTTATGGCGAATTATGCGCCGACCCTTAATCATAAGTTTTTTAATGCTAACTATATTTATAGTGTTGCAAAAAATTAGATTAAACTTTATGTTCACTCTACTTATTGCAAGTACTGCCTATTGTTTATTTGCGGTTTATTTAGGTATTCGTGCTTTTGGTGGGTTTCGTTTTTTGTGGATGAAATTTTTAAAAGAGTCGTAGTTATTTAGTTTTAAATTACACCTTTAATTGATGTAACTTAGTGAAAAAATGATTTACTTAAAAATCTAGTTTTAATTATGATTAAAGTTGCTTTATTACATTTTTGCTTTGAAGATTACACCATAGAATTAGCAAACAGTCTAGTTAAGTATGTTGATTTAACGTTAATTCATCCTGAAAAAGTATCAAATGTCTGTAGCAAGGTTCTTGATTCTAGTATCCGTGTCATTAAGTTTAAAAAACCACGGATTCGTGACCCACGCAACCTACTGTCTATGAGCAGGATGATGCGTATTATTAAAGACATACAGCCAGATATTTTGCATGTGCAAGAAACTAACGATCCCTGGTACGATTGGACTTTGTTACTCAACAAGATGCCACCCTTGGTGACAACTATCCACGATATATTTCCTCATCCAGGAGATAACTCTAATGTATTTGGTTCTGAATATACCAAACGCATTAGCTTCTACCGTTCCCAACAACTGATTGTTCATACTCATCAATTAAAAAAAATTTTGATTGAGCAATTTCGTATACCTCAAGAGCGAGTCAATGTTTTACCTCATGGGGAACTTGGTAGTTTATATCAGCGTCGTGTTAGTCAAAGTATTAAAGATCGGGAACCATATACCTTGCTATTTTTTGGACGCATATTTCCTTATAAAGGATTGAAATATTTGCTTGAGGCTATGCCCTTAATTGCTGAATGTATACCCGAAGTCAAGCTGATTATCGCGGGAAAAGGAGAAAACATAAAGCACTATTTCCCTAATGGTTATGATGAAAAACACTATGAGATAATTAATGATTTTATTCCCATTGAAGAAGTATGTAATCTATTTCAACGTAGTATAATAACAGTTCTGCCATACATCGAAGCCTCTCAAAGTGGTGTGGCAGCCTTATCTTATGGAATGGGGACGCTAGTTGTAGCTTCTGATGTCGGGGGATTGAGTGAGATAGTTCAGCATAAAAAAGATGGGTTATTAGTTCCACCCTGTAATGCTCGCTCCCTCGCTGATGCCATAATTTCTGTATTAAGCGATCGCCAATTGCAACAACAAATGCAAACTGCGGCACTTGCCCGTTGTCATCAAGATTTAAATTGGTCAAATATTGCCGCTCAAACAGCCCAAATTTATCAAAGAGAAATAGATATGCAAAATAAAAATTAAGTTAATTTATGAGAAAATTATTAATTTTTGCTGAAGAAGCATTTACAGTTATAGCCTTGCTAATGTATTCAGGGGGAGTCTTTGTACTACTTTTGTCAGGAGGAGCAGGGCAAGATGAGTTGGTAGAATACGATGCCTCCTTGATTCGGATTCTTTTCTTCTTCTTCTACGCTGTTACCTTTTTGTTACTAATTTTACGTTGGAAGAAGACTCTTCATTTCCTCGTCTCTAATAAAAATATTTTACTTTATTCTTTAATAATATTGGCAGTTTTTTCTATTACTTGGTCTTTTGAACCATCAACAACATTTAAAAATAGTTTTACCCTCTTTAACTCCTGTTTATTTGGTGTTTATTTTGCTTCACGATATTGTTTGAAACAACAACTACATTTACTTGCTTGGACTTTTGGAATTATTGTAATATTGAGTTTTATTTTCGCTATAGCATTGCCTAAGTATGGTATACAAGACGACCTTGGTAGCCCCAAGTGGCGTGGAGTATTCGTACACAAAAACGGACTGGGATCTAGAATGGTAACTAGTAGTATAATATTTTTTATACTTGGTTATCAAACTAAAAGACGTAGTTGGATTTTTTGGGTTGGATTTAGCTTATCAGTATTACTTTTACTACTTGCTGTTTCTGCCTCATCTCTAGTTAACCTACTAATTATAATATTTGCATTTTTTATTTTTCAAATTTGGCGTTGGTCATACAAAGTCATGATACCAACTCTAATATTAATGGCAATTATCAGCCAAATTTTATATTTTTGGTTTTCGAATGATGCCGATCTCCTGTTTGCCTCGCTTGGTAAAGATTCCACACTGACTGGTCGAACAGATCTATGGCCATTAGTAATCGATATGATTTCGAAGCAGCCTTGGCTTGGTTATGGCTATGGTGGATTCTGGCAAGGATGGGATGGTGAATCTGCCTACATTTGGCGTATAGTTGGATGGAAACCCAACCACCCCCATAACGGCTATCTTGCTCTTTGTCTTGATTTAGGGCTTTTAGGGTTAGGGTTGTTCTTTTTAGGGTTTTGTCGCAGTTATATGCAAGGATTGGCTTGGGTACGTAGTAGTAAAACAGCATTTGATGTTTGGCCGCTTTTACACATGACATATATAGCCTTAGCTAGCCTTACTGAATCTGCTTTGCTTGAATCTAATAGTTTGAATTGGATGCTCTACGTAACAGCATGTTTATCAGTAGGAACGACACATCAAATAAGAAGAAAATTATGAAAAATAGAATGTACCAAAATTTAAAAACATTGTTCTTCTGATCGGTATTTAAAGCACTACTTAACCCTATTTCAGAACTTTCGGGGAAATCGATGAATTATCAAAGATACAGCCAAAGAAGATTAAATATACCCTCACATTTTCACAAAAAAGAGCTAATTGAAGTAAAAATCATCATGACCTGATATTGCATGTACTTTTAATAATGCTCCTCAAGGCTTATAAATATTGAATCTTAACTTATCGAAACCAAAGCCATTGAATGATTTCAGTCTAAAATCCTGAAATAGTCCATGTTATATGTCATATTGTAAAATAGTATTATTAGTTAATAGTTGTGCTTTATTGCTACTCTGAAGTAGATAAATATTCAGTTTCTCGCTTAAAACCTGTACTTTTGAAGATTTATGTCAGAAAGAACTATGGAATCTAGAGAATCTATTGATTTAGACCTTAATCGTTACTTTTTGATCTTGAAACGATGGTGGCTACCTGCTTTCAGCATCTTTGTGGTTACAGTTATGCTGAGTGCTATATCTACAAAATTTATCAAGCCATCCTATGAAGCAGAAGGAAAGCTGTTATTCCGAGTTCCCTCTTTTAAAGTAGCAGGAACTAGTATTTCGCCTAGTTTCTCTGAAGGAGGGGATTCAGGAGACTTGAAACCCTTGGTAGCAACTCAAAATCCTATAAGCACTCAGATGGAAGTTATTACTTCCCCTGCTTTATTGCAGCGGACAATAGACAAACTAAAACTAAAAGATAAGGAAGGTAAACCTCTGGAAGTACAAGCACTACAAAAATCCCTTAACTTAAAAATTATTGGTGGGACAGATGTATTGCGAATTACCTATACTAGCCCCGATCCTGAAGAAGCAGCGGCAGTGATCAATACAATGATGGCTTTTTATTTAGAAAACGATATTCTGTCAAATCGCTCTGAAGCAGGAGCAACCCGTCAATTTATGGCCAAGCAGCTTCCGAAAACTCAAGCTGCTGTTAACAATGCAGAAGTAGCATTACGTATATTTAAACAAAAGCATCAGATTGCAGATTTATCAGAGGAAACAAAGTCAGCCGTTGCAACTATCGGAAATTTAGACAATGAGATGAATAATGTTAAGGCTCAGTTGGATGAGGTAAACGCCCAAACCAATGAACTGCGCCAAAGAGTAGAGCTAAATTCTCAGCAAGCGATCGCTGTGAGTGCCCTAAGTCAGTCGCCTGCTGTACAGGGAGTTCTTACACAACTTCAAGAAACCGATCGGCAATTAGCGATTGAGCGTAGTCGTTTTTTAGATGACAACCCTATAATAATCAACCTAGAAGCGAAAAAAGCTAGTTTAAAATCTCTCCTGCAACAACAAATTGGTCAGACCATTGGCAATCGAACACAAGCTATTGGTAATCAAACACAAGTTCCCCAGAACCTATTGCAGATTGGAGAACTTAGACAAGGCTTGATACAAAATTTTTTGCAGTCAGAAATACAGCGTTTTGGATTAACACAAAAACTCTCATCTCTATATAATTCTCGTGCTAGCTACGAACAGCGAGTGAAACTCATACCCCAGTTGGCACAAAATCAGCGCGAGTTAGAACGAAAAGTTGAAGTTGCAGAATCAACTTATCAAACTCTATTAAAAAAAGTTCAAGAATTACAATTAGTCGAGAATACCAATACAGCCAGTTCCCGAATTATTGCTCAGGCTTTAGTGCCCAAAAAGCCGATAGCAGGCAAAAAAATAATTGTTTTAGTGCTAGGAGTGATGTTTGGTTTATTTTTTGCGACCACAACTGTACTTATATTAGGTATGAGAGATAGATCTCTAAAAACGCTTAAAGAAGTTAGAGATGTATTTGGATATACTTTGCTGGGAATTATTCCTTCGTCTGTTAAAAAGATTCGCTCCCGTTACTCAAATTCCGAAGCAACAACTCAAACAATTGC
The DNA here is from genome assembly GCF_034530675.2 of Nostoc sp. DedVER02. Taxonomy (NCBI): domain Bacteria; kingdom Bacillati; phylum Cyanobacteriota; class Cyanophyceae; order Nostocales; family Nostocaceae; genus Nostoc; species Nostoc sp. DedVER02. The sequence continues at coordinate 25,627 of NZ_JAVRCP020000050.1, forward strand.
TGTCAGAGATACTCCCCACTCTTTAACGAGCGAAATGTACCGGATGATTCAAGCCAATCTGAAATTCTTGAGTTCAGATAAAGTGCTTAAAACTATCGTGGTAACTAGTGCAGTTCCTAAAGAAGGCAAGTCTACAGTTTCAGCTAATTTAGCTGCTGCGATCGCTCAACTAGGACGTCAAGTTTTACTAATTGATGCAGATATGCGAGTTCCTTCTCAGCATTATCTCTGGCAACTAAGCAATTCAGTTGGTTTGAGCGAGGTTCTCATAGATCAGGTTGAATTTGATATTGCTGTATCTAAGGTAATGGATAACCTTGATGTTTTGACTGCTGGAGTTAGACCTCCGAACCCACTTGCTTTACTTGATTCAAAACGGATGGCATCACTAATTGAAAATTTCTCATCTCAACATAACTATGATTTTGTAATTATTGATGCTCCCCCCCTCCTTTTAGCAGCCGATGCTTTGACTTTAAGTCAAATGACTGATGGAATTTTGTTAGTAGCTCGACCCGGAGTGATTGATTCTAACAGTGCTGCTGCTGCTCAGGAAATGCTACATAGATCGAGTCACAATGTCTTAGGTTTAGTTGTGAATGGTGTCATTGATAAAAATGAGTCTAGTAGTTATTTCAGCTATGCTAAAGAATACTTTACTCATCAAGACTTGCCAAAAAAGGTAAAGCCACAAAAACGTATTCCAGACAAAAGCTCTGTGTAAAATGAGCTTTTGTATCATCAGTGTAAGAAAACACCTGAACTGCCATATCATGGGTGTTTAATTAGCTAAAAAATAATAAGCCTGCCTTAGCAGGCTTATTATTTTTTGTAATGCTAGGTAGCTTCAATCTGACGCAACTACGATCGGGTAACAATACATGATTTGGACTTACTAGTATTGGTATTCGTATGCTCCAATATCATATACACTAGCAATAGGGCGAGGCTTACCTGCATAATCAGTTTTCAAATCTCCCCAATAATAACCTCGGTTTGTGGCCAGACTCGTTGACTTGATTCTAAAGTCAGCATTTGAGGGATCGACAAACTGTGGATCTGCAATAAAATCGTGAGGCCCCATTACCGCGGTCAGTGTACCTTTAGCATAAAGATTGTAGTCATAGGTAACGTTGACATTTTGGTAGTTGTTGTTCGCTTTTTGACCAGCGTAACCATGAATAATGTTATTGTAAATCTTGACATCATTTGAAAAACCGGCATACAATTGCCCTTTATTAAGCTCTGGACTTTGCCCGTTCGCATATACCGTGTTGTTGACAATATCGATATGCTCGCTAGCATGGGCATTAATACCTGAACCACCATTTAGGTAGGAAATATTGTTTGCAATAAAAGTCCTTCCTTTATATGCACCATTGGGACCATTTTTCGAACTATCGACAATAATGCCATTCCCGTCTGTAATCTTGCCGGCTTCAATCCAGGGAATATACTGGCGATTGTTGTAAACCTTGTTATTGGTTACATACATTTTGTATCCTTGGTTGTTGTCAGTATTCCGATTGTTCAAGAACGCAATACCACTGCCACCATGGACACCATACCAGGCATTATTAAACACAGTGTTATTAGACACTTTTATATAATCAGCTGCCATAACTGCGATACCTCCTCCTCCACAGTTATACACTCTGTTGTTCTCAATATTTATGTGATGAACAGAACTATTACGTCCATCAATGGTTATGCAGCCTCCATTTGTACGCGGATTTGATGTGTTATACCTCTGACTATAAGCATAAGAATAACTTATGTTGTCAATATCCCCTTTGACCTCTATACCGCTAATATTGATATATGCGACTCCTGACAACCCAATGCCCTGCCATGTATTGTGCTGAATTTTTGGAGTATGTCCAGGATATGCTTTATAAGTAATCCAGGCATTTGGATTTCCAGAACGTCTAATACTTACGACACTCCCGCCTTGCGGTAAGTTTGTGTACAACCCGTTCATAATTAATACTGTATCGCCAGGGTTAGTCAGGTCTGCTGCCCTTTGAATCGTCTTAAACGGATTGCCTTCATTGAGTCCACTATTTTTGTCATCTCCGTAGTTACCACTAACATAGTATTTTGTTGGAGCAGCCTGGCTGATTAACTTGCGGCTGGGTAGTGTTTTTTCCTGGACAGGTGATAACTGACGAATATCTCTAACTAAAGACTCTGTTATTCTCTGCCCTTGAACCAGACCTGTCAACGCCCAGGGAAGTACAAGAGACGCACTCAAACTGAGAAAACCGAAACCATGAATCATCATAGGGAAAAATAGGGTATGTTGCAAAAACTGAATCGTCAACGGTCAGTAACTCTAGCCTTAGAAAGTAACTCAGTATTGGATACAGTCGTATAACTGCCATTTGTAAGTTTATACATGGTTTCTCAGACTTACACCTGAGAATTTCCACGTAAATATAGCGGAAATGCTTTTTTAACTGGTGTTCCACAAAATAGCAGATATCTGGTAAAAGTACTGAAGGAAAATTGTCAGTATCCAGAAGTACTCCATGAATGAACACTAAGCAACCGTACAAATGACATCATTTCCAATTCGACATCATTCTACTGTGTATACGCGGTATCTGTAGTTAAGATAGTATATCTGTCATCAATAAGTTAATTTACTTAAATAATTCTTATGATAATAAGAATCCTTAAATTCCTATAAATAAGGTATAGAGATAATTTCTCGCTTCTATCTTTTAAAATATTCTCATTCTCATAAGATGAGAGTAACTAAAACAAAGCTTGAAAAAGCCTACCAGTGGCAAATTAGAAGTTTCAGTTACAGCTTTAGGTATATATGATTTATCAAGAGTAATTTTACTGACATTTTTATTAAGATAGTATGAAATAAAGCCAAAGCTTAATGATAGCCAGAATTAAGCCAGTTCTGTACCCTAGTATTGGCTTATCTTGTTGTCGAGATATGCCTATCTCGCTTATCTTTAGGAGTATGAAATGAGCCATTCTAGGCTACAACTTTTTTATGAGAAGAGATTGCTTCGTGTAGCTTACTTCTTTGCAAGAATACAGATGGTCACGTTTATAAACGCATCATTCATCTATCTCTAATAAATGGTTTAGCACAGCTATATTCACTCTTGACTATTAAGCTTTGACTCATAGATAGTGTAATTTGGGGACGGAGGAAGATTGCTCAACGCCCCCAATTTACATCTATATCTAAAACTAAAGTCCGAACAAGTTTAGAAGATTAAGGATAATCCCTAGAGGCCCAGTTATAGTATTGACGGTATCGCCAGTCTTAGCTGCACCAGATCGGTTGACTACCACGACATCATTATTGCGGAGTATGGGATTAGTTTGCTCATTAATGCCAGCAGAAAAATCCACTTTTACTATCCGTTTCGTGACAGAACCATTAGGGTTGAGGCGGATTAAATCGACAGCTTTACTACTAGCTCTGGCATCATTAAATCCGCCGGCTGCCAGTATAGCTTGATTTAAAGAGCTATTCGGCTGAACGTCTGTTAACCCTGGTTTTTTAACTTCGCCTACTACACCAACTTGAATGCGTGTAGGAGACAAAGTAGTGGTAGCTAATTGAGTAGCTTCTGCGGGGTTGATTTCAGTTGCCGTCGGAATAACAATTGTATCTCCATCTTGCACGATGATATCTTGATTAGAGTCACCACTCTGCAATAGTTGCCAAAGGTTTATATCTATAGTTTGTTCTGAGCCAGTTCTTGTAGGTCTGCGTAGCTTGAGACTACGTACATCAGCCTGTGATGTAATTCCCCCAGCTAGTTGAATTACCCGCGTCACATTTGGTAGTCCAGTGGGAGTAGCAGAGCCACTATTAGCGGTTGCGCCCCCCTGGGTATCTGTGCTACCGGGAGTGACAAGATAGGAACCGGGACGGTTAACTTCACCAATAATTGTTACTGTGCGGGGTGTGGTTTGGCTGGCGGCAAAGTTAGCTGCAAATATATTGCGGGATTCTGCCACGTTGAAGTTAGTTGCAGTTGGCACAACTATGGTGTCTCCATCGCGCAAGGTAATATCCTGGGTTAACCTGCCTGTCTGGATAAGTTCTTTCAAATTGATGGTAACGGCTTGCTCTGAAGAACGTCCTATTTTACGCCGTAATTGAACTTGAGTCACATCGGCAGCTAGGGTTACTCCCTGCGCTGTTGTCAATGCAGCTAATACAGTGGGGTATTGTACACCTGGATTGTTTCCTGCGCCTCCACTCAGGTTCAGAGTGTAAGCTCCTGGACGTGTCACCTCTCCAGCAACGAAAATATTGATGGGACGAGGTGATAATAGATTGACTGAGATTAGGGGACGTTTGAGGAAGCGAGCATATCTTCTGGCAATTTCGTCGGCAGCTTGTTCAGTTGTTAACCCTAGAACTGATACACTGCCAATTAAAGGTAAGTTTATTGCTCCACCTGGGGGTATTTGATACTCACCTGTATATTCAGGTACTTCAAATACATTTACCCTGATGAGATCACCGCCTCCTAATGAATAATTAGTATCTAATTGTGTTTGTGTAGTTGATGGTGTAGTTGATGGTAATGGTTGTCCCTGAGCTAGACTTGCAAATGGCGCAGCGACATTGACAGCACTTAACAAAGCTGCACCCACAACTGGCTGAGTTAAAAATTTAAACAAACTTGTGTTAAGCATATTTACCTGAGATTCTGAAACTACGATCAATAAAGTACTGTCTAAACATTTTTATTTTGACTATACCTAAGTATTCAAGTTCCCCGACACTCTTATTTTCCTCGAAAAGTGTAATTTTCCGGAGGAAATTTGTTTATTAAATTTGAATTTTTAGTGAAGTTAATTTAAAGTTAAGCAAACTTGAATAGATGAATTATCACCAAACATTACTAATTACGCAAGTAATGGTAAATTTCTACAAAAAATTATCTGTAAACCAATAAAGAACTTACGAATAATATTTCCTTGTGAAAGTCAATTTGATTACATTTGAACATATAGTTTCAAACAAAATTATGAACAAGTTCATTAAATAAAGACAAATAACCTTAAAAAGAGATCGTAATCTGGTTTTTTGTGGGTTTACTTGAGAAAGTAAATTCAAAAATGAGAAATAAAGTTTGAGTTTTGTTGCTTAAACAAGGATATAATTTCCCATTAAGTAATGAAATTAATTTCCTGAGTTATTTTTTCTTTGGATTTGTTGAATAAAAAACTCTTCTAGGGAGTAACGGGCCAAGTTCATGGCAATAATCTTACCTTCCATCAGACGAACACTAGCGAGAAAATCATAGTAATCGTCCTGTAGTGTACCTTGCCAAGAACCATCAGGTTCAAATTTGAGAGTGGGTATCCATTTTTTGAGAATTTCCCAGTCACCACCTTGACCTTTTACGTAATATGTGTCTTGTACACCTAAAAGTTCATTAAGAGAACCAGAGCAAATTAATTCACCTTGAGCGAGGATCGCAATGCGATCGCAAATCTGTTCTACTTCACTAAGAACATGGCTGTTGAAAAAAATCGTCTTTCCAGCAGCTTTTAGCGACAGGATAATTTCCCGCATTTGGTAACGTCCTATAGGATCGAGACCAGACATCGGTTCATCAAGAAAAACCAAATCTGGCTCGTTAATTAGCGCCTGTGCCATGCCAACACGCTGTAGCATTCCTTTTGAGTAGCGGCGTAAAAGCTTTTTGCGGGCATCGGCTTGGGATAAACCTACTAATTCCAGCAGTTGGGGAATGCGTTGGCGTTGGACATTTTGGGGAATTTGAAATAGTCCAGCAGCTAGCTGCAAAAATTCCCAGCCAGTGAGATAGTCATATAAATAGGGATTTTCTGGCAGATAGCCGATATGCTGCTTAACACTGCGATCGCCTATAGGCTTATCCAATAATAATCCCCTGCCAGACGTGGGATGAATAATTCCCAGCAACAATTTTAAAAGGGTGGTTTTCCCAGCACCATTTGGCCCCAGCAATCCAAAGGTTTCACCTTTGTAAACTGTTAAAGAACAGTTTTTCAGAGATACGACTTTTTGATTTAACCAAAAACCAGTACGATAGACTTTTCGCAACTCAGAAGTTAGGACTACTGGCGGAGTGTCTCTCGTATTAAGTTGAGAATCAGGGTCATCTGCAACAGACTTCATCTCGGTTCAACCACTAATTACTAGCTTGGTATTAATTACAAGTTACCTAGTAGGCTGATAATAACCATCACCGAGCGGTGTGTCAATTATTGGGGTTTGGGGACTGGGGACTGGGGATTGGGTAAATAACAAATGCCCTATGCTAAATACCCCAAATGGTTTTATAGAACTCCTTTAGAACTGGGAATTAAACCAGCACGACGAGGATCAATTTCCACTGCTAACCGTGTTGCCCTTGCAAAGGCTTTAAATGTCGCCTCTATAATGTGATGGGAATTAATGCCATCCAGTTGCCGAATGTGCAGTGTCATTTGGCTATGGTTCACGATCGCCACAAAGAATTCGCGCACGAGTTGGGTATCATAAGTTCCTACACGCTGGGTAGGAATTTGCAAGCCGTAGCTGAGGTGAGGCCGTCCAGAAAAGTCTAGCACTACCTGAACTAAGGCTTCATCCAGTGGTGCAAGAAAATTACCAAAGCGGACAATACCTTTTCTGTCACCTAATGCTTGGTTGAAAGCTTGACCCAAGGTAATCCCTACATCTTCGTTGGTGTGATGGTCATCAATTTCTAAGTCTCCCTTGGCTTGAACATCTATATCAATCAGCCCGTGGGAGGCAATTTGATGCAACATGTGATCCAAAAACGGAATGCCTGTTGCTGCTGTGCAAGTTCCTCTACCATCCAGGTTGATGGTAACTTCCACATCAGTTTCACCAGTGGTACGGCGAACAGTGGCAATCCGAGGGGTTTTTGTTAACTGGTCGTAATTTGAATTAAGTTTGCTAATTTGCATTGGGAATTGGGAATGGGGAATGGGGAATTGGGCATGGGGCATGGGGCATTGGGCATGGGCAAGAATTTTACTAATACTCAATACCCAATGCCCAATTCTCGATACCCCATGCCCAAATTATCTTACATTCCCATAATTTCATATCCTGCATCTACATATAGAACTTGTCCGGTAATACCACTGGACAAATCACTACACAAGAAAGCGGCAGCGTTGCCTACTTCTAGCTGAGTGACGGTGCGGCGTAGGGGAGCTACTTCTTCTACATGATGAATCATATCCAAAATGCCACCCACTGCTGAAGATGCTAAGGTGCGGATGGGGCCTGCGGAGATGGCATTGACGCGGATATTTTGCGGCCCTAGTTCGGCAGCTAGGTAACGCACACTCATTTCTAGTCCCGCCTTGGCAACTCCCATAACGTTGTAGTTAGGGATTGCTCTAACACCGCCTAAATATGTCAAGGTGACGATACTTCCTCCCTCTGTCATCAAAGGTTTAGCTGCACCACTTAACTGCACCAGCGAGTAGGTACTGATTTCTAAGGCAGTGTTGAAGCCAGAACGAGAGGTTTGGCTAAAATCTCCACTCAAATCGTCTTTGCTGGCAAAAGCCAAACAATGGATGAGGATGTCTAACTTCCCCCATTGCTCGCGGATTGTCTCAAAGGTAGATTGAATCTGTTCCTCATCTTGGACATTACAGGGAAGAAATAAGCTTGGGTTGAGGGGTTCTACCAACTCCGCGACTTTTTTCTCCATCTTGCCGCGTTCATCTGGCAGATAGGTAATACCCAGGTTTGCTCCGGCTTTATGCAGCTGTTGGGCGATGCCCCAGGCGATCGAGCGGTTATTGGCAATACCTGTAACAAGAGCATTTTTTCCAGTCAGATTCAGCATAGAAATTGTTAATGCGATCGATCATTAGGAGCATACTAGAATCTGAGGCACGTTTTGTCTTTGTTTTATACAGGATTTGCAAAAATGAATATTGAGAAGGGTGTTTGCTGTGACAAAATTCTTGATTTTTCCTAAAGATTTTCTCAAGATATCTTTATTTGTTCTTTAAAAAACCCTTTTTAATACAGCTATTGGAACTACTTATCAACAAGTAGTAGCTGAAAGGATCAACAATTATGTATCATTATAAACAAACAGTTATGAAGTGATTTGTTTGAGTATAGGAAAGTACAGAAAGGTTGACGGTGCTTTATTCATTTTTCGGGTGTATTCTTAGGTAATTAGTTTTTGTTTTTCCGGCATTGGGTAGGGGAAGGGAGATGATCGTGACACAAGATAAAGCCCTAGCAAATGTATTTCGTCAGATGGCGACCGGGGCGTTTCCGCCAGTTGTGGAAACGTTTGAACGCAATAAAACGATCTTTTTTCCTGGCGATCCTGCCGAACGAGTTTATTTTCTTTTGAAAGGTGCTGTTAAACTTTCTAGGGTGTACGAGGCAGGAGAGGAAATAACAGTAGCATTGCTTCGGGAAAATAGTGTTTTTGGTGTTTTGTCATTGCTGACAGGAAATAAGTCGGATAGGTTTTACCATTCGGTTGCATTTACGCCTGTGGAATTACTGTCAGCCCCAATTGAACAAGTGGAGCAAGCACTCAAGGAAAATCCAGAATTATCAATGTTAATGCTGCGGGGTCTGTCTTCGCGCATTTTACAAACAGAGATGATGATTGAAACTCTCGCTCACCGAGATATGGGTTCCAGGTTGGTGAGTTTTTTGTTAATTCTTTGTCGGGATTTTGGCGTTCCTTGTGCTGATGGGATCACTATCGATCTGAAGTTATCTCATCAGGCGATCGCAGAAGCAATTGGTTCAACCCGTGTTACCGTTACTAGGCTACTAGGGGATTTGCGTGAGAAAAAGATGATTTCTATCCACAAAAAGAAGATTACTGTGCATAAACCTGTTACCTTAAGTAGGCAATTCACATAAAATCAATGGAAGAAAGGGGAATCGGCGCGTGTTTTATTTTGAAAGATGACACTAATAGCTAGAGGTAAATCTAAAATTGAGTAATTTCAGCTATTGCCAATTTCCATTTCTTTCCAGACAATGCTTAAAAGTAGTAGGCTGTATCTGGAAGGATTTCGGTAGCTAAAGATGACCACCGGATACATCCTCATCGCAGCAATTTTAATTCTGGGAGGCGTAATTGCCACCGTGGGCGATCGCATCGGCACACGAGTTGGCAAAGCTCGCCTCTCACTTTTTAACCTTCGTCCGAAAAATACTGCTGTCGTGGTAACTATTTTTACGGGCGGTTTGATTTCAGCATCAACATTAGGAATTTTATTCGCTGCCGACGAAGGCTTGCGAAAGGGAGTTTTTGAATTAGAAGATATTCAAACAGACCTCAGACAGAAGCGGGAACAGTTAAAGACCGCAGAAACTCAGAAAAGCCAGGTAGAAGGCGAGCTAAATCAAGCCAGAATTGCCCAAGCAAAAGCACAACAAGACTTGCAGGCAATTAATCAATCTTTGCAAGCGGCGAATACCAAACAACTCCAAACACAAGCTCAGTTGAACCGCACCATTAGTCAACAAGCCCAAACTCAAACTCAACTGCAACGCACTCAAGGCCAGCTAGGACAAGTTGTAACTCAGTACCAAAAGGCTATAAATGAGTTGCAAAGCGTTTCCACTCAGAGAAAAGAGCTACAGGCGGCAGTTGAACTATTGAAGACAGAACGACAACGACTCTACGCTGAAGCGAAAAAAGCCATTGACGAAGCCAAAACAGCGATTGAAAAACGCGATCGCGAACTCGCTAACCGTCAAGAAGCCATAGAAGTGCGCGATCGCAAAATTGGCCAACTCGATCAATTGATTCAAAAGCGGAATGTAGAAGTTGCAGCACGAGAGCAAGTGATTGCCAAACGGGAATCGCGCCTCAAAGAATTAGAAGCGCAACAAGAGCAACTAGAACTCGAAGTTGCAAGGCTAGAAAAATATTATCAGTCCTACCGCGATCTACGTCTAGGTAAACTGGCCTTAATTCGCGGTCAAGTTCTGTCTGCTGCTGTAATTCGTGTTAACCAACCGGCTGCTGCTCGTCAGGCAGTGGTACAACTTTTACAAGAGGCCAACCGCAACGCCAACCTCGGATTAAGTGAGCCTGGGGCGAATCCTGCCAATGTAGAGCTACTGCGTGTGACTGAAGATAGGATTGACCAATTGAGCAAGCAGATTAGCGATGGTCAAGAATACGTGGTAAGAATTTTCTCAGCTGGTAATTACGTCAGGGGAGAGAAGCAGATAGAGTTTTTTGCTGATACAGCCCGAAATCAATTGGTTTTTTCGGGAGGTGCAGTGCTAGCTACAACTAGTGCTGATTCCAAAACCATGACATCCTATCAGTTACAGCAACGGCTAGAAATACTAATTTCTGCTTCCCAATTTCGGGCCCGTAACGCCGGAATTGTCGAAGATGTCCAAGTAGAGGGAACTTTTCTGCGCTTTGTCGCCCAATTAAGACAGTACAATCAACCCTTAGAGATTAAAGCGATCGCAGCAGAAGACACTTACACAGCCGGGCCATTGAGAGTAAAATTAGTGGCAATAGTCAACGGACAAATTATTTTTAGTACTTAAAAAGTATTTGCACACTGTTGTTAGTAAGATTTAAACATATTCATCAGCAGTCAAAATAGTTGCTGCGATCGCATTTTTAATTCTTAATTTTTAATTTTTAATTGATTATGGCTTCCCGGGAATTTTCACCAACGCAACCAGTCATATTGGGGTTTGATCCAGGTCGGGATAAATGTGGTTTAGCGGTGATGGGACTGGATCGGCAATTGTACGATCATCAGATTGCGTTAGCAAAAGAGGCGATCGCTACAATTGAAACACTGCGTCAAAGGTTTCCCATTTCCTTGATGGTGATGGGCGACCAAACTACAGCCCAGCAGTGGAGACAGAAATTATATCAAGAATTGACAGAACCTCTGAGTATTATTTTAGTTGATGAGCGTTACACAACCTTAGAAGCCCGCGATCGCTATTGGCAAATGTTCCCACCCAAAGGGTTAACAAAGCTATTGCCACAAGGTCTGCGACAGCCTCCAAGACCGATAGATGACATTGTTGCCATCCTCTTAATCGAAAGATACTTAAATCGTCTCACTGAATCAACAGTGAGGAGTTATGAGTGAGGAGTTAAGAATTAATATCTTCACAACTCCTAACTCATAACTTTTAATTACGAACTACGAATTACGAATTACGAATTATTTTAAAGTTCCGCCCGAATAGTAAAAGCATAATCTCCTCCAGGCTCTAGCTGATAATCTTGTTGCTCCAAAAATCGACCAAGGGGTTCTTTGATTAAGGCGCGGCCTTGGGAAGGCTTGACGGCAAGTTCTCCCCGGCGAAAATGCCACTGAAAATGCCACTCAAACTCACCTGCACTTACTTCACCTTCAAGGAAGCCGTGTTGCCAAGATTGGCGGGTGATTCTGACATGGGCAATGGTTTCTGGCAGTCGTCTCTTAGCACTCACAATGCTTTATGTCAAGTGTAGAATAACAGCCGCTTATATTAGGCTGGCTTTTTATTTTATTTACCAAACATAGCTTAAATAGACAAACTGACAAAGTGAGTATTTTTAGTTGAGCAAGAATGATACTAATGGAGAATGTTGGAAAATTCTTTCAGTTAAAAGTGACTCAAATTTCCTTAATTTCGGCTTTTCGTGTCTGTATAGCAATCTTAAATCATTCGTGAGAAACAAAATCCCCGATCGCATCGACTCAAGTCAGGGATCTGTGACTTCAGGTTATAAAAGTAGTGGTACGTAGTATAAGTAATTTTTGTTAATACTTTAAAAAAGAGTGTATCCTAGAAACTGCATATCTAACGCTTCTTTCATCAGTGTATTGGGGATTAATTGGGATTTCCTGAAATAATTTCAGCACAATTACAGCCCGATAAAGCTTGGAGTATTTAAATTGCTTTTCTTGGATATCAAAACGCAGAATATTTTCTAGTGGATATTCGATCACTTCGTTGACACGAAAACTTTTGCGTTCGATAAATACCTTGTCGATGCTCTTATAGAAGGTGCAGGTAGTTACAGGTGATGTGGCAAAATAAGCTGCGATCGCCATCATAATGAATATAAATAAAATTAAGAAAAGCAGATAATTTCGCTGATTTTGCCGCACTAACAGGGAAGTTTGCCCAGAGTTGATAAAATCGTTAATTTTAAAGGTAACTTCCTGATTATCTTGATAGCTAGCATTGGATAAAAGAGCAAAGTCTCCAAAAGCAGTTAAAATCAGAACTTGATAGGTTTTCCCCCCTTTGCTACCAGTCTTTGTAAGAATGTATGCTTCCTGGGGATCAAAGATTTTGAGTTTTTCCATACTTCCCAACAAAGTGAACCGCTTCAATTCACAATTAATTTGGTTTGATGGGAGGCGATCGCAAGTTATTTGAACTGAAGCAGACTCAAAAAATAAGCAGTAAAACAAAAAGCCTAAACAGACGGTAAAAAGACACCAGCCACTAAACCAATAACCGAGTGGTCGATGCTTTAGCTGCAATCGTGTACGAGTTTCCTCTACAATTTTCATCAGTGCTTGTGTATATAATACTTAACCTCTAAGTAGAGTATTCCCTTGGAAATCCATTCAGCGATCGCCAAGTCTAAGTACTAGGGAGGATTTATGAGAAATCGCTAAACAAGCTTTGGCTAGCTGGTAGATAATTGGGGCAGAAAGCTATAGCTAGAAGCATGGAAACCAAACAGCTAGGAAAAACTGGTGTCTTTGTGAGTGCGATCGGTTTGGGTGGTATGCCTATGTCAATCTCTAATCGTCCTCCTGAATCTGAATCAATCGAAGTTATTCATCATGCTTTGGATTTGGGTATTACATTTATTGACACTGCCGATTCTTACTGCAAAGATGAGTCTGATAAACACCACAACGAGCGACTAATTCATAAGGCGCTTAGTAGTTACAAAGGCGATGTTAGCCAAGTAATTGTCGCAACTAAGGGCGGTTTGATGCGCCCCAATGGAAACTGGACAAGCAATGGCAACCCAGAACATTTACGCGAAACAATTCGAGTTAGCTTTGAGGCGTTGGGTGGTGCTAAACCTATTGATGTTTGGCAATACCATTCTCCCGATCCTAATTACACTATTGAAGAATCTCTTGCGCCAGTGAAAGAAGCTGTAGAGGCAGGTTTAATTAGGTTTGTAGGAGTTTCTAACTTTTCCGTTGAACAAATTAAGCGGGCGCGGGATGTAGTAGATATTGTCTCAGTGCAGAATCAATACAGCCCTTGGCAACGACAGCCAGAAAATGATGGTGTGTTGAAGTATTGCGAACAAGAAGAATTGACATTTTTGCCTTGGAGTCCCTTTGGCGGTAGACGTCGCCATCAGGATTTGCAAGATATTCCGGCGATCGCTAATTTAGCTAAAGAAAAAGGCGTGTCAGTATATAATATCGTTCTAGCGTGGTTGCGTTCAAAGTCGCCCGCTATTTTGCCAATTCCTGGTGCTAGCAAGGTTTCCAGCATTGAAGACTCAACACAATCCATCAACTTGAAACTATCTGACGAAGAAGTGCAAAAAATTGATCGGGCAACTTAATTATTCCACTAGCTAATGTAGATTTAGTGAACGTTGTAAAAGATTTACGCATTAAATCCCCTAAATTTATTTATGGGGATTCCTTCTGTTGGCTTAAGAAATTATGTTATTAGAAACACGCCGTTTGCTAATACGTGACTTTGTAGAGTCAGATTGGGAGGCGGTTTTAGCTTATCAATCCGATCCTTTATATTTACGTTACAACAATTGGACGTATCGTACAGAGAACGATGTTTGTGAGTTTGTTCAAATGTTTATTGATGAGCAAAAAGAGCAACCAAGGACAAAGTTTCAATTAGCTATTGTCCTTAAAGAAGAAAATAGGCTCATTGGCAATTGTGGTATTCGTGTAAATGACCCGGAAATGCGGGAAGCAAACATTGGCTATGAACTGAACACCCAATATTGGAGACAAGGTTATGCGACAGAAGCAGCACAAGCCATTTTAAAGTTCGGTTTTGAAGAACTACGAATGCATCGGATCTGGTCTTGGTGTGTTGCGGATAATCTTGCTTCTGTAAAGGTATTAGAAAAAATTGGTATGCGTCGTGAAGGTCATCTTCTGGAAAAAGAGTTAATTAAAGATAGATGGCACGACAATTTTATTTACGCTATCCTTGAGCGCGAGTGGAAAGCGAAATAATACTGCTTCTATATGGGGTAAAAGTAGCGAAGCTGTCACCAGCCACCATGTAATGCTTGAAAAGCTTGTATAGAGAGCATTTCAGAAAAAAATGAGGATATTTGGTAACTCATTGAAATTCTCGTAACCTTTGATTAACTTCATTGAGGTCGAAGGTATCTGGATTAAAGCTTTCACCTACCCACTCCATCCTCTCTTCATATTCTGGGTGTGACGGGTCACTAATAATTTCCAGTAACTCTGCATAGCCCCAAGAACCACCACAATCTTCAGGAGGACAAGCACGCTTCCCAGTGATGCATACAGGATAATTTGTATCAGGAGTTGATGGCAGTTCTTTTTCTACCAAAATTTCGTGTTCCCAGCTATCCCAAAATCGTAAGTGTAGAAGAATTTAGACTTTTCGCCCTTAACCACCTGACTTAGCTTTACAGTCTTTTCCGAACGCACATTAAAGTCTGGTTGAGGTTGACCGTAATCAATACCAGTAATGGAAAAGGAATGCATATGATAGTTATCCCAGCCCATTACCTCTTGCACAATCAGATGTAGCTGTTGAAGTGGCGTAAAAAGTCAAAAAATTCTGATGTAATCAAGTCTGGGCAAAGGTTTCAGCCGTCGCGTGGCGGCTGGTGACAGCTTCGCTACTTTTACCCCTATTTGTCAAAATGAGCCAAAACAAGAGCGATCGCACCTGGAGTTTCCCAAAATGCGATCGCTCCAGCAAATACTATACAGGACTAGTCGTTGAACCCGTATAGGCAACAAAGTCAGTCGCCAGCAGGCTAGCAGTATTAAAACCGGTTAGGGTCGCTAGAACTTCTGAACCATATTTAATTTGATTGCCGGAGAACGTTAGATTACTAAAGGTCAGCCCCCCTGCGAGGCCAATCTTATCCATGTTTCCGAGTAACTTGCTGAACTCTTGGATGGTATCGCTGCCTTCACCTGCTTTGAGGACGAAAATATCATCTCCATAACCCCCATTCAAAATGTCATTGCCAACACCTCCAACCACAGTGTCATTACCATCTCCAGCGATGAGGCGGTCATTGCCATTCATTCCCAGGAGTAGGTCATTACCATCGCCACCAAAGAGTTCGTCGTCGCCATTGCCACCATAGAGTTTGTCATTACCAGCAGCGCCTAAGAGCTTATCGTCACCATCGGCAGTAGAGGTTGTCCAACCTTGACCAGCACGCGGATCGTAGCCGTAGAGGATGTCATTGCCTTCGGCACCACCAATTTGGTCGGCAGCGTTGTTTCGTCCATAAACAAGATCGTTACCCCCTTTGGCATTGAAGTTTCCTCCGCCATTCAGGGCTGTGGAAGCGAGAATAACTACATCATCCCCATTACCACCACTATTATTGGCTACGATCAGCGAAAATGTACTGCTGGCAGTGGCATTAGAAGGGTCTGTGGCAGTTAAAGTTGCTGTGTAGGTACCTGATGCAGTTGTGGGTACTGTGCCGCCTATCACCCCTGCTGATGTTACCGTCAACCAGTTCGGGGCACTCGTGAAGGAGTATCTTAGGGTGTCGCTGGTGTCGGGATCTTTGAAGTTGGCATCTGAACCACTATTGGAGAAACTGAATATACCATTGGACAGCACTTGCCCTATGTCCACTACAGCGCTGTCTATTGGTGTTTGGAGTTTGGGTGCATTATTAACAGGAGTGACATTAAAGCTACGAGTTTGACCGGGCAAAGTGACTGTCCCATCACTGACACCGTAGGTTAAGGTGACATTACCGTTAAAGTTAACAGTGGGAGTGAAGGTATAAGTACCATTATTGTTGTTGGCTAATGCACCGTTAGTAGCAGTTAAGTTGACTACAGATAAGGTATCACCATCCACATCACTGAAACCTGCTAATAAAGACGAAGCAGTAATATTAATAGCGGTATCTTCCTGCGTACTGTTTAGGGTGACAGTGGGTGAACCTGTAGGTGCATCATTAACAGGAGTAACATTAAAGCTACGAGTTTGACCTGCTAAGGTTGCTGTCCCATCACTGACACCGTAGGTTAAGGTGACATTACCGTTAAAGTTAGCAGTGGGAGTGAAGGTGTAAGTGCCATTGTTGTTGACTAATGCACCGTTAGTAGCAGTTAAGTTGACTACAGACAAGGTATCACCATCTACATCACCGAAACCTGCTAATAAATCAGCCGCAGTAATATTAATAGCGGTATCTTCCTGCGTACTGTTTAAGGTGACAGTGGGCGAACCTGTAGGTGCATCATTAACAGGAGTGACAGTGAAACTACGAGTTTGACCTGCTAAGGTTGCTTTGCTATCACTAACACCGTAGGTTAGATTAACGACACCATTAAAGTTAGCTGTTGGGGTGAAGGTATAAGTCCCATTATTGTTATTAACTAAACTACCGTTAGTAGCAGTCAAGTTAACTACAGACAAGGTATCACCATCTACATCACTGAAACCTGCCAATAAATCAGCAGTATTAATGGTGATGGCGTTATCTTCCGCAGTGTTGGGTAAGGTGACAGTGGGTGAACCCGTTGGAGGACGATTCGGCGCGGAGGCTCCGGTTAGGGTGAGCGTCAGGGTGCTGTCGCTGGATGTGCCAAACTCGTCAGTCACGCGATAGTTGGCGACCACAGGTAGAGTTTGACCTAAAGGTAGGCTACTGTAAGCGGGGTGAGTGGTGTCAAGGCTGTAACTGCCGTCGGCGTTGAGGGTTAAACCATCCACAGAAGCGCTTAGGCTGTAGGTCAGGATTGCGCCATCATCCACATCGCTATCGTTCGTGGCGACCGAACCTTCGATAATGGTGTTGGTTAAACCACTGGCAGTATCAGCTACAGCGACGGGCGCATCATTCACCCCAGTGAAGGTAACAGTGAGGGGTGCAGTAGCCGTTTTGTAAAAGTCATCTTGAACGGTAAAAGACCCAACGATGGTCTGAGTTGCCCCCTGAGCCAGATGTTGGTAAGCCGCATTACCAGTATCAGCAACTACAATATCTGAGGGATCTCCATCGTAATAAAGATTGGTTTGGGCTAAAGCCTGTACCCCCGGAATTCCATCGATTCTGACAAGACCATAGTAGAATAACCAGTTGGGGTCGGTGCTTTCATCCTGAACCCCATCTAAAAGCCCCGTACCTCCCTGAATCGTAGATTGAAGCTCCGGAGAGAAGTCGCCCGCGTCTTCCTGGAAGGACAATGATTTAGGCGTAGCTACGGGAGGCGCGTTTCGCTCTAGGCTCAAAGTCACGTAGTTATAGTAGAAAGATATGTATGGTACAGATCCCCCATCTATAGGTATACGAGGCAAGCCTGGTATGCTTGCTGGAGTAATGACCCCGTAAGCATAGGATTCGGTTATGGGTTTACCTTGCTTCAATGCGAATTTGAGTTCTGGATTGCTGAGATTGATGAGACCTACAGCAGGACCATCCATGTCCATGTACAGACGAGTAAATATATTTGTAGCGGTATCCGTACCACCTGTATTGGATGTCTGACCGAAGAAGTAAGACGCTGCGTACAGATTACCAAGACCATCTTGGGTATAGTCACCGGATGGTGGATTATTGCTTGCCTGGAACACGCGTATAGCCATCAAGGAACGACTTGGCTCAAACGCGTTAAAGATCTCCGGCGCGCTCCTCACATCGTTAATTAATATGTTCGGATTCTGGCTTGCAAGACGCGAAAGATCTTTGGCTGAGGCGATCACATTTCCGTTGGCATCGTAATCCCAATAGACCTTGATTAGATCGCTGACTCCGAATAGCTGATTAAACTCAGGAGCGTTATCGTAAACGGCGATGAAACTTGTCTCTACTACTTGTACTGTGCGAGTTTGCTGGCTAGGAGGATTTTGCCCATCACTGACATCGTAGGTAAAGGTGATCTCTCCCAAAAAGTCAACGGGGGGAATATAACTGTAATTGCCGTCAATTCGATTAAGTATAGTGCCAGCACTCGCCGTCAGGTTGGAGATGGTTAAAGAGTCATTGTCGGGATCGGTAATCCCGGCTAACAAATCACTGATAGTCAGAATCCTCCACTGATTTCTATTGAAATCGAAGGGGAAAGACTCGGTTGAACTGGAAGGAGTTGTATTCAGGACTCCAGCGTAGGCAGCCATTGCTTCAGTGCGAAAGGCTAAGGGCAGTTCAGTCTTGACCTCGCTGGCAGCCCGCTCTAGCCTGACATCGAGTTCCCAGTTGCCGCCGTCTGCGGCGTTGCCGATGGCGGTGGTGGAAGCGGCGATCTTTACTCCCGTCAGTTGGTGCAGTTTTTGCACAAATTCAGCCCCCATCTCCCCTGCGGCTAAATGACAGCCGTAGAGGAGCATTTGCCCCTGCTGGCTCATCGCCTCGCGCCAAGTTCTCAACTCAGGGGCGTAACTCTCTAAAGTCTTTAAACTCAGTTGCGCGTTACCCAAACACAGACAACCAGGGGAACCATGAGCGACAAGGTGAATTGTGCCAATCTGAGGTTGGTTTTGCAGGGTTTGGGTGATTTGCATGACACCATCAACTTCTGGATGCAGCACCACGACTTGGGCATCAGCCACTACTCCCTCGATCAAGTTCTGGATATCTTGGATAGCAGAGTCAATGAAGACCAGATGAATGGGGTTTGGAATAGAGAAAAACTTATTTGGGTAGGACATAAAAAACTCCTAAAGTTGGCTTACTGGTTTTATGCGGCGGAAATCAGGTACTATGGTTTGCAATATTTAGTTAGTTTAGAGATATTAATTAATAATTAAAGATATTAATTAATCACTATAAGTGCAGCAAATATCATGCTTGATTAATCCTTTTCAGATTGCCAAGCAAATACTCTATAAGGCTGACTTCAGGTAGACTTATCCCAGATATTTATTTACGTGTAAATGCTGCTTTTATCGGCAGTACCTTCGCTAAAATAAGATAGTAAAAAATTTCGGCAAAAATAGCAAGATAACCGATAAATCAGCATCTATTCAGGTTATTTAGAAGCTCAAACCCTTGACAAAATAATATTAGGACTAAATAAACACTCAAAATTACTGTTACGAGAATTTCAATGAGTTACCAAATATCCTCATTTTTTCTGAAATGCTCTCTATACAAGCTTTTCAAGCATTACATGGCGGCTGGTGACAGCTTCGCTACTTTTACCCCTATATATAGGAATCCAGTTTGATTGCTGAAAATATACGTAGGATGTGAGCGCGGAGAGTACGGCATCAAACCCTTGATAATAGTGCATTACGAACTCAGTTCTAACACACTCTACAATACTTAATTTCGTTCAAAAATCAAATAGTAATCCTATATGAGCTACCTCAAAGACAATATTGTAAATACCGGTTTTATCTGTATTACCGTGAATTGTATTCGTCAGACGATCTAATCTATATCTCCAGAAGCGATCGCAGCTAATTTATCAGCATCAAGGATGATAATCGTCCCACCCCGACGATAGGCAATTACTGACTTGAGACTTTTAATTAACCGCACACATTCTTCGTAAGTAATGCCGCTACTCCGAGCCATACGATAATAAGATAATTTGACCTTTAAACACTTGCCTTGTAAAGTAGATTCAGTTCCAGATTCGGCAGCAAAATATTGAATTAATCTGGCAAGGCGAACAATAGCTCTTTCAGAAACTAATCCGTGGACTGTTTCATGTAATTGCTGAATTCGACTGTTAAAAACCATCAACATTCGTAATGCAATTTCAGGATTTTGCCCAATAGCTTTTAATAAAGCATCTCGCTCTACAGTGAGAATTTCACAATCAGATTCAGCAGTTACAGTTGCCGGGGAAATTCCATTTCCTAATAAAGCAGGAGCCGCAAAAATTTCCCCAGCAGCTAAGGCGCGGAGAATCGTTTCTTTCCCCGTCATTGCTGTTTTGGTAACTTGAATTGCTCCACTGGCAACAGCATAGAGTTTTGCTGGTAAGATATCACCTTCATGGAGAATAATCTCTCCTGTACGATGGTTTTGCACCTGAGTGTAAGGTTGCAAATTTACTTTATCTGCTGTTTCTAAACCTGCAAACACAATAATTTGTGAGAGTTGTTCCAGGGATGCCTGCATGATTAAGTAGGTAGGCGTAATTAAATATAAGATCAAACCTCACCCTCAATCCCTCTCCAAATTATCCTATAGTGTACACACAAGTCTTTTAAAGTTGCTGCGTAACGTAGGGTGGATTAATTTGTGTAGGTCAATGCAACAAAGATG
>NZ_JAVRCP020000051.1:0-45064 GCF_034530675.2 Nostoc sp. DedVER02
TAATGGAGTTCAGAGGTGCATTAATGGAGTTCAGAGGTGCATTAATGGAGTTCAGAGGTGCATTAATGGAGTTCAGAACCTCAATTTCTTATGGCTAATTTTTTGTATTTGCGATCGCAAACTGACTTAACCTAAATATATGCCTTTAGCAGAGGTAAACTTAAAGGCTATGTTCCATATTTAAATAAATAAGAAGTATCAGGAACGACTGAACTCAGTCTTAACCGTACTTGCAGTTACCTTGTAAATTTGCTAGTTGCTTGTTATTGCAACAAATGTGGCTTTTATAGGATTAATTGCAAATACTTCTAGATAAAGTATCAAAATTTTCTTCTCTGCTAACAAAAGTTCCTATGCCTCATTTTGACCCTTAGAAGTGAGGCAATTTTCTATGTAGCTATAACCCACCAATTACAGGAATCACGGACACTACTTTCTCAACTTCATCTACCCTAATCTGCGCCAGCCCAAACTGTTCAATTATTGCTGCATTCGTCGTCAAATGCCTACTCACCTCAGCCACCCGATAATGACTTTCTTGTGAAGCTAAAGCAGCCGGCAATAATAACTGATCTGCTAAATGTTCATCCACTGGTGCGCCTGTGTGATGAAACTCAAGCAGCTGCTGACAAGCTATCTCTGCAACAGTTTCCGCCGACAACCGCAAACGCCCAAATCCACCAAAGCCAGTCAAACTGTTCTCATACTCAGCAGTTAAAAAAATACCTGCCCCCGGTGCGATACCCCTTTCTCGCAAAGTTTGTACAGCAACTTTCAAATGGGCTTCCCGTAACAAATTCTCCGCACGATTCGCCATCCGTTGCGGAATATGAGAAGGCAAATCTGTTACCACAGCTAGTCCCCGCACCTGTTGTAAATCTCCCCGTTCCAACAAGTTGATCCCGCCGATTTTACCACCACCATCCACTTGTAACTCTACCTCTCCCCCACCTTGGGGATACCACCCCCAAGCGCCCAACTTGACTTGGGCTTCTACACCCATGCGTTGCAATGTGGGTAGATAAACTTGCTCAATGTAAGTCGCTGTCGGGCTAAAGTTGACATGAGTTCCACCCTTTAGCGTTACCTGAGAATTCCCCGTTGCTAGTGCTAAAGGTAAGAGAATTGTCTGTAAAACTAGAGCGATCGCACCCGCAGAACCACCTTGTTGTGCTTGACTAACATCAAAGGTATAAATTCCAGCTTGTACAGCACTACCTGGAATGAATTCTAGCAGCGTTGAACCCAAAGCATCACCCCGCAATTGAGCATTACAAATTCTACCCGCAGCCCGAACTGCTGTTAAGTGTTGTGCTGCTAATCCTGGCTTTTTGCGTCCAGCACGAATGCCTGTAATTCGTATGGGTTCGCCAGTGATGGCCGCTAAACTTAAGGAAGTACGAAGAACTTGTCCGCCTCCCTCTCCATAGGAACCGTCAATTTCAATCATGGGCGATTTTGGGATGTTGGATTTTGGGTTATCCCCACTGGCTCTTAAAATCAAACCACAAATTATAAACGCTCAACAGCCAGATTTTTGGAGGGAGTTACACAACTATACAGAAAAAATTCTGATACATCTTGCTCTCTAGTTTGGAACTTCTAAATAAAAAAATATCTCAAAATCGATAGCAAAATCTCTCTATTCCTCTTCACTCTGTGTTCTCTGCGTCTCTGTGGTTCGTTTATTTGGATAATTTACTTCTTGAAAATCCCTTTGCTAATTTTGATTTTGTAATTGAATAACCTTACTTTTACCGGGATTCATCAACCCATAAGGATCAACTATTTCTTTAAATTTTAACTGCTCAGGAGCAATAACTTTTCTGCCTCCATCTTCAATAATATAGGTGTGAGGATTAGCAATACTCACACCCTGTTCTTCGTGATAGCGGATAATTTCATTGAGGCGTTCTTCTGTGGTGTAGCGTACAAGTTGCAAAGCACCAGGAACTACAGCACCGTTCACGCGAAAAAATTCCAAATGCATCATTACTTCATTGCCAAAGTGATGATACATCTGCTCTACCAGTTGCAAATTGCTCTGGCGGGGAAACATACTTTGTAAGTAGGTAATTCCAGTATCTACACTCCGAGCGTGTAAGGTTGTATGATTCCAGCTAAATTCTGCTAAATGTGTCCCTTTCCCCGCTTCCTCAGCAGGTTTTTTATATGT
This sequence comes from Nostoc sp. DedVER02, assembly GCF_034530675.2. Taxonomy (NCBI): domain Bacteria; kingdom Bacillati; phylum Cyanobacteriota; class Cyanophyceae; order Nostocales; family Nostocaceae; genus Nostoc; species Nostoc sp. DedVER02. The sequence goes on from NZ_JAVRCP020000051.1 coordinate 2,177, forward strand.
AATTTCTCCGCCATATTTCTGCACCAAACCTGGTAAGAATTCCAAACTTGACTCAGCAATTATCAAAAATACTGCATGAGTCCCTTCAGGAATGTACTCTTGTAGGGCGTGAAAGTATTGGGGAATTGGGGATGCAAAGACAGAAATCAACTTCTTAATCATGCCATCAGCATTGCCAACAGCCTGACCAAATTTTGCTGCTGTCATAAACTCGTCAAAGGTGACAATGACTTCTGCCCAAGGATAAGCTGGGCCTAAAGGAATTTCCACTTCGGTGATGATGCCGTTAATTCCCCAAGCATGATTGACTTTTTGTACATCATCGCCGCGTAATTCGATCGCACGGGGTTCATCTTCAACAGTTACCACACGCAATGCTAAGATATTACCGCGATCGCCAAGTAACCCATATTGGATCGAACCAATACCCCCACTTCCCCCAGCAATAAATCCGCCAATTGTAGCTGTACGGTACGTGGAGGGAGCCATGCGAATTTCCCAGCCAATCTCTCTGGTTTTCTTATCCAAAGCCGCCAACTTCACCCCAGCTTCTACCCGCGCTACCCCAGGTTTCACCCAAAGAATCTCTTGCATCCGTGTCATATCTAAAATGACACCACCATGCAAGGGTACACATTGCCCATAATTCCCCGTTCCCGCACCCCGCACTGTCACAGGTACACGATGTTTCGCACAGGCGGCTGCAACTTTTAAAACCTCTGTTTCATTAACGGGACGCACAACTATATCCCCAACTTTTCCCTCTAGTTTCGGCACTAGCACCGGGCTAAAGCTGTGATAATCCTGAGATAATTTTGCTACTTGGATAGAATCTGTGATTATTTCTATGCCTTCTAGAGAATTAATCAAGGCATCTAATTTTGTTGTCATCATTTTAATTACGAATTACGTTAGCGTAGCGTTAGCGAGTTTTCGAGCGTCATTACGAATTACGAATTACGAATTATTTAAAAACCTTGCCTTTGAGGTAAAGGAGCCTTAAATGGATTACTACTAGGTGGCACAAGTGGAACTGGGTTAATGGTGGGTATGGGAGTAGGCACTACTTTGGGAATTACTCTGATAGCAAATCCTCTCTCCTGGGATTGTTGCTTACCAGATTTATCATTAACTTGCAGCGCAATTTCAGTTGGAAAAGCTAGATTGACTGGAAGGCTTTGTGAGCCACTTAATGGAACGTCATTTCCGTATGGCTGAAGTTTAACCTGAATATTTTCCCCTTCAACTCTCCAACTCAAAGTGGCAGTTGTGCCTTCATTAAGTTCTAGATTTGGTTGTTGAATCCCGTTGATTGTGAAAGAAATAATCTTAAATGGCTTCGGCAATATTTCTATTTTAGATTCAGTCTTTTTAGAACTTAATTTGCTACTTCCATTGTTAGAAGCAGCTTTAATTTCAAAAGCGAAGTTTCCGGCTCTATTTGCGGCTAAAGGAATATTTTTACATTGCAGTTGTTGATTGGTTTGTGTACATAGTTTTTGCAGCTTGGGGTCGGTGATATTACCTTGAGCAAATCTATAATTGATTGGTTCACCATAAGATGTCCCATCATCTCCAATGCCAGTAATTTGAGTTTGTGCCAACAATAACGGACGGGCAATTGCCCAACTTAAAAGAATATTTTGACCTTTTGTATACTGTCGTTTATCTGCTTGAAAACTTATGATTTCTGCAATTTCTTTTTCAGCTATTTTTACTGGAATTTCTTTCTCGATAGTTTGGGTCTTTGGAGACAATATTTGTATGCCATTACGATAAAAAGCTTGTAGCTTAAAAGTGTAATCGCCTTTTGTTGTTACTCCAGTTCTAATGTTGCTACAAATTAAATCTTGTTTTTCTTGCACCTGACAAAGAGGTGTACTTCCCTTACTCAGGGCTTCAGGAATCCCACCGCTAAAGTCATAGGTAATAGGCTCAATAGGTTGAGAACCTTTGGCTGTAAGAACTAACTTTTGCAATTGTTTATACTGAGAAATTTCCCAGTTCAAAGCAACTTCGTCACCTTCAGTAATTTGAGGGTCTTTAGCACTAAAATTTTCTAATCTTAAAGGTTCGGGGTTTAAAATTCGCCAAATAATAAATCCTATTCCTCCTAATAATCCCAAAATTGCCACAATCAACAAAAGAAATTGCCACCAAGGGCGGGGTTTCCATACCAAACTCCCTTGAGGTAATGTGTTAGGTAGAGGTAAATTTTGTGGATCTTTGATATCAACTTGAAAGTTGACTACTAACCCAGCACCAAACCAAGGTTGTCGCCACCAAGGTTTAGGTTTAACTCTCAAATTGCTGATAGCAGTTTTATTTGGTAGTAATCTGACTTCGGTAGGATCAAATTTGTAATTATATAGTTCTTCTTCATCTCGACTTTTTAAGCTTAATATCAGTTCTCTGACAATATTACCCTGGTTTGTTAGTGATAATTCGTACTTCCCTACACTCCGGCTAACTTGTCCTAAAATGGTATTGAATTCTATATTTAGATGATAATTTGTTGGAACTTGAATATATACCAAATCTAGTAATACTAAGTCGGGAGAGTTGTCTGAATACAAGCGGATTGTCGGAGAATAACTTCCTGCAAGGGTATCCCCAGGGGGGTGAAATCTCAAAAATATTTGACCCTGATTACCAGGATTTAGTTCTAGTGCAGTCACATCAGAAATCAATCCTGGCCCCTCAAATCCAGTGGCCGGATAATTAATTGTAAACCAGTCATCATCCAAATCTGGGCAACTTAAGCGGAACCTGTCTACAAGATAAGAGCGATTATCAACTATCACCTCTACTTGCAGAGGTTCACCAGGTTTAAAAATTAACGGTTTGTTGGGATTGGTATTCGGTCTAATGGAAAATGTCGGGTCGTTTATCCGAATTGCAGTCTGTTCTTGTAGGAGAACCTTAATTTGGTTGGGGAAGGTTATGGGTGTATTTTGGGGATAATGAAGAGGGGAATCTACAACTAATGTATAGTCATAAGTTCCGGGGAGAGCATTTGCGCCAATTTGAAACTCAAATTTTACTTCGTCACTATTTTGCCCTGGGGCTAATGCTAAACTTTCTCTCGGAGAACTAGACCAGCCGGTTAAATTTTGAAATACTTCATCAAAAACAAAATATAAGTCAATAACCGCGCTTTGATCTCCTTGATTGATGACAACAACGTAGAGTTCAATAGTATCTCCTGGCATCCCAAATTGAATTCCAGGTGGATTAATAATAACTTGCAGTGGATTGAATTTAGCTTGCATGTCATTGACTCTCTTATTTGATGCGGTGTAGTTTGACTTGAAAATCTTCACCACCACTCACAATCATGGTTCCTTGATTAGTTTTCAAGTCGATACTATTGATTTTTTTAGAGCTTTGGTAAATTGTTTTACCTTCTGCTGCCTTGGTTTTGTCGAGTTTATGTTCGGGGGTTAAATACCAAACTACTACTCTTCCATCATCGCCACCAGTGACTAGCAAATTACCATCATCACTAAAGGCGAGACTACGCACAGATGTTTTTGATGCTGGCCAACGGTCTACTGGCAAACAATTAAGTTCATTTACTTTTTCGAGTGGATTCGGATTTTTGGAAGTTTGGCACTGATTCAAATTCCAAATGGTAATGAATCCCGCAGAATCGGAGGTGGCGATGATTTTTTCTGCCGAGTTAGGAACAAAAGCTAATCCCCAAATATAGTCTTCACGCCCAACTAATGGATCTAGTTTTTCTAGATTTTGCACTGATAAAGTTGCTAATTGTTTATCAGATTGGACTGGATTCCATTGCCACAAAATGAAACGCTTAAAGTTTCCGGCAATTACTAGAGTTGTTGCATCTGGGCTAAGATTTAATGCCCGGACTTGGAAACCTGATAATTTCAATCTACTTTGAACATCGATAACTTGCGGTTCTGGCAGAAAATCGCTGTTAGGCGCTGATCTTGACCATAATCTAACTTTACCACTGCCATAACCACTGAATAAATTAAGTGAGTTTGAAGTAAAGGCTAAGTCAAAAACGCGATCGCCTTTTGCTTTAGGATCTTTAAGGTCTTGAAGTTCGCTAATTTTTTGGCCTGATGGTGCATCTCTAAGTTCAATTACACCATTATCTAGACCAACAGCCACGCGATCGTTTTGTAATGGCATGAAGCGTAAGACTTCTACAGCATCATCGGTAATTGCCATCAAACCTTTAGGCTGTTGTCGTTGTTCGCAAGCATCTGGCTGCCCAGCATAAGTTGCGCTATTATCGGGGTCTAAGTTATCAGAATTAATTCTCCAAAGTCTTAATGTACAATCATCTGAGCCACTGACCACTGATAAACCAATGCCACTAAAACGTACTGAGTTGACAGAACGTGTATGCATTACATCTCTTGGTTGCAGGATTAATGCTAGGAGTGCGGCTAAGAGTGCGATCGCAGCTAGCTGTAGCCATAGAGGTATAATTGGCAGAGTCTCTACTTCTAATGTCTGCGTGGCTGGGTCTGTACTCCCTAAACGTTGGTCGGATAATTCCGATTTCGCCTCTAATAGTAGAGTTTTGCCGATTCCTACCCAAGGACGTTTTGTTTTCACATCGAGGATGACTTTACTTGTTTCTCCTAAATGAAGATTGGCATCTTCTGGAAGCTTTTTGAAACTGCATTTTCGCCAGTCTCGTCCCTGTACCTGCACATTAATTTGCTGGTTGAGGTTACTAGCATTTTTAAATAATAATTCAAAGGAAGCTGTATCAGATTTCCAGTCAGGCAACCATGACGATTTACTAGGGATTTTCAGGTGTTTCTGGGTAGTGGTAAAATCTATAAAACCCACTGGTAAGACTTCAATATTGCCTTCAGCATTGGTTGGATAACCATTATTGCTAACAGCTTCAATATTAAAAGGGTAATTTTGACTGGGCGCTTGCACTACAGAGGGAGGTTGACATTGAAATGTGGCTTCTGCTAATCCCCCTGGTTCAAGAGATAATCGGCGTTCTGCACTATTTGTCAGCCAAGACGAATCTACGCCGATAAAACGTAGTACCACCTCAGTTGGTTGTTGCCCCAAGTTCCGCACCCGTACTGGTATATCTATCGAATTGCGGGGATAAACTTGGAACTCTCGCACTGGCAATTCTACACTTAAATGGGTTGGTCTGTTGTCTCGCTCGATTTTCAGACGCAGCACAAGTCTGCACTGTTGTGCTAATTGGGGTGAAAAAATATTCACCATCAAGTTGACAGTACCGACAAATCCCGGAATCGGTGTATTAAATATAAAGACTTGGAAGATGGTGCTGCTGCCTGGTGGTTTAGCTGCTGCCACCTCTGGTTCGAGTCGATACCAGCGATATCCAGTGTTCCGGGTTTCTCCGGCGGCGGTAATTTCTACCTGAAAATTGACAAAGCGATCGCTGTCATTATTGACAACTACCTCAAATGATACAGGAGTATCACCCGGACGAAAGGTTAGGTTCTGAGTAGAAAGACTGGCATTAATAACACTTTTTTCCATGCTATTGTTTATACTATTTTATGATTTTGCATAACTAACACTGTTAAAAAATTAATATCTGCGAAAAGTTGGCAATAAGTATTTCGGTTTGATTATTCAATAATATTGTGTAATAAATTTGTCAATTTATAAAAGTCATTTTCAGAAAAACTATACATTCCAATCCCAATTTCTCAATTGAATATCTAGCACAATTCCCATCAAAACTTGATAAGCCGAGTATATGGGCAAAAATTTTAGCTTTTGATGAACCAGTATAAAACCTAATTTTTGATACTCGTGCTAGATGGGAGTGAAGTAACTTAGTAAAATTACATAGTTTTATGACTTTACAAAAGCGTCAACTTGCTAGATGATAGCAACGAAAGGGAAAATAATTAGTAAATATATAGTTTTATAACTCTCAGTAGTTGTGTGAAAATCCTGTAATTACAAGGCTAAAGTCGGTTTGAGTTTCCCTCATAACCTTAGTTCGAGGTAAAAAAATGGTACCGCTACATACCTCACAATTCCAAGCAAATCCCGCAACTCGCACCTCCTACAGCCATAATCTAGTCTTTATCGACATGGGGGTTGAAGACTATAGCGATTTAGTCAATGGCGTGCTTGAGAATACCCAAGTGTTCAGCCTGGAATCCACGCAGAACGGTGTTGAACAAATTACGGGTATTCTGAAAAGTTACGTAGACGCGCAGCAGCTTGTTGGTAGACATCGCTCAAATTTGATTAATATTCATATTGTGTGCCACGGTACACCAGGTTGCTTACAATTGGGTAACACCAATTTAGGACTTGATACCCTCGACCAATACAGCCAGCAACTTCAACAATGGCAGCAGATATTTCTAGCCTCTGCCAAAAGCGATCGCCCCTGTAACTTACTCATCTATGGTTGCAATGTGGCTGCGGGTGATGCGGGGGAAGAATTTGTCGCCAAATTGCACCAACTCACAGGAGCAAATATTGCCGCTTCCCGTCGGCGGATTGGGAATGCAGAATTAGGTGGTAATTGGGAGTTAGAAGTCCGCACCACTGATATGGAAGTTAATTTAGCCTTTGCAGAAGCGACGCGACAGGCTTATGCGGGGATACTGGCGACGTTTACCGTCAATGATACCGGAGATGCCGATGATGGCAATCCGAACAACGATATTACTACACTCCGAGAGGCAATTAATTTAGCTAATACTAGTACTGGGGAAGATACAATTACTTTTGGAGGAGTGTTTACTGATACAACTCCAGACGTAATCACCCTCACCTCTGGGCAACTGACGATTAGCGATAACGTCACCATCCTGGGGACTGGGGCATCTAAGTTGACAGTCAGTGGGAATAATGCCTCCAAAGTTTTCGAGATATTGGGAGTAGGTACAGATGCGATCGTTGATGGCTTGACTATTGCTAATGGTAACAACGGCGGTGTTTTGATCGATAATAATACGATCCTCAGCCTAACGAACAGCACTGTTTCTAACAATACAGCGTCTCAGAATGGTGGTGGAATCGTTAACTCAGGGGTTCTCAGTCTAACTAACAGCACAGTCTCTGGCAATACAACGTCTCAAAATGGTGGTGGAATCGTTAACTCTAACGCAGGTATTCTCAGCCTGAACAATAGCAGCGTCTCTGGCAACACAGCATCCGGGAGCGGTGGTGGTATCTATAACTATCAGTCTGCTAGCGTCAGCTTGAACAATAGCAGCGTCTCTGGCAATAGTGCGTCTCAGGGTGGCGGTGGTATCTATAATGGCAACATCCTCAACCTGAACAATAGCACTGTCTCTGACAATCAGGCATCATTCGGCGGCGGTATCGCTAACCCAGGTTATGTTTATTTTTCCAGTTCAGCTACGGTGACTAACAGCACCATCTCTGGCAATAAGTCGCTAGAAAATGGCGGTGGTATCTATAATGGTGGCAGCTACAATAACGCAGACGCTCTCACCCTCATAAATTCTACGGTTACAAATAATACATCAGATTCGGATAGCAATGGTACTGGTAATGGTGGAGGTGTTTTCAATTATACTCAAAGATTTGTTGTTGGGAACACTCTCATTGCAGGCAACTCCGACAAATCTATTTCCGATATCATTAATCCTGACGTGACTGGCAGTTTTAAGGACTCCGGCAATAACCTCATTGGTAATAACACTGGTAGCAATGGTTTCATCACCAGCACCCTAGTAGGAACTAGCGCCAGCCCAATTGACCCAAAACTTGGTCTACTGCAAAATAATGGCGGTGTAACTTTAACTCATGCCTTACTTGGAGATAGTCCCGCCATTGATGCCGGAAATAATCGCCTAGTTGGTGCTACCACCGACCAAAGGGGCGCTGAATTTGAACGGATATCCGGCGCTACAGTGGATATCGGTGCTTATGAAGTGCAGTCCACTAGCCCACCACCTGTTAATACTGACACAGTAGTAACTAATACCAACGATTCAGGGGTAGGCTCGTTGCGGCAGGCTATTCTCAATGCTAATGCTACTCCTGGAGCGGATATAATTACCTTTGCGGGCGTGTTTACCGATGCTACCCCAGATATTATCACCCTCACATCTGGGTCACTAAGCATTACCGATGATGTCACCATTTTAGGGACTGGGGCATCTAAGCTGACCATAAATGGAAACAAGACTTCGGGTGTATTCGAGATATCGGGCACAGGGACAGATGTGAGCATTAATGGCTTGCAAGTTACTAATGCTAATGATGTTGTATATGGTAGTATCTCGCTTGATAGTAATACCAGTCTAAACCTGACAAATAGCATTGTATCTAACAATAAAGGAGCAGTGGGCGGCATATTGAACAGAGGTACTCTCAGGCTGACGAACAGCACTGTCTCTGGCAATAGTGGGTCGTCGTTAGGCGGAGGCATATTCAACACAGGCAACCTTAGCCTAACTAACAGCACTGTCTCTGGCAATGGTGCGAGGACTCAGTATTCTTCTGCCTACGGTGGCGGTATATTTAACACAGGTACTCTTAGCCTAACTAACAGCACTGTCTCTAATAATAGTTTGTATGCCAGTGGCTTAGAGCGCTATGGCCCTAACCCTCTTCCTACTTACGGGGGCGGAATCTATAACTCTGGCAGCGTTAGCCTGACCAATAGTACTGTCTTCAATAGTACTGCACAAAATGGTGGTGGCATTTATAACAGTGGCACTTTCAGCCTGACCAATAGCACTATCTCTGGAAATAGAGCTTACTCTTATGGTGGCGGCATTTCTAACTCAGGCTCCCTCACTCTCACTAGCAGTACCATTACTAATAACACTGCATCTGATTTCTACATAGGAGATGCGGATGGTGGAGGTATTGTCAATTTATCAGATGGTACTGTCATTGTTGAGAACACTATTATTGCAGGTAACTTCGACAAACCTAGTAACGAGTATGGCGAAGGGAGTTTTTACTCAATTGATGTTTCGGGTAGCTTCATTGACTCCGGGAACAACCTAATTGGCGATCGCACCGGTAGCACAAGTTTTACCACCAGCACCCTAGTAGGCACTAGCGTCAATCCCATTGATCCCAGACTTAGCCCACTGCAAAATAACGGTGGTACAACCTTAACTCACGCCTTACTTGCAGATAGTCCCGCTATTAACGCTGGCGCAAATTCCTTAGTTCCTACTAGTGTCGAAAACGACCAACGTGGTGTTGGATTTGACAGAATATCTAGGGGTACAGTTGATATTGGTGCTTTAGAGTTCAATGGTATTAACGGAACTAATGGCGCTGATAACTTAGTGGGCACAAATTACGGTGATATAATTAATGCTCAACCTGGCAATGATACTATCACAGGTAATCAAGGTAATGATATCCTAACTGGTGGCGGCGGCAACGATAAATTTGTTTACAACTTGGGCGATGGTGTTGATACTATCACCTATTTCGGCGGTGTAGGTAAAGGCTCAAATCCCTCAGCAGCAATCATTGCCAAAATAGATATCCTCAAATTTCAAGGTGCTGGATTGACAGCCCAAAATCTGTTACTCACCCAAAATGGTAACAATCTAGAAATTACCTTTGATGGTGTGGCTAATGACGAAGTTATCCTGCAAAACTTTGCTTTAGAAAACCTAGATAACCTCTCCAGCATTGGTAATATACTTTTTGATGGTCAGAGTACAATTAGTGACAGCTTTGATGTCTTCAATGCCAATTTCACTCAAAGCACCATCTTCAGCAAAAATACAGTCACCTTTCTCAATGACCTAAACAATAATGTCGATGGTTTTAACAATTCAGCAGATGTTATTAATGGTCAGCAAGGTGATGACCGCATAGATGGTAAAAGTGGCAACGATTTGCTGCGTGGTGCTGCTGGTAATGACACCCTCATCGGTGGTACTGGTAACGACACCCTCGTTGGTGGGGCTGGTAGCGATAGCCTTATCGGTGGTGCTGGTAACGATAGCCTGATTGGTGGCGATAATAATAACACTCTTGTTGGTGGTGATGGTGATGACATCCTCATTGGTGGTTATTATGCTAATACCTTAACTGGTGGTAGCGGTCATGACCAGTTTGTTTACCAACGCTTGAGCAATAGTGATACAATTGCCGACTTTAATCAGAGCGAGGATAAGTTAATTCTTACTGACTTGTTTAAGAGTCGGGGCTACAGTAGCAGTAACCCAGTCTTAGATGGTTATCTGCGGTTTGTACAATCGGATACTTCTACACAAGTTCAGTTTGCCTACTATGGTATTGGTGAAACGTTTTATACCTTTGTAACTTTAGATAATTTCACTGCGACTAATCTGGTAGTTGGTAGTAATGTTATTGTCTAGCGTTCAGTTGTAGCCTGTAGCGATTGTCTTAAAAATTAAGCGAACCTTAGACATCTGGAGTAAAAAATATAGCAACTTCCCACAGTCATTGAACCCCACCCCTTAATCCCCTCCCGAAAAGCGGGGAGGCAGGGTGCTTTCATACAAACAGAGAAAAATGACAATACTTATTGGGAGGCGATGGGAAATTGACAATCTGGAAGTATGAACAATCTCATCGAACAGTTGCAGCAGGTTCCAGACTATCGGCACATTAGAGGACGGAGACATAAATTGTGGTTAGTACTGTTTCTGATATTGCTGGGAGCCATGACAGTGCCACAACTGTAGAGAATGTTCATTCAAAGAAGACTTTCCACCACGGCGTGGTGGCAATATTCTTGATACCACTCTGGGAAAAATTGCTCGTCTTCAATACGGACAAAAGCGAATCGATTTTCTGCATCCTGAAGAGTGGTAATCGCTTCTGTAATTGCTGCCGTTTGTGTCATTGCTTTTAGGTAACTGTAGCACATTTCTATTATCGCTAATTGGCGCGATCGCTCACTCATACAGTAGACTTCTTGCATAAGTCGGGAAAAGGGGAAGGGGGAAAGGTTCTCTATTGTCCCCTTCCCCTTTAACCTTTACCCTTTTCCCACTTCTTGCAAAAGTGCTTTTTGCAAGAGGTCTAGTATTCGAATTAAATTCCTCCTCAAGGACGCTTTAGAAACTCCCTTGGGGGGATTCGCTACTCAGATAAAAAAGTATCAAATATATCAGTAAGTGTAGCGATATCCTCTTACAAGGAGACTGGTTGGATGAATTTGCAGGCGATTGGGAAGTTATTCCAAGAGACATTCAAAGAATGGAGTGAGGATAAAGCGTCACGGTTAGCGGCGGCGTTAGCTTATTACACGATTTTTTCTATTGCACCGTTGTTAATTATTGTAATTGCGATCGCAGGGGCAGTATTTGGAGAAGAGGCGGCAAGGGGTCAAATTGTCGGACAAATTCAAGGTTTAGTCGGGATAGAAGGCGCAAAGTTTCTCGAATCAGCCATACAGAATGCTAACCAACCAAAGACAGGAGCGATCGCTTCTATCATTAGTATCATAGTTCTACTAGTGGGTGCTACAGGTTTATTTACCGAGTTGCAAGATGCCATGAATACGATTTGGGAAGTTAAACCCAAACCCGGACGCGGCGTAACTAACATCATTCGCCTGCGAATTTTGTCCTTTGCAATGGTGATAGGTATTGGCTTTTTACTATTAGTTTCTCTGGTAATTAGTACAGTTTTGACAACATTAGTAACATACTTTAGCAACTTGTTACCAGGTGTTGATTTTCTCTGGCAACTTGTCAATTTTCTTCTCTCTTTTGCTATAACTACACTCTTATTCGGACTAATTTTTAAAGTTTTACCAGATGTCAAAATTGCTTGGAGTGATGTTTTAGTTGGAGCTTCTCTCACCTCAGTTTTGTTCTCTATTGGAAGATTTTTATTAGGACAATATTTAGGTAATGGCAGTTTTGGCTCAACTTATGGGGCTGCTGGTTCGCTGGTGGTGATTTTAGCTTGGGTTAACTATGCCGCACAGATTCTTTTCTTTGGTGCTGAGTTTACCCAAGTTTATGCTAGAAGGTATGGAAGCGGCATAACTCCAACGAAACATGCCATCCCTTTATCTGATAACACGGAATATAATGGGAAGGCTCCAACTAGGCAATCCTCCACTAACAAAAAGCCACCTTCTAACTTGATTAATCGCTTATTCCAGTCTTTCAAAAAAACCAAGCGGTTAAAAAATAGAAGAAGAAATCAGCGATATTAATCCCTTAATAGTGGAATTATATGTTTATGAATCTGAAAAATATTAAAGTATTTAAACTCTAATAAAATTCAGTTTTATGAAATCAGATCGCAGATAAATAACCTGATACTGGATTTTTCCAGAAGTTTATTGAAAAAGGAAAAAAATCAGTGCTAATGGAAAAATGGTTTTTTATCGATTGGCAGGCAATCTTTGTTCCTAGCATCAGTGTCTTTGAATTGATTATCCGTGGTTCGTTGGTATACTTAGCACTATTCTCAGTGTTACGTTTCCTTCCTAGCCGACAACTAGGAACACTAGGAATTACTGATTTACTCGTAGTTGTGCTATTTGCTGAAGCTGCCCAAAATGCTATGGCAAGTAATTATACATCAATTACTGAAGGCGCTATCCTAGTAGGAACAGTGATTTTTTGGAGTTATTTGTTGAACTGGTTAGGCTACAAAATACCCCAGTTTCAACGTTTCTTGAATCAGCCACCACTACTACTGGTAAAAAATGGTCGGATGATTCAGCGTCATTTGCAACGAGAATTAATCACAGATGATGAGTTGATGAGCAAGTTACGTCAGCAAGGTGTGGAATTTTTAGCAGACGTGAAGTTTGCATATATGGAAGCTGACGGTAGGATTAGCATCATCACTTTTGAGTCAAAAACTAATCCTGCCCCTGAGCAAAAAGTAACACTAAAAAGCGATCTACATTAATTAAACTGTAAAATATGACGGTTGTATTCTGTGCCGAACTGTGATTGAGCGCTATACTTTGCCCGAAATGGCTAATCTGTGGAGTGAAGCCTATAAACTAAAAACTTGGCTGCAAGTCGAGATTGCTGTTTGTGAGGCTCAAGCTGAATTGGGTTACATTCCATCTCAGGCAGTTGAAGAAATTAAGGCTAAGGCAGATTTTGACCCCAAGCGGGTGTTAGAAATTGAGGCTGTAGTCCGCCACGATGTCATTGCTTTCTTGACAAATGTCAACGAATATGTAGGTGATGCCGGACGCTATATTCATCTGGGTTTAACCAGTTCGGATGTTTTGGATACAGCTTTAGCACTGCAATTGGTTGCCAGCCTGGATCTATTATTGCAACGTCTAGAAGATTTGATTCAGGTAATTCGTGAAAAAGCACGGGAACATCGTCATACAGTGATGGCTGGCCGATCGCACGGTATTCACGCTGAACCGATTACTTTTGGTTTTAAGCTAGCTGGCTGGTTAGCAGAAGTGTTGCGACATCAAGAACGCTTGAGAATTCTCCGTCAAACTATTGCCGTGGGTAAGATTTCTGGTGCAGTGGGAACTTATGCCAATGTTGAACCCCGTGTAGAAGCGATCGCTTGCCAGAAACTCGGACTCCAACCCGATACGGCCTCAACACAAGTTATTTCCCGCGATCGCCACGCCGACTATGTGCAACAATTAGCTTTGGTAGCGGCATCCATCGAACGTTTTGCTGTAGAAATTCGCAATCTGCAAAAAACAGACGTTTTGGAAGTTGAAGAATTCTTCGCCAAAGGTCAAAAAGGCTCCTCAGCCATGCCACACAAACGTAACCCCATTCGTTCGGAACGGCTAACGGGGATGGCGCGACTGGTGAGAAGTCATGCTGGTGCAGCCTTAGAAAACATTGCTCTCTGGCACGAGAGGGATATTTCCCACAGTTCTGTAGAACGGGTAATTTTGCCAGATGCTTGCACCTTGACGCATTTTATGTTATCAGAAATAACCGACTTGGTGAAAAACCTATTGGTCTACCCTGAGAACATGGCACGAAATCTCAACTGCTACGGTGGCGTTGTGTTCAGCCAAAAAGTGCTACTTGCCTTAATAGACAAAGGAAGCAGCCGCGAAGAAGCTTATGCGATCGTTCAAGAAAGCGCTCACACCGCTTGGAACAAGCCAGGAGGCAATTTCCAGGACTTGATTAGCAAAGATCCTCGTGTTATCGAAAAGTTGTCTCCAGCAGAACTAGAAGTTTGTTTCGACCCCCAGCAGCATCTCCAGCATTTAGAAGAAATTTATCAACGACTGGGAATTTAGGATTAATTGGCTTGTAGTCAGCGTTTAAGCGCTGACTACAAACTTTTGATTCAAGAAATAAACAATAAGCAGTCCTTTGTAGAGACGGCGATTTATCGCGTCTCTTGTCTTAACCGAAAGGCTGATTAGACGGATACTATATGAACCATTTAACCCACGTTAAAAAAGATATATAAAAATACCAAAAATATTTAGTATTGCATTGCTGAAGACTGGATGTTTGATGCTGGAATTATTCTTAACACTGGGTAGTATACATAACAAATACTTACTTATTTGTTAATCCTAAGAGTACCTTAATGATTGAAATCCTAGCCACACTTTCTGCATCTGCCGCAGCAGGAATGAGAATAGGCATACCTTTGCTAATTATTGGACTATTGCAAGGTAGTAACTTATGGTCACAAGTTCCGATTTTATCTCACATTTCCTCACCAATATTGTTAGGTTGCCTCAGCTTTTGGTCTTTAGTTGAATTATTAGCCTCAAAAAAGCTATGGGGGCAAAGATTAATACAACTAGTTCAGTTATTCATGTCTCCCATTGTGGGGGCAATTATGGGTTTAGCAGTAGCTAATGCAACAGCAACACCAAACTGGCTGATTGCCTGTGTTGGCGGTTCATTAGCTTTAGTACTCCAGCTAGTTCAAGTTGGTTGGTTCTATCGATTACGTGGCTTACCCTTGTGGGCAGTATTTCTTCAAGATACCTTGTGTATTGCTCTAGTACTTTTTGCCTTTGATGCTCCCTGGCAAGGAGGATTAATTGCTTTAATACTGCTCTGGTTTGCAGTTCGTAGCGCCAAGCAGTGGTATGACTGGTATCACACAAGGGGATAGGGAATGGGGAATGGGGAATGGGGAATGGGGAATGGGGAATGGGGAATGGGGAAGACAATGATAATAAACTATGGCCAATTCCCAATTCCCAATTAACAATTTCCAATTAACAATTCCCTTTATTGCAAAAGTCCAATCATGTGCAAAAAGCCATGACCGGTAATTAGCTCGATGATTAAGGCAATAAAGCCTAGCATGGCAATCCGACCATTCCAGACTTCAGCGCTAGTGGTTAGACCCCATTCCCAACGTTCTTGGGGATACATTTTCACCCTTTTTTTCATTTGGGCAGCTTGCGAAAGCTTGAAACTGGGATTTTTCAACGCATCCATCACTAAGTCTGCAAGTGCATTAATAAATACTGGATGGGTATTAGGAGCAGGAACGCGGCGGAAGTTGTGAATTCCTGATTCTTCTGCTACTTCCCGATACTCAATATCAATTTCTTGCAATGTCTCAATATGCTCTGAGACAAAACTAATAGGCACGACAACTAAATCTTTAACGCCTTGTGCGCCTAGTTCTTTGAGCGCATCTTCAGTATACGGTTGGAGCCATTCTACTGGGCCGACACGACTTTGGTAAGCTAATGTGTGGGCATTGGGACGATTGAGGGTCTGCATAATTAGAGCAGTACATTCCTCAATTTCTTGCTGGTAAGGGTCGCCAGCCTCTTCAACGTAGCTTTTCGGAACGCCGTGAGCGCTGAAGAATATATGAACCTCGTCTGGATTAGGAAACTGCTCAAGTTCTTGGGCTATGAGTTGGGCCATTGCTTGGAGGTAGCCCGGTTGTTTGTACCAAGAAGGAATAACGGTGTATTCAATGGGCTGAAGTTTTGGGTCTTCACGCCAAAGTTTATCTAAAAGCCGGAAGCTGGAACCACTAGTACTGATAGAAAACTGGGGATATAGTGGTAAGATTACCAGGTGTTCTATATTGTCTTGCGTGATCTGTGCGATCGCTTCTTCTGTATAAGGATGCCAATAACGCATTCCCACATAGATATTGGCTTCTTGTCCTAAATGACCTAACTGTTCTTTTAAAGCTTCCCCTTGCGCTTCTGTGATCCGCCGCAGTGGGGAACCACCACCGATTTGCTTATAATTTTCTTGAGATGTTCTGGTTCGCCGTGAGGCAATAAACCAGGCTAGGGGCTTTTGCAACCAGCGAAACGGTAGGCGAATAATTTCTGGATCGGAAAATAGGTTATACAAAAACGGCCCAACATCTTCTAGCTTATCAGGGCCACCGAGATTGAGTAATAATACGCCTACACGACCCATAGCTGTTACTTTCCCCCAATCTTTTCAGATTTTTTACTAATGTTAACAATATATCTTTATTAAATAATAAAGCTTAATAGCAAGGAAATATGCAATGGCAACAATTTTAAGGGATTGGAGTTACCGCTATCAGTGGCTTTATGATGGTATCTCTCGTTTAGCAGCCTTAAGTTTAGGTGGTGAAGCCCGTTTTCGGCAACTTGCTTTGCAAGGCTTAATAATTCACTCAGATACTCAGGTTTTAGATTTATGTTGCGGTAGTGGTCAAACTACGCAATTTTTAGTAAAACTTTCACAAAATGTTACAGGATTAGATGCTTCACCTAAGTCTTTGCAACGGGCGCGGCTAAATGTTCCTGAAGCGTCTTATGTTGAAGCTTTTGCCGAGGAGATGCCATTTGCAGATAATCTGTTTGATGTGGTGCATATTAGCGTTGCATTACATGAGATGGAGCCTCAGCAATTACAAAAAATTATTAATGAAGTTTATCGGGTGTTGAAGTCAGGAGGGGTATTTACGCTGGTGGATTTTCATGCTCCTACAAATCCAATATTTTGGCCTGGGATATCGCTATTTTTGTTGTTGTTTGAAACAAAAACAGCTTGGCAATTGTTGAAAACTGATTTGGCTGGATTATTAAATGAGGTTGGGTTTGATGTGAGTGAGCCAACTTTGTATGCAGGTGGTAGTTTGCAAGTGATACAGGCTAAGAAGTGAAGTATACCGTCTAAACAAGAGCAGGTATCTTACCTGCTCTATCAATCAAAGATGAGTATTTGTTATATTCAAATTAGCATGATTAAATTTTGAGGTTGATAAACATGACACAGGAATTAATAGACATATCTGTATCATCGTTTTGATACAAAGTTTGTGTTTTAGTTTCAATCCCTAATAGGGATTTTGATGGTGTTTCAATCCCTAATAGGGATTTTGATGAATTGCAATGTAAGAGCAGCTAAAGCAATTGGATTAAGAGCTTCGTTTCAATCCCTAATAGGGATTTTGATGAATTGCAATTCATGATTGTGGCTCCCACATTGGGCACTGTTGTCCGTTTCAATCCCTAATAGGGATTTTGATGAATTGCAATGATAGATGCTCATCCTTGCCTAGTAACTTAGCGTTGTTTCAATCCCTAATAGGGATTTTGATGAATTGCAATAGCAGGCGAAGCATTAGCACTGAACTGGCAAAAGGTTTCAATCCCTAATAGGGATTTTGATGAATTGCAATGAGAGGTGTCTGCATACCGTTACATGCTTCGATACGTTTCAATCCCTAATAGGGATTTTGATGAATTGCAATCCTAACACCTTTGTTCAATGGCTTATTAAAAAAGGTTTCAATCCCTAATAGGGATTTTGATGAATTGCAATCGCCATTCCAAAGTAAATAGCCACAGTGGGGCGCTGTTTCAATCCCTAATAGGGATTTTGATGAATTGCAATGTTAAAGAATATGCAGCAACCGAGGGGTTTGAACTTGTTTCAATCCCTAATAGGGATTTTGATGAATTGCAATTTCCTGTTTTTAGATATTCCCCATGCATTCCTTCTGTTTCAATCCCTAATAGGGATTTTGATGAATTGCAATGCGAGGAGTAAGGGCACTTGTCTTAATAAGAGATGTTTCAATCCCTAATAGGGATTTTGATGAATTGCAATGCTTGTAGTGGGTTTAAGTACAAGTGGTATTATCAAAGTTTCAATCCCTAATAGGGATTTTGATGAATTGCAATTATTTCTCCGTAGGGGCAATCTACAGAATTACTCGTTTCAATCCCTAATAGGGATTTTGATGAATTGCAATCCGTTTCCTTTCTGCTTTAGAGTCTTCTCGAAAGTTTCAATCCCTAATAGGGATTTTGATGAATTGCAATAATCAAACTTGGGGTTGTATCTGCTTTGCATTTCCATGTTTCAATCCCTAATAGGGATTTTGATGAATTGCAATATTCTCTGATTTACATAAACCTCCATAAAGAAAGCGTTTCAATCCCTAATAGGGATTTTGATGAATTGCAATATTATTATGGTTGCTATCTCCAAATATATTGGTGTGTTTCAATCCCTAATAGGGATTTTGATGAATTGCAATTGACTTGCCCCACTTCTTCTTTGGGAATAAATTGATTTGTTTCAATCCCTAATAGGGATTTTGATGAATTGCAATAATTTGATGAACTCCGGGATCTGTGCCAGCAGCTTGGTTTCAATCCCTAATAGGGATTTTGATGAATTGCAATAATCCTAGCAATTTTTCTCGCTTTGATTAATTCCGCGTTTCAATCCCTAATAGGGATTTTGATGAATTGCAATTTGCCTTAAGCGAGTTAGCGGGGGAATCAAAAGAAGTTTCAATCCCTAATAGGGATTTTGATGAATTGCAATCTTGATGGCACGCCTATTGATGTCGGTGCTGTTCTTGGTAAGTTTCAATCCCTAATAGGGATTTTGATGAATTGCAATGCAGTATTGACTGATGGTGAATATTCAAAAATCAGTTTCAATCCCTAATAGGGATTTTGATGAATTGCAATCTTGCACCCCGCCATCCTCTCCGTATGATTGCATAGTTTCAATCCCTAATAGGGATTTTGATGAATTGCAATTTGTAAATCGAATAGCGTTGTTTGTTTCATAATCGGTTTCAATCCCTAATAGGGATTTTGATGAATTGCAATTCACATTTCTCTGGTAGGTGAATGTCATCATTGAGTTTCAATCCCTAATAGGGATTTTGATGAATTGCAATAATGAGATATCGGTTGCTATGGCATCCCGACGTAGTTTCAATCCCTAATAGGGATTTTGATGAATTGCAATAACTGTAGACCGAAGCTTGCAATTGCGACTGCTCGTTTCAATCCCTAATAGGGATTTTGATGAATTGCAATTAAAAGATTTCCCAGCGATCGGCTGGATCAAGTCGTTTCAATCCCTAATAGGGATTTTGATGAATTGCAATTCAACAAAGATGCGCTCACACGCTAGTGGTTGATGTTTCAATCCCTAATAGGGATTTTGATGAATTGCAATGACATGGAATGATTCAGACTATACAAGCTACTCTCAGTTTCAATCCCTAATAGGGATTTTGATGAATTGCAATCTACCAGGGATTTTAATCACTAGTAATTTTCTAAGTTTCAATCCCTAATAGGGATTTTGATGAATTGCAATAGCTCTTGACCTCCTAAAGTGATTCGGCACTTGATGTTTCAATCCCTAATAGGGATTTTGATGAATTGCAATTCAGATATAAACAAGAGTTAATGGATTTTGATACTAGTTTCAATCCCTAATAGGGATTTTGATGAATTGCAATTCCAGCCAAGAGAGTATTGCTGCCTTACATTTTTGTTTCAATCCCTAATAGGGATTTTGATGAATTGCAATGATCGCAACCGACATTGCTTTAGGTCGCTTTGATTCGTTTCAATCCCTAATAGGGATTTTGATGAATTGCAATGGTGAAGCTTTTGCCGCTTCCGATCGCCCCAGCTAGTTTCAATCCCTAATAGGGATTTTGATGAATTGCAATAGCAAGAGCCTGAAACCCAAGCTGTATTTAGTTTTCAAGGTGCAGTTTCGCGGTTCAAGGGCAATCATAGCATTAGAGAATTCGTTTGGAAAGAGCGCCAGGAAAATTTAAAGGCTGAAATCGTTTTTCGATAAGCATTTCAGAGATTGCGCGGATGAGGATTAAGCGACTAATGGGTTGAAAGCCTTACTGTAGTTGGGATAGAAGCACTTTTTTAGGGCTGTGGAATTTGTACACCTACCCCTCCGCGCATTTTAAATACAGAAACCTAGCCAGAAGGGGACTCAGCAAAGAAAATTGTTTCGTCTCTTGGCTGTTCTCCGCCAATACGTTCGATTTTTCCCTGACAACAGCCACAGAGAAAATAAAAGCGCACGCTGTCAGTATCGGGTTTAATCAATTTGGCTAAACGCGATCGCAGTTTAGCATACTGAGTAGAAGTGATATTGCACTCAAACACACTCAGTTGCATCCATTGTCCGTAAGACTTAAGAATCGAATGGATTTTAGTCCGACGCTTATCTTCTGGAATGTCGTAGCTGACAACAATATACATGAAGGGAGTGGGAATTGGGGATTGGGAATTGGGAATGGGGAAAAATCATAAGTTATTTGAGAACTAAAGGGGGATATTTATCGATTTCGTTCATCAGGTATTTACTCAACAACCTCGCCTGAATTTCAAAGGATTGTTGATAGGTGCATTTGTTTCCCATAACTGGATGTTTGAACTCTGATTGTTTCTTTTGTTCGTAGGCGCGAAGAAATGTATGCAGTCCTTCTTTGGTTAAAGACACAGCACCACTGAGCGGTTCGGTGGTAAAGTCAGTAAGGGTTAGCGATCGCTTGTTAATCAGCGACAAAACTACAGCATCCACTATTAAAGGACGAAATTCTTCCATCAAATCCAAGGCTAGGGAAGGTCTACCATAACGTTCAACGTGTAAGTATCCTAGATAAGGATCGAAGCCAACTATATTTAAAGCACTTTGCACATCATGACGTAGCAATGAATACCCAAAGCTCAGTAAGGCGTTAACTGGATCGGTTGGTGGGCGGCGTTTTCTGGCTTCAAATCGGAATTCTGGGGTTTTGATTAGCTGTTGAAAACAACCGAAATAGGCTGCACTACCAGCACCTTCTAAGCCTCTGAGGGAATCAATACTGCTAGTTTTTTCGATGGGTGCGATCGCGTTTTCCAATCGAGTGATGTTATTATTCAGGTCAGTATCAGGATATTCTCGCTGAGTGCGAAGTAAGCTATGGCGGTAATTTTTCAATTTACCCCGCACAAATCCTCTAACTAAATGTATTGCTGGTTCTGATTCTCCCACAGCTTGCCATTGGGCTTTGCGAACAAAGATATTTTTGGTAACTTCTGGTTCTAAACGCCCTAAATATCGTCCGTTTTGTGTGAGAAATGTTAAACAAATGTGACGTTCTAAAAGTTCACTAACAACGGCGGGAGAAATAGTAGCCCGCCCTAATACTACAATTCCTTCTAGTTTAATTAAAGGGATATCCATGATAGTTTTTTGTTCGGCTTTGACGGTGAGACGTTCGTCAACTTTGCCGATAAAAGCATCAGCATGTGTTACGTAAAGTGTTCCCATTTTTGATGATTCCTAGTAATAATTTGGGTTTGAGGAAATAGATTTATTGGGTATAATTCAATACGGTTAGCAAGGGCTGTTGGTGTAGATAATTGGTCTTTCAAGACGCGATAAATCGCGTCTCTACATGATAGGTTTGGGATTATCTGAACTGTATTGGAGTATGATTTAATTGACTTCTTGATAACTTTTGACTTTATCAGTTGCTTTGGGTAAACATTGCGAATAAAGACTGCATCCTTGACAGCGTTTGCTGTAAACTGGTTTTGGCATTGCTCCTGTTTCTAGGAGATTTGTGACAGATTTAATAGTAGCGATCGCACTTTGCCGTAACTCTGCATTAATCTCTACTAATTGCCGTTGATGGGAGTTGGCATAATAGATATATCCAGTACTTACAGGTTGTCCTGTCATCTCTTCTAAACATAAGGCTTGGGCACAAACTTGCAATTCATCGTTATCCCATTCGCCCTTACGTCCCCGTTTATATTCCACTGGATAAATTTCACCTGATTCGGCTTCAATTAAGTCAGATTTGCCGATGAGTTTGTATTGCTCAGACTTCAGCCAAATTGCTCGAATCTGCCAAGTTTCCCCTCGCTGTATATCGCTTGTAGTGTGGACGCGCTCGTGTAATGTTGTGCCTTCAATTGTGTATTGATTATCGGTAAATTCACCTGCACAAAACATCCTCCAACAGCGATGCGGACAATAGGCATATTGATTCAATGCCGCAATGGAAATATATTCAGTTTGGTTCATAACTTAGGTGGTTTTTAAATGATTGTTGAAATTAGGGAGAATACAGCCGTCGCGTCATACCCATACCCATTGTTGTTTTTCTGCCGACACCAGTATATAAAGCAAAGTCAGCTAAAGCATTAATTTGCTTAATTTGTATTGGTTCAACTGTCCCTAAAATCTTGTAGGTAACTTCGCCAAGAATGCCAATAAATTTACTACGAGAGTCTGCTAATATTTCTGTGTGAATATTGACAAAAGAAGGAAATATTGATTCAATTGCAATCTGAGTAAATTCTATACCACTGTATTTATTCCACCGCGAAAGTAGGGAATTGAAAACAGATTCCCTGGTAGGAAGAGTAGTATCATACTGTCCTTGACGGAAGGCGGTAGGCGTGGAGAAGGTAAGGTTAATGGAAGAATTGCGATCGCTAGCTTCTTCGTATAATTGAGCGTAAGTACTGGCATTTGCCCAAGGTTGAATAGATTGGGGTGTGCCTTGAATGCTGGTGATATACAAGTCAGCCGGGCCAAGATGCCAAGGGCGATTGGGATTAAGATTTAGCCAAAGTTGGGTAAGTTTGCCAAATAGAGTGTCATCTAATAAAGAGATGCGCCACCAACAAGGAGTTCCAGCGGGAATGGGTTGTTGATGTGAGTATTGCAATTTAGATCCCCCCCTACCCCCCTTTAAAAGAGGGGAATTAATTTGTAGAGGGGAAAGGGTGAAAGCTTTATCTGCGGTGGAATCGTGCAAGCGATCGCCTAGTTCTTTATCCACAGAACTAACGAGGGTTAAAAACAAGGCGTGGAGATGTCTACCAGTGAGATATTGTGGTGGAATGGGCGATTGAGGTAGCAAATTCAACACTAAACTATGAGGCATACTTTCTTTTTTTGGTTGTAGACTGAGTGCTTCTTGACTCTACAGTGAACTCAGGGATTTCTTGGAGTTCAGTTTCACTCAAACTATACTGTTCACAAACGAGACTTAGGCGATTTCCTGGGGTTTTGACAGCGTTAACCGAATGGGTTAAATCACCTTGAAAATAAACCAAAGTATTGAATTGGGGCTTAATTTGCCCAAGTTGGCGTTTGTGCGATCGTAATACCAATTCTCCCCCTTCCATATCCGCAGGTACGCGCACATAAAGGACACTGACAACCGCAGGCGGTTCAATGGTTTTGGAGTAGGAACGTAAGGAGCGATCGATATGCGGATCGACGCGGGAGCCTTCTTTTAGCTGTAAAGGATTGAGGTAAAAAGCATTACAACTCGGCTGGAGAGCCAAATCGAGGTAAGGTTTGAAGTAGGGAAACTGCTGTTCTACTTTTGCTAATCCAGAACGCTGAAATACTACAGAAAATCCTTTCGTGGCGACAAAATCGCGATTCAGGTTGTTGATAGCAAAGTAAGGACAAGCTTGGATTTCTCCCCACAAGTTGTTAAGGTAATCGCTGGGGAAGGCGTTGGTTTGTTGTTGATAGTGTTTCACTGGGGATGTGAGAGAAATATGCTTATAAATTGATGTTCTACAAATTCTCGCACCATTGGTGCGAGAATTTAATTATTTATCATGCAATAAAAACTTCATCATCTGGAAGACGTAATTGTTTAAACTTCATTGCCATTGTTAAAATTCCTGACAAGCCTGTAAAAAATCTATATTCTTTCTCCATATCATTACAATCGATGATTATTGGATAAGAAACAATTCCTTGTTTATTTAATTGAAAAATAACAGCAGCATTTGTTCTTGGGCAAATAATTACTCCTGGTAAAAGATGTCTATTCAAAGCTTGTATTAGAGGTGTGGGTCGTATTGCTCCTCCAGCACTGCGGATAATTTGACAATTTTTAAAAGCTGTTAGTTTGTTCAGTTCTGTACTGATAAATTCTTGCCAGTTATCAGTATAACGCAATCGAAAACTCAATTGATAAGTTTCAGTAGCGCGACTGGTGACTTCAATATAATCACCATTTTGGATAAATTCGTAATAGCGCAATAGGTGAAAAGGATCTAGTCTTGTTTCCTCTGATTCATCTAAAATAAAACCATGAGGGTCACAAATGGAAAGACTTTCAAATAGACTAGAGCGAAAATCAAATAATGGTGCATAACTGGTACTAAAAACTTCAGCAAATTCTTTTAATTCAGCTATTACATCATCATCTTGTTTAAGCAATGAGTTTACGTATTCTTCTATAGTGGCTCGTCCGGCTTGTAAATCTGCCCAATCTTCACTAAAATTTGCTTTGATAAAAGTTTTAACAAAGGCTTGACCACCTTTGATATACTTCCAATCCTTTTTGATTTCTTTAGGAGTTTTTTTCGCAATAGTTTCAGCACCTCTCAAAAGTTTCATTCTATAGCGATAATCATCCCAAGTTCTGTTTCCGTCAAAAATAGATTTTAGAGTATTGAACAAATCCAAAATCAATTTTTCCTCAGCTAAACCTTCAAGCATTTCTTCCAATTCCAACAAGGGACGGGCAATTTCTAGAAATGCTTCTGAACGCCAGTAAGCTTTTAAAAAAGGCTTATCCAAACAAGGAAGTGTTTCGAGTAAGTCTTTTAGTGCTGTACGTCCCCCAGCCGTATCTAGAGACGTTAAGCCTTCATCCCAGGCGTTAGCGGGTAAGTAAGCAATGGCTTCTGAATCAATATTAGTTTCAGATTTACCCAAGACACGCCCTACTCTACCAATTCTCTGCCAAAATGCGGCGCGATCGCGTGCTGAAAAAATCAACCAATCTAAATTTTGCCGTTTCGGTTCAGGATGTCTTTCAAAGTTAAATCCTACATCTACCGTGCTAGTAGCCAAAATGATTTTACATTGCATAGCCCTTTGTCTATCT
Organism: Nostoc sp. DedVER02; assembly: GCF_034530675.2. Classification (NCBI taxonomy): domain Bacteria; kingdom Bacillati; phylum Cyanobacteriota; class Cyanophyceae; order Nostocales; family Nostocaceae; genus Nostoc; species Nostoc sp. DedVER02. The sequence goes on from NZ_JAVRCP020000051.1 coordinate 27,263, forward strand.
TTTTTGGGTGCAGGGCCTGTAATGCGTCCGATGTCATCACCAAGTCCTTGCTGGCGCAGTAAATCTGATAAACGATTAATATTATCGAGAGAGTCCAAAATTACAGCACCATTTTCATCAGGTCTTTCTCGAAAACGTTGGACAACTTTTGCTGCTAACTCTGCTAACCACTCTTCCTTACTATCAGGTTTTGGTCTTAATTCTAGATTAACTGCTGTTTGTGATGGTAAAAGATTAGTATTACCAGCTTCTCCATCAATCTTTGCTATTTTCACGCCAGCTTGTTTTAAATTTTGCAATGCTAATTCACAAGCTGGTTCTGGTGTTGCTGTGAGTAAAACTACCTTGCGTCCATTTTCAAAAAACCGAAAAACATGAGAATAAGCAAGATAAAACAGCATTCCTACTAGCTGTTTAGCATCGTAGAGGTGAAATTCATCAAAAATGACTGTAGAAAACTTGGTGTAAAAACCAGCAGCAATATTGCCTCTATCCAAATTGTTATATGCAAAGAAAGTTGCATAGTAAAAAATATCAGGATTTGTTACCAAAAGAATTGGTGTATTTGCCCCAACATCATTGAAAATTGTAGCTGGATTTCGCAAAACATTATACAGCTTTTCTCCTGAACGACGGCCAACTTTATTGTCAGGCCAGCTTTTAATATCTTTAGCTGAAGCTGATTTCACAACATGAGGTAAATTAGCATCACGAACAAACTGTTTTGCTGCTTCTGTTTGTTGTTCAATTAAAGCATTCGTGGGAGCAATGTAAACAGCACTGTTATTCGGCTGATGTTTTAATACTGCTAATCCTGCTTTAGTTTTACCTGTGCCAGTTGGTGCTAAATCAAGGATAATGTCTGCATCTGGCGATTGTTCAAATACATCTAGTTGGTGTTGAAGTGCATTCTTTATGAAAGATATTTTATCTGGTGATGCACAAGCTGAAATACTGCGAGGTTCTAATCTGATAACTAAGTTTTGATTACTCATTGCTACTTTCTCTACCACAAAAATGCAAATCTGCTGGTACAATTATTTCTCCAATTTGCCAAGCAGCACCCCGAAAACGAAGATTTTTAATGATGGGTGCAGGAGGAATGGAAATTAAATCGAACGCTAAAGCCTCTATTTGCTGTGGTAAATCAGCAGCATTTAGATAGTGTTGACTTTGATATTCATCTTCTGGTAGTAAAGTCACAGGAAATTCATTAAGCACATTCACCTTGACCTTACTCATGAATTTACCAAGGCGAATATAATTTGGTAATTGATGATTTCCAAATACCAAAGTTTGAAATTTGTTTCTGCGTTCAATCATCCGTAATCTTCCAGTTTGCGGAAAATTACTTGGTCTAAATGAACTTGGTTTTTTCCCTTGGCGTTGTAATGGTAAATCTTCTCGCGCCGTAGCAACACGGTTATTAGTCATTGCATACCAGTAAGCATCAGAAAGAGCATTGAAACGTTCAAATCTGAATGTCACACTACCTACTGGTGAAGCTGGTAAGATATAAAAATCCTGTGCTATTGATTGGAAATCTTCTTTGTAGGTTGGTCGTCCTGTAGCCTGACCTTGGAGGCGATAGGGGGAATTTACCCAACCTAAAGCATAGGTAAGAGCATAATTCCCAATTACCCCCTCAGTGTAATAGGTATCAGACAACTCCCTAGAGGCAAAAAAGACTGGTTCAAGACAGTATAATTCAACAAGTTTTGCCTGCTGAAAAGGAATTGTTGACATATTTAACTCTCTACTTCAACTGGTGTATTTTTACTTTTACCCTTAGCCTTTTTCTTTTCAGTTGCAACCTGACGGAAGGGTTCATAAGATTGGGTTAAACGCTTGAGAAAATTATCACGTTCAGCTTCTGACCAATTAGTTTCTACATCAGTTAGTAAGTTTGCTAATTCTTCTTCAGATAGCTGCACAGAAACTCCTCTCTTATTTTTCCAATTAGCAATTACTTGTTTACTTGCTGTAATTAATTGATTAATATTCAAGGGATGTTCTAAAGGCTTACCTAAGACATCATAAGTAGCTTGTACAAGTTCCAGAGAACTAGGAAGTTCGGTAATACTACCAAATACACCTAATATCTCGTTTTCCATGCGTCCAACACGACTGGAAACCGCACCATAACGACTTGTAAAAAGAATATTACCGATGATATAGCGCAGTTCATCAGCAGTTACATCTTTGAGGGTGACAACATCCAGAAAATGCACGCCTGGTTTGATGTATTCGCTGGTATTTAAAGCTGTTGATGCGTTACCTTTTTCATCGCGCATTGTGCCGGTTTCGTAGATGGCATTTATGGTGCGATCGCCTACAACATCACTAGCAGGTAAAATACTAAAAGCATCTTCAGTCCAAATGCGACTTTTTTGAGCGCCACCACCACCAGCCGCGAAGCCGTAGAGGAAACAATCTACACACTTTTCACAAGGTGCATTAGTATTTAAAGAACAAAGAGAACCATCTTTGGTGTTAGTATATAAAAGCTCATGCGCTCTTAAATGTTCCCGTCCATAGCGTCTTTCTGGTGCTACTTGTTTGCGCTTAGTCATCACCAAGCGCTGAATTATAGTTTTTTGATTTTCACCCTCTAAACCAGCTTGGACAAATTCGCTACACATTGGTTCACCTGAACCTTCTGTGCGAAAGATAGTTTCAGAATGGGTTGTTCTTAAAACCACTAAAGTTATAAAACGTCCTTTGGGAAAATTCTCATAACTTGTTGCTAGAACTGAAGAAAGTTTTGAAATGGACATGATGAAAACTCCTAATTATTTAAACAGTTGTAGTTGTTTCGACAGAATCATCTTCAGATTGACTTTTGAGTTGTTTCCGTGCTTCTTCAAGGAAGAATAAATAAGCAGCTTCTAAAGTTTTTTGGTCAGATAAAAACTTTTCAGGACGTGCTGAATAAACCTCCTCATATAGTTTTCGTAATAGCTCGTAATAACGCTTGACTTGTTCATACTTTGTTGCACCTACACCATGCTCACGGATACGGTCTAAGCGAGTATGATATTGCTGTACTAAAGCGGCAAAAATTACATCTAAACCCAAATAAGGCTTTTGAGAACGAATAGCAGCAATAAAAGCTGTAAACGGTTCTGCTTGAGCAGTTCGTTTAAAAGAACTTCCCCAAATTTTTCCCTCTGCTGCAACTTGAGCAGCTTCTCGAAGATATTTAGTTAAAAGTAAGTTTTCATCCGGCATAAGGCTCTCCAGTAAACTATTTAACGGCTCACAAATGCGACTCCAAATAACACTCAAGTTTGGTTCGTCTTGTTCTCGCAGAGTCCAACGTAGTAAGACATAATAAAGTTCAATGGGTCTGACACAAGCACGAGCCAAATCATACAAACAATCATCAGCTTTCTGAATACTTGCAACAGATGTTGCTAGTTTGCCAATGCAACGTAGTCGCTCAAGAATTTTTTCTGCATCTTGGCGTTGCTGATATTGTCCATTTCCTAATAAAGTTTGCAGCGCAGAAGGAATTCCCTCTATTCGTCCGTAAACATCACTAAATAACTCCACCTCTAGATTGCTACTCAAGGTAAAAGGAAAGCCAATATCTAAAGATAAGGAAATTTCTAAAGCAAGTCTTAGTGATTTCAGTAAAGCTAAAGAATTATTAACATCTCCCCAAAGTAAAGGAATAATGACAGATGTATGAACAAAATCAGGACGTTTTGGTAATGCTAAACCAACTACTTTGTTAGCTTTAAATTCAAGCTGGTTATCTTTATATAATTTCAATTCATCAATAGTGACAGTACCACCTTCAGCATTTGTCGCTGCAAGTTGTTTTAAAAGTCCACGCCAAATTCTCAACAGTTCTGGAGCAGAACCTTTAGGTAATGCTAAGTGTAAATAAAGCGGGTCTTGTTTTTTAACAGCAGGAAAATTTGCCCCGACTGCCATTAATTGGTAGGCTAAAGCAGCAATTGAATCTGCTTGTCTTTTCGGTTCAGCACTGATACCACCCGGTAAGCGGTTGGAAAAAGCTTGGACTTTTGTACCAGGAGGCATATTATCTGAAATTAGCTCATCTATATCAGTGGAAGTAGAACCTAAAGAACATCTTTGTCTAGGATTTGCTTCTACATAAGCATTTAAATCATTGCCTCCATTTAACCGAATAGCAAAAGGTAAATTTACCATTCTGCTAACGGCTGCAATCATTTCTTCAGATACTTCTGTTTCTTCAGATATTTGTGTACTTTCCTTTCTTAGTTGGAAAGATTCTTGTAGAGCTTCTCTAATACCCTCAATTCCTTTAACAGCAGCCTTAGCAGCAAATAAAGGTCGCCCATATTGACCATTAAATGGCTCAATTGCAGTGCGCTGAAGTTCAGATATACCTGTATAATGAGCGATTTTATCCCAAACTTCTTTGGGGCTTAATCCGGCTTCTCGGTAACTAAGATAAGCTGCTTTCAACCCTTCAGATATAGCAAATTCTTCTGCGTTACTTACAGGTAATAATTGAAGTTCAGTCGCTTTGATTAGTGCATCTGCACCAGCCGCTTCACCCCATTTAGTTACATCCTTAGCAATCTTGTCTGATTTATAACCAGCTTTTTTTCTTTCTAAAAGAGCCTCAACATTTACCAAAACTTCCTCAATATTCTGTTGGATAGCTTGAGAAGTAACTTTAATACCATCCTTGGTAGCTCTAACAAGTCTTTCGATATTATTTCCAAAAACTTGGTCAATTTTAATTTGCCAAACAGCAGCTATTTCTTTTGTCAAATTAACATTTGGTAAAGTTTCTCCTTCAAAAAGTTCGCCATCAGGGAAAATTGCTAAAGGATTTAACCCATATTTTTGCAAAACCTCTTCGCAAGCACCCAGCAAGAGGGCTGTAATATAGCCTTTATCTTCAGAGATGCGGATTCTAAAAAGATTACAGCTTCGCCCAAAAGCAACGGTTAATTCTTTTTCCAGTTTGCGAAAACGTTGTGCATCTGGAATTCCTAAATCAAATAAGTCCGCAGCTGTAAGCATCGCTGCCCAACGTTCAATATTTGGGTCTTCTGGTAAAAATCTTGCTCCATCGCTGACGTTATGACCTGAATGGCGTTCAATTAGCTTTCTAACTAACTCCAAATCATCTTCTGAGACGACAAAGGTGAGTACACAAGTTTTTTCAAGTTGTTCTCGTAAAAATTCCTGATTTCTAGCCAGGGTTTTAACATTGCGTCCTTTGGTATCTAATTTATTCAGGTCATGTACAGCAGTTGCAGCTAGTAGCAAAGGTCTTTTATCTTCTGGAACTTCTGCTATTCGGCTAACTGTCAAAATGAACTGACACGCAGAATCGAGGTGTTCTGCAAGGGTTGTACCCGTTCTCACACCAGTTTGATGACGATGTGCATGATTTTCGTAAAGCTGGGGGCGAATTTCAGTGAAATAACGCTCCTCTAAGGTTTTCGGAGAGCTATTTAAAAGCCTATTGCGCTTGATCATATACAGTTATTTCGAGCCAAAATCGAGTCTAGGTTGCAAAGTCAACTTTTGAGATGAGTGCTTATACTGAGATAACCTTAATCTGCAAGGTTATCTCACTGCACTTTTTTGCAATCAGACTATTTATAATTACATTTATGAATATGGCACAACTAAATCAAAAGTGCAAGTACATTTTATAAATGCCTAGAAAAAAAGAAACGATTACACTGTCAATTCCGCCAGGAACTAAGGAACAACTAGAAGCGATCGCTCGCCAACTCAATATAACTTGGGGCAAAGAACCCAGTATTTCGGGCTTAATAGTAGCGATCGCACAACAATCTGTAGAGGTTGGAAAGCCCTTTACACTTGATTCTAACCAACTTAACGCCTTACAGCAGGCAATAAAAGCTTTAAACGATGCAGGCCATATAGGAGAAGCGCAAACTGTACTTGCACTTTTGCTAGAACGTGGCAATCTTGAAGCACCTCTTCGTCAATTGCTGATGAAACAACTTAGTCAACCTATCCAAGAATGGCGAAATACGATAGAAGAACTAAGTAAAGCAAAACAGCCCTTCTATCTTCTCTATTTCAACTCTCAAGGTCAGGAATTAGATTACAAAGTTCGTCACGCTGAGGTGAAGTTTTTTGAGAAACGCTTTTATCTCATGATTTGGTGCGAAGAGACAGCAGACGTAGAAAACGATATCCCAGAGTTACCCAAACTTTGGCACAATCGTTGCTTAAGCTTTGAACGAATTAAGTCTGTTGTCCCGACAAGTGGAGATTGGCGGGGTGAACTTGATTATATAAAAGTGCAATTACACTTTCGGGGTTGGCTAGCTAAAGCTTATCAACCCAAAGAAGATGATATTGAGGATGACATGATTAATGATGTGCGTCAGGTCGTGCGGCGAGTAGCTAATCCTTTCTGGCTGATTCGAGAAGTATCGCGGTATTGGGAAGATTGCGTGATTGTATCACCTGAGAGTCTGCGCGATCGCCTCAAACAAAAACTTCTCACCCTCTGCAATTTATACGATATCGAAACCAGGTCTTAATTCTTTCCCTCTCCGACTTGGAGAGGGACGGTTTTACATAGCAAAACCAGGGAGAAATCTTTTCAACCTTGACAAAACTACATTTCCATAAGATGCACTCATGTAACCGTTGTCTGCGATCGCCTATAGCCATGTACACTACGTAAGTAAGACAAATGACGTAATAACAAGGCTTACAGACATCAATTCTGAAAATTAAAGAAAAAAATAATTACTAATTGCCTAAAAATTCCGGTTTTTTTGGCTTTGGGATGATAAATAAAAATAATAGCGTTGAATGTCATGCTTCCTAGCACGGAGGATTACTGAAATTCTTCGCCGCCTTCAGCATGACTACTGAACACTAAATAACATCTGCCGCTAATCAGTTTTTTGCTGGAGATGCTGCTACATCAAAAGGCTCTACCACTAAACTTGCTCTAGATGTATCTAAGTAACTATGCTGAGAAAGTGCAAAGATGTCACCGTATTTAGGAGTGAATTTTAAAGCAATTGTAAAGGAATTTGTACCATTTTGGCAGGTTTTTATCGGAGAGATGGGATATTAGTAGATTGTACAAATCTTTATTGTTATTCACTATCTACCGATAACTGGAAAGTACAAGCAAATACCGACATAGATAAGTTTAAGTAATTTAACGAAGTAGGAAATAATACATGGTATTATCACTGTCTTCTCATAACGTTATCCAGTATCTGCAAGAAGCGGGGCTGTGTAGCTCAGAAGATGACGCATCAGATAAATCTGAGTTGCCAGGAAGTAGTAAGAACAATTTCGATTTACTCGTGACTCTAGCAGATAATCGTAAACTGCTCGTTAAACAAGAACGTAACGTTAAAAACAATGACGTAGCTCCTCGTGAATTGTTTCAGGAGTGGCTATTTCATCAGTTGCTCCAGCAGTTTCCCGTTCTTGGCAATATTTCTGCGATCGCACCATTGGTAGTCCATTTTGACGAAGAAAACTCCATCCTTGTCCGTAACTACTTAAGTGAATATCGAGAACTTGCGACATTCTACCACAACAATGGGATTTGTCCACAAGAAATTGCTACTGCCATCGGCACTACTTTAGCGGGACTCCATCGCGCAACCTACAACCGCCGAGAATATAAGGATTTTATGGCAACTGCTCCCCAAGGAGAGTTTCGCTATAGCTTTTACAATCCGGCGCAAGGGGTAGAGTCAATTGGGCCGGAGATTTTTGGGACGGTTCCCACGGATGCGCTGAAATTTTATCTCCTATACCAACAGTCTGAGAGTTTGGAATCTGCGATCGCAGATTTGGCATATAACTGGAATCCTTGCTGCTTGACTCACAACGACCTGAAATTGAACAATATTTTAGTTCATTCCAGATGGGAGAAACTAGACAATTGCCTAGTAAAACTAATCAATTGGGAAGCTTGTTCTTGGGGAGATCCAGCTTTTGATTTAGGAACTTTACTAGCAAGCTATTTAAGAATTTGGCTTAATAGCCTGGTAGTAGATCCCACCATTGAGTTACAAGAATCTCTAAATCTGGCGTTGACACCGTTAGAGAGTTTACAACCTTCAATTCTTGCTCTAATTAGGGCTTATTTAAATGCTTTTCCCATGATTTTGGAATACCGCAGTGACTTTATTGTGCGCGTTATTCAATTTGCGGGGCTGGCACTAATTCATCAAATTCAGGATATGATTACCTGCCGGAAATCCTTTAATAATGCTGATATTTGTATGCTGCAAGTGGCTAAAAATTTACTAACTATGCCGCAGCAAGGTGTACTAACTATTTTCGGAATATCAGAGTTAGAAATTCTGAATCCTGTGGAAAAAGTTCAGAAACTTACTCAACCCGTAAAGGAGCCACAGCTACTTCGTCTTTATTACGAAAAAACTCGGCTTCGCGGTTGTTAGTGACAGGGAGTAGAACAATTCTGGAATTCTGGCTCCTGACTCCTGAATTCTGTTTTTTAAAGTTTGAGTTCTAAATGGATTAATGCTAAATTACTCTATCAATCAACCACTAACTTCTCTATTCGATATTGCTAAGAATATTCAGATTGAGCCAAATTTTTGTATTTATCATCCCAATTATCAACCTTTTGCTCTCCCGCCTAAAGTCGCCGATAGATTTCAGCAAAATTCTGTAGATTTGCAACAGAAGTATCTCACTCTATTGCTGCGAAACTTTCTTTATGGGATCTATTACAATGGCTCTCTACAAAGTACTTTAGCAGTCAATAATGATAATAGTAATTGCCCAGCGAAGCAGAATTTAGCAGATAATTCTATCTTAGAAATTGATTGGAAATTTTATGAGCAATTGCACGCCAGTAATCACGGCATAGGTTACTTTGACCCTCGATGGCAGGTATTACGGAAAGAACCTGATGGTACTATGGCGGTGACTAAAGGCGGTTTAACACTTTATGTTGAGCCAGATTGCCATCTAAAATCCAGCAAGAAATCTACCAAAGTGGGTGACATGGTAGCAATCTGGATGCCCAAAAATAGAATGCAAAATGGCTGTTATTTGGCAGTTAGCAATGTCGGACAGGAACAGCTAAGTAACCCCGATGCTGATTTGGGAGCAGGGCGAATTTACTTTAACTTTACCCCATCTGGTGCGATCGCTCTCATGGAAAGCCTGACACTGCAATTGAATGCAGCCTCGATTCCCTTTAGCTTTCAGGTTCTTCACAATCCCTGTGCATACGGACGCTATGATTCGGGGCTACTCTACTTTGAACTCCCCGATTATCCAGCAATTCGTACAATCCTTCAGACAATTTACCTAGAAAATCAATCTCATTTCCAGCCTGAAATCCCTTTGTTTACCAAATTTTTAGCCCCAGGTTTAGGTTTAGCCGAAGAACCAACCCAAAAGTTTGCTGCACAAGAAAGTTTTGGGATGAACCGTTGCCAAATTGTTGCTAATGCTTTGTTAGAAGCTTGGCAAATAGGTAAGAATGCGATGGAAGAACGGATGAGGACGATTGACGAACACTTTGCCCGACACCTAATAGATTTACAGCGTCCTTATCTCAATCCTAGTTCAGAGGATATATATAAGCCGTTAAATTGATTTATGGGGAATTGGGAATTGGGAATTGGGCATCGTTAAGAGGTTTAAGTTATAGAGTTGATACTGAAATTAACCTAGTTCATAGAATTTTTAACCTAGCGATGTCTACGGCAGACTAAGTTTACGTCTTATATTTAAAGGCATCATTGATTCTTACTTAAAAGTTCAGCACGCAGGTTAATTTAATATCCACTATTTTGAGATTTTTTCAGCGTTACTAATTTACAGAAATGATTCCATTTTAATCCTTTACCAATAGTATTAAGAGATTAGCGAGCAGAGGAGAAGTTGCAACCAGTTTTCCCCTCTTCCCCATACCCCATACCCAATTCCCAATTCCCAAATTTAAAATTCGACAATTACCGGCGTATGGTCGCTGGGCTGGGTTAATTTTCTGGGTGCGGCATCAATAATACAACTTGTAGCACGGTCATACAGTACGGGTGTGAGGTAGTGATGGTCAATCCGCCAACCTAAGTTGCGACGGAAGGCGGCGGCGCGATAATCCCACCAGCTATAATTTCCGCCTTCTGTGGTGAATTTGCGGAAAGCATCGGCAAATCCTAGTTTCAAAATATCGCGTAAGGCTTGGCGCTCGGTTTCTGTTGCCATAATGTGATTTTCTGTACTCACTTGCTCGTGAATATCTTTATCTTCTAAGGCAATGTTGAAGTCACCGCAAACACAAATTGCAGATTCTGACAGCACTAGCAATCGCAAATACTCGTGTAGCGCTGCTAACCAGCGCAGTTTGTATTCATATTTTTCAGTTCCTACTGCTGCACCATTGGGAACATATAAGTTAACAATCCGAATACCATCAATTACACCTGTAATTACGCGCTTTTGCTCGTCCCATTCGTGGTGTAAATCTGGCAAAATTGCCCTAAATCCGCTAGTTACGTTTAAAAGTGGCTGGCGGCTAATCAGGGCTACGCCGTTATAAGATTTTTGTCCTGATATATAAAGGTTATAGCCCAACTGCTCAAAAGGCGATCGCGGAAACTCGGCATCCGCAACTTTGGTTTCTTGCAAGCAGAGAACATCAACAGGATTGTTAGTTAACCAATCAGTAACCTGTTCGAGACGAGTGCGAATTGAGTTGACGTTCCAAGTAGCGATTTTCATTAGTTATCAGAATTTTTTGTAAATTAATAATTACAAATTATGTAATTATTGTACAATTACTTAATATTTATAATTTCTTTTCTATTTGCCAATTACCTTTAAACAAACCTCTAATCATTTGATCCCATTAAATATTTTAGTATTATCAGCTACAAAATATTCAATTTTGTAAGTTCCGATACAAAATATTCTACTTCATTATGATCCCCAAGACAGATGCAACAAGTAATTGATTTGCTATAGGTTATAAGTCTGGCTCTAAGTTGACATTCGCCGATAGTTGTTTAGATTTGTCGGTAAAAAATTTGCAGGATGGTTAACCTTTATTACGCTTTTAGTAGCCTTTTAGGTTAATTTAAATGTCAAAGGAGTAAGTAGAAATGCTTTATTCTCATAGAATAATGATGCAACTCATTATATTGAGGACAATTTCATGGATTAGCCAAATGGTTAACGGATATGAAGTTGTTTACAGACAAATTATTAAAGACCGCATAGAATCGAATGGTCGCATTCATGCTACCAAAATCAATTTTTAATCAACTGATTTTTTTGCTGAATTTAAAACAACAAATTTTTTTAAGGAGGACATTGGTATGAGTACGAGAGCCAACACTTGCCCATGCTGCGGTGGTTCCCTCCTGCGTCATGCTCGTCATGGTGAACTATATTGGTTTTGCCTGTCTTGCCGACAAGAAGTGCCACTATTAACTGCTACTCGCTTGCCTAATGTGGATACCCGGAACACCGGAGTGCTTCCCCAGCCAGTGGTAAATACTTAGTTTTTCCTATTTTTAGATTAATAAAATTTGTTTAGACCTATGAATTAACTCCGCCTGGTAAAATCGGATGGAGCTAATTGATAGGTTTAAAGCTTTGTTAGCAGCGTTACTTTATGGGCAAGAAGATTTACGCTTAGAAAAAGTTGCTGACCCCACTCCGGCGGCTGGTGAAGTTGTGATTCAAGTAGGGGCGGCAACAACTTGCGGTACAGATTTGAAAGTCTGGCGGCGTGGTGGTCATGCCAAAATGCTGATACCACCAACGCTGTTTGGTCATGAAGGTGCTGGGCGAATTGTTGCCTTGGGTGCAGGGGTTACAAATTGGCAAGTGGGCGATCGCGTCGTCGCTAATAATTCCGCACCATGCATGAAGTGCTTTTTTTGTCAACGTCAAGAGTATTCATTATGTCCGAATCTGACCTGGAATAACGGGACTTTTGCGGAATATCTGAAAATTCCCGCAGCGATAGTACAGCATAATTTATTGCAGATACCCGATGAGTTGCCGTGGGAATTGGCAGCCATGATGGAACCCTTAGCCTGTGTATTGCATGGTGTAGCCCGTTCTAATATTAAGCCCAAAGATCGAGTAGTCGTCTTAGGAGATGGGGCGATTGGGCTAATGTTTGTGGCGGCGTTGAGTGAGAAAGCTGAGGTGTTGCTGTGGGGAGGTAATCACCATCGGCTAGAAATTGGTCAAAAATTGGGTGCAACCCAGACCTTTAATTATCATCAAATCTCGGATATTCCTAGTGTAGTGAAAGAACTTACCCAAGGATGGGGCGCAGATATAGTTATTGAAGCTACAGGTGTACCAAGTGTTTGGGAAACTGCGATCGCCTGCGCCCGTCCTGGTGCAACAGTCAACTTATTCGGTGGATGTCCACGGGATACCAGCATTACTGTTAATACAGAACAACTACACTACAGCGAACTTACTATTAAAGGCGTGTTTCATAATACACCAAAGTATGTGCAGGAGGCGCTGGCACTGATCGCTAGTCGCAAAATTCCCTTTGAGTTACTTATTAGCGAACAGCGACCATTAAAAGATTTAGAACAGGTGTTTTGTGAAATGAAGGCACGGCAGGTAATTAAGGTAGCAATGATTCCTTAGTTTTTTGCAGAATATAGTAGATGCTCTGAGTCTAGCCAAACAATACCCATTAGAGAGTGGTGAGTGGTGAGTAATGAGTAATGAGTGTTGAGTGCAAGGGGATAGACCAATGCCCAATGCCCAATGCCCAATGCCCAATGCCCAATGCCCAAAACTTAAAGACGATTAGTTTCTTTTGTAACTAACTTCCAACCTTCAGCTTGGTCAATTAACTTCATCGAATCTAGTTGAAGATTGTTGAAAGCAGATGCATGAAGCAGGAAATAGGGTTGCCCGTTGTAATGCCAATAATATTCCAGTTCGCCAACAGAAGCGGGAATGATGGTGCGATCGCTATAATAATCCAACGACGGACGATGGTAGGGAAAAGATGTGTAAATCTTCCTCGTAGCTGGATTTGCCCGCGCAATCATCGCAGCAACTGGTTTAACTGGATAGGCTTCAGATAATTCCCAAACCCAGTAGTTAGATTTCATTAACAGCAGCAGCGAAAGATAACTTCCCCAAAACAAAATCTTTAGAAATTGCCCGTCACCTCGTTCTGCCAAAATAGCAGCTAAGGTCATAGTTAAAGCTACTGCGGCAAAAATCAGTTGTAAGTCTGTTTGTGATGTTGTACCCCAACTGAAATAAATGCTACCAGCAGAAGCAACTACAGCAAGTATTGCCAAACCAGCAACCCAAGCACGGGGATAGGATGAGAGTAAAGGCGAATTTTCTGTATCTGATAATTGGATACCAAAAGCTAAAGCTAAACTAGGGTAAATGGGGAATAAATACCAAGGTACTTTGGTAATCATGAAAGAAATTACCAACAAATAAATACCACTCCACGCCATTACTAGTTTTGCCCAGCTAAGATTGCGATTTTCCCAAGTTAAGCGGACAGTTTGCGGTAAGAATAATAACCACGGCCATGTGTATTTGAGAAGTTCAATAACATAGTACCAAGGTGGTTCGGGATTGCCCTCTACAAAGGAGCCAATTCTACCTAGTGATGGGTTTACAAGCCCAACTTGGGCGAAAGTGTAACCATAGTGAATTAGTTGGGCGCTATACCAACCAGCTACAGGCAGAATACCAATGAAGATTGCTAACCACAGATAGTAACACGTGAGCAGTCGTGGCGTATCCCAAAAGAGAAATACGATCGCGATCGCACCTAGCAATGCGCCGAGTAGTCCTTGAGTTAGGCAAACCAGCCCAAAACTGACACCAACACCAAGGCAATAACGTAAATCTCGGCGCGATCGCAACACGCACAACATCATCAGCATCAAAAAACTTACCATCGCCCCATCCAACATTGCCAAGCGCCCATGACGCACCACAGGTAGCATTGTTAGATAAATCAAAGCGCTATAAATAGCAGCCCAACGTTGGCGAAATATCTCACGAGCAATGCAATATAGCAGAGGTACAGATGTCGCTGTTAAAATTGCTCCAGGTAGGCGCGTTGTCAACTCATTTTCGCCTCCTAGAGAATAAGCCCAAGCAATGAGCAAATGCATCAAAGGCGGCTTGTTATGATATGGTTCGCCTCCTAGCGTTGGGAAAAGCCAACGCATTGAACCTGCTGGAGCGTGCCAAATTTCACGAGCAACCTGTGCCACAGTCCCTTCATCCCAATCTCGCAGCGGCAACCCTCCCAGATTGATGCTAAACAGTAATACTGCTGCCAACAGCAATACTATTAGCCATACCCAATCAATCCATTTGCCAACCGTGCGATGCTGTTTTTCTAGATGACTCCAAATAAAGCTTCCTTCTTGCATATTCTCTGGTAATCATTTTACTTGCTGGTTTGATTACATAGAGACCAAAGCGAATCTCCAATGTTGCCGCCCAGTAGCAACGTATATTCTTAACAATTGCTAGTTTCCAAGATTAACTCAACTTTCTCTAATTAGCGCTCTTTTTTGAAAAATTTATCTTAGTTAGTAAAAGAACATATAAACCGAAAAATGATAAAAATAATACAGTAGATAAATTATTTGTCACCTGTTTGCTAATCCGTAGATTAACTTGTATTTTATTTGATATTTAACGCTTAGTTTAACTTTTATCACTTAGTTTTTATCTGGCTAAATTTAGATTTATATAAAATTCTTAAATCTTCCGGTTCGTTACCATATCAGCTTGGAATTTATTCTAGAAAAAAAAGACAAAAGAAAGAATAATTATTTTATAGGCTTTATAGTCTAAACGTTTTATTAATTGAAACTTGTAGGTTTTAATACAATTCAGTTAAGTACTTCTTTCTGATCTTCCTTTGTCTACTTTGCGTTCTTCTCTAACGAGACGCTGCGCGAATGCGGTTTGTTAAAAAAGATGAATTTGAAAAATGATTTTAGCTTTATTGCATTTTAATAACTATTTTATAGTTGGATATTAGTTGCTTAAGTATCACTATGGCTATGCCTTTTGATTTTGATATTAGTATTAAAAAATAAAAATAACTTGTAATTTTAATTCTTGATTTTGAAAAGTAATTTCAATCTGTCTGATAAATTCTCGAAAGTAAAATCGCCGCTCTGTTTCCGACAAATCTAACCAAAATTGCGGTATAGAAACAGCTTGAGCAACAGAACGCAAATTAACTGGGGGTAGAGTCGCCAACTTTGCTTCAAGTGCAGAAATTTCTGTGCGGAGTTTGTAAGCCCTTAACTTTGCTGTTTCAATATCTAAAATTCCAGTTTCAATTAAAGCAGGTAACTGATCGAGTATTTCTTGCTGACGCGCGATCGCTTGTCCTAAACTATTCTTGACTGCATCCAATTGAGGAAAATTCATCCCCGCGACAGCTAACGGTAAGTCACGGCAAACGGTTTCAATTGTATGTTCCAACACTTCTTGGTAGGGAATAGCCTTACACTTGGGGCGTTGAGGACAGCTAGTAGAACGTAAATAAAGATACTCCTTATCTTGATTGCGTTGGGTGACACGAGTAACTGTCAGATGTGACTGACACTCAGCACAGACAACCAACCCAGCTAAAGAACGCCTAGCACTAGCAGTTCGGGATGGTAAACGGCTGTTACGGCGTAAAAGTCGGTCAATTTGGGCTGCTTCTTCTTTAGAAATTATCGGAATATGTGTATTAGAGATAATTTCACCATTTTGGTAAGCTGTATTGCCACGATAAACTGGATTAGTTAGCCAGCGTCTTCCCGTGGTTACAGAGATTTTTTTGCCGTATTTTTTCGCCAAATAACGAACTGAACCCCGCAGGGAACCATAGAGTAAAAACTGTTCAAAAAAATCTTTGACTACTGGTGAAGTACTGCGATCGATAGTATATTGTCCCTTACCTCTGCGATAGCCATAGGGAACTTTGCCAGGTGGCGGTGCAACCTCAAGACGATTGCGCGCATGTCCTTGGCGGATGCGACGACTGCGTTGCTGACGCTGGATTGCATTTAGTAAATTTAGCAAGTCAGCGCCGAGAGGGTAATTTTCGGAAGTGTAAGGTTGTTCTGTGGCGATGATCGCTACTCCCATTGCTTCGAGTTGATGCAAGCGATCGCTAATTTCTTCTACAGTATCCCCTAATTCTTCCAGCCGCCGAATCAAAAGATAATCTGCTGGTTCAGTTTCGCAATCGGTAAATAATTGTTGTAATTGCGATCGTGTAGAAGACTTTTGCTTGCCCAAATCTTCATAAACCCGATCCACCTCCCATCCCCAATCGGCTTGATCGGGAGCAGATTCTAATAGCGGATTGGTGTAAGAGTAGGCAATGATTTTCATTTGTCATTGGTCATTTGTCATTGGTCATTTGTCATTTGTCATTTGTCATAGTCAATAATCAATAAATAGTTCTTCTTCCCCTGCCTCCCCTGCCTCCCCTGCTCCCCTGCTCCCCTGCTCCCCTGCTCCCCTGCTCCCCTGCCCCCTCCCCCTCACTGTTGACTCAACTCGATAATATTTCCATCTGGATCTTGAGTGAATAGGGCAGGGCGACCGGAAGCGCTGGGTTGAATGGGATAATTATGATTGAGCAACTCTTGTTTGGCAGCGTCCAAGTTAGCAACTGAGAAAGCGATGTGGGGGTTGCGTCCCCATTTTTCATTTGGGTTTTCGGTAGGGACAGTAGGTGCAACTATTAGGTGAATTTGATAGTTGCCGACTTGATACCATACACCAGCGTATTTCAGGGAACGATCTATTTTAGATAATCCCAGTACTCTGCCATAAAAGTGTTCGGAGCGTTCTAAGTCAGTCACAAGAATTGCGGTATGGAGACTTTGGGTAATCTGCATTGTTGGTAAGTGCGATCGCATTTATCTAAATTTTGATGTCTTTTGAATCTTTGCTAGCTTGCAACTATTTGACCTATAGGACAATTTTATCTTATGAAGATAGCAATATAACTATTTGATATCACTCTGATAATCTCTCTAAAACCTCCCGTGCGATCGCCCCCCAATCTTCATCCTTATACTCAACATGCTGTCTGCAAATAAACCCTCGCCTCTGCATAGTTTTTTTCTACTTTTGCAAGCGTTCCTAAAGCGTGGTGAGCTTAACCACACTAGGTTGATGTTAAAAAATCGCACACTAAATCAATTAATATAAATTTTACTATAGGAATCCGGTTTGATTTGGAGAAAATATCTGTAGGATGTGTTAGCGACAGCGTAACACATCAAACCTGTGATAATAGTGCGTTACGAACTCCGTTCTAACACACGCTACAATAGCTAATTTCGTTCAAAAATCAAATAGTAATCCTATAAAAAAACTGAGTATTAGTAGTTTTTACAAATTTTATCCGAAAAGACTTGTATATCTATCAAACATTTTAAATAATTATTAATAATACTAAATTTTTAACTATTGGCTTGAATTATTAAATAAATTTTGAATCCAATAATTATATGGAAAAACTAATTACCTCAATACTAGATATTTTATTAATAACTAATAATTTAGGAAAGATAAAGAAAGTAAATAATGCTGCTCAACAATTATTTGGTTTTAGTGAAGAAGAATTAGTTAATCAACCAATCTCAATGATAATAGATGATGATCTATTATTAATAGAAGCAATTTTTAAACATTCCTCATTTAAGCAAGATTTTCAAAACTTATACCAATTCTTTATGAAGCTGCGCTAAATAAGGCTTCAAGGATAAAGTCGTAAGAAGTAAGAGAAGCAATCATCTC
>NZ_JAVRCP020000052.1:0-43423 GCF_034530675.2 Nostoc sp. DedVER02
TTTCGAGTCCTCACCTTGGCATATCTATTGCACTATTTTAGCTGTGTCAGTCCAGTAGAGTGTGTTAGAACGGAGTTTGTAACGCACTATTATCAAAGGTTTGATGCGTTACTACGGATCATTAGGTATTGTAGAGTGTGTTAGAACGAAGTTCGTAACGCACTATTATCAAAGGTTTGATGCGTTACGCTGTCGCTAACACATCCTACGGATCTTTTCATAAATCAAACCGGATTCCTATAGTTGTAAGGTTAATTGAGATGCGATGGGAATAGTGGGCTTTGCATACGTAACTGCGGTATATATCTAATTACCAGGTAGTTCAAGAATATAATCAATGCCTAACCTCAATCTCATTTCAGAATACAAAAGTTTTGGTGGCAAACTCGGCTTTTATAGTCATCCCTCCTCAAGTTGTAACGGTGAAATGCGCTTTGCTGTTTATCAACCGCCACAAGCGACTCAAAAACCTGTGCCAATTCTCTATTTCCTCTCTGGGTTAACTTGTACTGAAGAAAATTTTATGGGGAAGGCGGGGGCGCAGCGCTATGCGGCTGAGTACGGTTTGATGCTGGTTGTACCAGATACTAGTCCGCGTAATGCTGGTATTGCAGGTGAAGATGATGACTGGGATTTTGGCACAGGTGCAGGCTTTTATGTTGATGCTACAGAGGAACCGTGGCGTAGAAACTACCAAATGTATAGCTATGTTGTCCACGAATTACCTGCTTTAATTACCGCAAATTTCCCTACGCAACCTGACAAACAAGGTATTTTCGGTCATTCGATGGGGGGACACGGGGCGCTTGTCTGTGCAATGAGAAACCCAGAATTGTACAAGTCAGTATCAGCTTTAGCACCTATTACAGCACCTATGCGTTGTCCTTGGGGTCAAAAGGCTTTCAGTGGTTATCTTGGCAGTAATCAAGAAAGTTGGCGTGCTTATGATGCTACTGAATTAGTCAAGCAAGTAGGATATCACAGTCCAATTCTCATCGATCAAGGGACTGCTGATAAGTTTTTAGCTGAACAATTACTGCCAGAGGTGTTTGAGCAAGCTTGTGCAGATGTTAAGCAGCCGCTAAACTTGCGTTACCAAGAAGGCTATGACCACAGCTATTATTTTATCGCTAGTTTTATTGAAGATCATATCCGCCACCATGCGATCGCTTTAGGAGTAAAATGACCAGATAATTTTAGTTATAATTCCCACGTTATTACACCCTAACCTAACCTTCTTTAATACATCAGAAAAGGTTAGGGTTAAGTGTAACTACTGTCTCTTAAGTTGCTTGCCCAAAAGCCTGAGCTATAGCATTGCGGGCAACTTTAGGTTGCAGGTTTTCATCAAAGGGAAGCGGACGCAGAAATTTCCACAGACTTGGATTATCTCTATAGGTTTTTCTTGGCATCCAGTCGGGATGACGTATCCAGGTATGACGGTCGGTAATTCCCCATGTAATTACGGTATCAACGTCAGCCGCAAAGCAGATATCAAGAAATCGCTTGTAACCGTCGGCTACCATCTGGTCTAGCTTTTGGATACTATCGGGCAGTGGAGTATCAATTATAATATCTAATTCTGTAATTACTGGTTTGACTCGCATATCGTTAAGCCGTTTTAAGACGGAACTAAATCCTGTAGCATCAAAACCATAAGCGGTAGAAAACCATAGATGCGACTGGATACCTGCACAGTCAATTTTAGCGCCACTATTTTTGAGATATTCGACCATTTTTAGGAAACGGCTTGATTTCCATGTAGCGCCTTCAATGCCAAAATCGTTTATGTAAAATTTCTTGCTGCTATCAACTGAAGCGGCCTTTAAAAACAAGTCTCGAATCAATTCTGGTTTTACCCCTCTACGCAAACCGTAGGTAGCGTTATCAGTATCATTCTCACTATCAGCAATAATTTCATTGGCAATATCCCAAGACTTTAAAACGGGGCTATTGCGATAATGCCCCATGACTCCTGTAACATGCCGTTCAATCATCTGAAGAGTGGGAGGATAAGGAAGCCAGTCTGGTTTCCCCATGTGCCAGAAAAGGGTATGTCCGTGTAATTCTATATTATTTTTTAGGCAGAAATTAGCGATCGCATCTGCTGATTCAAAGGTAAATTGTCCTGGTTGTGGTTCAGTGGCGTTCCATTTTAATTCACCATTCGGTGTCACAATCGAACATTCACGAGCAATTAGGTTAGCGTAATCCTTCTCTTTGAACAAGAATTCACCATCAACGGCTGCACCATAACGCTTTCCTTTAGCAGCAGCTAATTGCCGAAGCGGAGTATTTACATTTGTATAAGTTGCTGCAATAGAATCCGTGTTTTCGACTTCCTTCTGCTTATCCTTTTGTAAAAAGCCCATAGTCAATAAGGCAGAAAGGGTTGTGTATCCTGCTCTTGTTAAAAATTTTCTCCGATAAGGCATAAATTTTACTTAATTAAGAAACACACGGATTATTATATTACAGAAAAAGTATAATCCCTTTCCAGGTTTAGTTGTGATTACCACAGTCATTACATCCCTCTTGGGTAAGACTTTCTGTGGAATGCTGTATCAACGCTCACTCAGAATTGATGAGTATATTTAGTGCAAAACTAGGTTAAGCTATAACCCATGTTCGATTTAAATCAATCAAATATGCTTTGACACATAAAAAGCAAAAGTGCTAAAGTTACATATAACGAGCGTTCGATATAAATAAATTGAGTCATGCCTAAGATTGTTGACCATGAGAAATACCGTAAAGAACTGCTCGACAGGTGCTTTGATTTATTTGCCCAAAAAGGCTATGGTTCCATTACTATGCGCCAAATTGCTGAAGGATTAGGGGTTTCTACTGGTACGTTGTACCACTATTTTCCTAGCAAACAAGCTTTATTTGAGCAATTGGCTCAAGAAATATGTGAGCAAGATTTAAGTGCGGCATTGGCTGAATTAGAAGGAACGCAAACCCTACAAGCGGGGATGGAAGCACTAGGTAGGCATCTAGTGAAAAACGAAGATTACTTCATTAAATGGACTTATATTTGGATTGATTTTTGTCAACATCAAGACTCGAAAGAGATGTTGAGTAATAGTGTTTTTAAGCGGACTAATCAGCGTTATCAGCAGGCAGCCTGCGATTTTTTAGGTATTCAAGATTCGGTATTAGCTTCCTTTGTCTTGAGCTTTGTAAATGGTTTAATTCTGGAGAAGTTATGGGGCAATGAAACAATTGATTTTATTGAACAATGTGCATTGTTAGGCAAAATGCTCGCGGCATATTTGCCGCAAGAGTTAGGAGTTAGGAATAAAACAGGTTTTGAGAGCTAAATTTTTTAGGAGAGAAAAAGAGATGGTTTTGTCAAAAAAAGCTTCTAATAAAGGGTTAATTGGATTAGTAATTGTAGCCACCGTGATTACAGGTGGAATAGTTGTTTATGGGATTTCTAAGTTTGGGTTAGTTGGTCAAACAGAGAAATCTGAGCCAGTACAAACCACGCCCAAAATTCAAAAAGTTGCTGCATTAGGACGACTCGAACCCGAAGCTGAGGTAATTAGCTTGTTTGCACCCTTGGCATTGGATGGCGATCGCATTGCCAAAATTTTAGTCAAAGAAGGCGATCGCGTTCAAGCCGGACAGATGGTAGCAATTTTAGATGCCCGCGATCGCTTGCAAACTGCTGTATTACAAGCCCAACAACAAGTTAGAGTTGCCCAAGCTAAACTCGCTCAAGTGCAAGCTGGAGCAAAAGTAGGAGAAATTAACGCCCAGCAAGCCAGCGTAGAACGCCTCCAAGCGCAGTCTCAAGGAGACAAAACAGCACAACAGGAAGCGATATTTCGCATAGAGGCACAGTGGGAAGGGGACAGAATCGCGCAAGAGGCAACCATTAAGAAGTTAGAGGCAGAACTCAAAAATGCCGAAGCCGAATATCAACGTTATCAGCAGCTATATTCTCAAGGAGCAGTTTCTAATTCTTTGTATGACAGTAAAGGCTTGACTGTAGAAACTGCTAAACAACAAGTAGACGAAGCCAAAGCAGTTCTCAACCGAATTAATACCACTGCTAGCAAACAATTATCTGAAGCGAAAGCAGCACTCGCCCGTACTAACGCCACTGGTAGCAAACAAGTAAGCGAAGCCAAAGCCACGCTTACCAGTATTGCAGAAGTTCGACCTGTAGATGTAGCCGCAGCTAAGACAGAAGTTGAAAATGCGATCGCCACACTCAAACATGCTCAAACCGAATTGGCAGGTGCTTATATCAAAGCACCGATGGCGGGACAGATTATCAAAATTCATACGCGAGTCGGAGAAAAAATTAGTACTTCTGGCATTGCAGACTTAGGGCAAACAGACCAGATGATGGCAGTAGCAGAAGTTTATCAAACCGATATCGGTAAAGTGAAATTAGGACAACAGGCAGTGATTAGCAGTCAGGCTTTTGTCGGTGAACTGCGAGGAACCGTTGCCCAAATTGGCTTGCAGGTAAATAGACAAAACGTTTTCAGCAACCAGCCAGGGGAAAACCTTGATAGCCGAGTAGTTGAGGTGAAAATTCGCCTCAGTCCTGAAGACAGCAAACGAGTTGCAGGTTTTACTAATTTACAGGTACAGACAGCAATTGAAATATAAATTTGTCATTTGTCATTTGTCATTGGTCATTTGTCATTCTCCTTGTCTCCCAATCCCCAAATTATGAAACTATTTCGTAAAACGCCGCTAGCATGGCGGCAGTTAATGAAAGAAAAAACCCGTTTGGCTGTTGCAGTTGCAGGTATTGCCTTTGCCGATATACTGATGTTTATCCAGTTGGGATTTGAAAGTGCGCTTTTTGATGCTGCTGTGAAACCTCATCGCAATTTACAAGCAGATTTAGTTTTAATTAATCCCCAATTTCAAACTTTATTTTCGGTAAAAAACTTTTCTAGAGAACGACTATATCAAACATTAGGTTATGAAGGTGTTCAGTCAGTTAATTCTGTCTACATTAGCACTGGACAGTGGCGAAATCCCGAAACACGTCTTGAGCGTGCCATTTTGGTTTGGGGTGTAGATCCGGCAAAATCAGCATTCAAATCACCCGAAATTAAGCAAAATCAGGAGTATCTTAAACAGTTGTATCAAGTTCTCTTTGACCAGGCAGGTCGTCCAGAATACGGTGCGGTTGCCGATATCTTTAAGAATACGGGCAAATTTGACACGGAACTGAATAGTAAAGCCGTCTTTGTAAAGGGCTTGTTTACTGATGGTGCTTCCTTTGCTGCCGATGGGAATGTGATCGTCAGTGACTCTACTTTTCTCCAACTATTTCCAGAACGTAAACCCGATCGCATCGAAGTTGGGTTAATCACACTTAAACCAGATGCCGATGCTGAAAAAGTGCGATCGCAACTTGTCAATGGACTACCTAAAGATGTCAGAGTCTTGACTCCAGAAGAGTTTGCCAAAGTGGAGAGAACTTACTGGGAAGCCGGTACTGGCATTGGTTTTATTTTCGGTTTGGGTACAGCAGTCGGGTTTATCGTTGGGATCGTGATTGTCTACCAAATTCTTTACTCTGATGTTTCTGACCACTTGCCAGAATACGCCACCCTCAAAGCAATGGGGTACACCGATAACTATCTCTTGGGAGTTTTAATTCAAGAAGCATTGTTATTGGCTATCTTAGGTTTTTTGCCTGGATTCATCCTTTCTTTTGGGTTGTATCAAGTCACATACACAGCGACAATGCTTCCGATTTTCATGAAAATGGATCGGGCGATCAAGGTTTGGATTTTAACTGTGATTATGTGTAGTGTTTCTGGTGCGATCGCAATACGGAAATTACGATCTGCTGACCCTGCTGATGTTTTTTAGACGCAATGAATCGTGTCTGTAGGGAAGAAGACGCGATGAATCGCGTCTCTACAAGAGACGTAATTATTTTTTTATACCCAATAACCGATAAAATTTTATGTTGCAAAAATCTTTACCAGAAAATTCCAACTCAACACTTTCTACTTTAGAATCTGTAATTTCTGTTAGTAACCTCAACCACTATTTTGGTGAAGGTGGGCTTCGTAAACAAGTATTATTTGATATTAATTTGGAGATTAAGGCAGGGGAAATTGTCATTATGACTGGCCCCTCTGGATCTGGGAAAACTACCTTGTTAACCTTAATGGGTGGATTACGTTCTGCCCAAGAAGGTAGTCTAAAAATCTTAGGAGAGGAAATTCGTGATGCCAAAAAGCAGCAGTTAACTAAACTGCGCCGCCAAATTGGTTATATTTTCCAAGCTCATAACCTGATGACTTTTTTGACAGCTAGAGAAAATGTGCGGATGTCTTTAGAGTTGCATGATGATTTTTTGAATCAGGATATCAATGCAAAAGCGATCGCTATTTTGGAAACTGTCGGTTTAGGCGATCGTATAGATTATTACCCAGAGAAACTATCTGGAGGACAAAAGCAACGGGTTGCGATCGCTCGTGCTTTAGTCAGCCATCCTAAAATTGTCTTAGCAGATGAACCTACGGCTGCACTTGACAAAAAATCTGGGCGCGATGTCGTAGAAATAATGCAGAAGCTAGCGAAAGAACAAGGATGTACGATTTTGCTAGTTACTCATGACAACCGCATCCTCGATATTGCCGATCGCATCATTTATATGGAAGATGGTCAGTTGAAGACCGATGGCGCAGATTCTATCACAACAAGCAAGTAATACTAATTCGTAATTTGCAAAAATCTATGAATAAAGAATCACCTCAATTCATCAACCATATTGTTTCAAGTTTGCAGTCAATTGAGGGAATTACAGCCGTCTCATTAGGTGGTTCACGGGCGCGAGGCAACCATACCCTAAAGTCAGACGTGGATTTGGGAATTTATTACAATCCAGAAAACCCGCCCGATTTAATTGCTTTAAATCGCCTCGCTTGTGAGCTTGATGATAACCATCGTGTAAATTTGATTACTGCGATCGGGGGATGGGGAAAGTGGATTAACGGTGGCGGTTGGCTAAAGGTTCAAGGTGTAGGTGTAGATTTTCTCTACCGCGATTTGGTGAAGGTAAATCATGTCATTGATGATTGCCATGCTGGACAAATTACTATTGATTATCAACCAGGACATCCTCATGGTTTTGTATCTTCGATTTATATGGGAGAAATTGCTTTTTGTCAGGTACTTTACGACCCTAATGGTGTTTTAGAAGCTTTGAAGCTCAAAACAAAGCCTTATCCAGTTGGGCTGAAACAGGCAACTATTGATACTTTCGCCTGGGAAATAAGTTTCTCGCTATTGGTCGCAAAAAAGGCGATCGCACGCAATGATGTTGTTTACGCAGCAGGTTGTTGTTTCCGCAGTGTGGCGTGTATAAATCAAGTTTTATTCGCGCTCAATGAAGATTACCTGTTGAATGAAAAAGGGGCAATCGCCATTGCTAATAGGTTCGCTATTTGCCCGCAGGAGTATCAACAAAGGGTTGAGCAAGCGTTTGCACTTTTAGCTGCCGATACAGAATCAATAACTGAGGCGATCGCAATTATTGAGGCGATTGAGGATGATTTGAGTCAATGGTATGGAAATCGGCGATTAGCAATGTAATATTCCCGTCCCTGTACCCCACAAAAAAGAATAAATTATCTAAAAGTCTTTTAAAACAAAGACTTTGGTCATTGAGTACATTATTAATACATATTAATAGATGCAATATTGCGGATGAGATATTAATAGATGCAGTATTGATTGAAAGTTAATTTAAACGCCTAAAGGTATTAACAAACTATCCCTTAAACACGGAGTAAATCCTACCGTGAAATTTTTAATGCAGATAATACACTTACTTTCTAATACTGGCTATTTCTGATTCTTATATTCACATGTTCTGATAATGCAGTTTAGAGGCGGGGACAAAAATTCAGATTATGAACAAAACCTTTGCAACCATCGACGGGAATGAGGCTGTCGCCCGTGTTGCTTACAAATTAAATGAAGTAATTGCCATTTATCCCATCACCCCCTCTTCAGCAATGGGTGAATGGGCAGATGCTTGGTCAGCAGAAGGTCGTCCCAACCTCTGGGGTACTATTCCCAGCGTCGTGCAGATGCAAAGCGAAGGGGGAGCGGCTGGTGCTGTGCATGGGGCATTGCAAACAGGTTCCCTGAGTACCACCTTCACAGCATCTCAGGGATTATTGTTAATGATTCCCAACTTCTACAAAATTGCTGGCGAGTTGACTAGCGCCGTGGTTCACGTTGCAGCCCGTTCCTTGGCTACCCATGCTTTATCAATTTTTGGCGACCATAGCGATGTGATGGCGGCTCGTGCAACTGGTTTTGCCCTGCTGTGTTCCGCTTCGGTGCAGGAAAGTCAAGATTTTGCTCTCATTGCCCATGCTGCTACCCTAGAAACGCGAGTCTCCTTTATGCACTTCTTTGACGGCTTCCGGACTTCTCATGAAGTGCAGAAAGTCAAACTACTTTCAGAGGAAGATTTGCGATCGCTCATCCCCGATCATCTCATACTCGCCCACCGCAGCCGCGCCCTCACTCCAGATCGTCCAGTCTTGCGCGGTACTGCCCAAAATCCCGATGTCTACTTTCAAGGACGTGAAGGCGCGAACCCTTACTACAACGCTTGTCCAGATATTGTCCAGCGCATCATGGATGAATTTGGAGAACGCACGGGAAGGCATTATAAAATTTATGAATATTACGGTGCTAACGATGCCGATCGCGTTATTGTTCTCATGGGTTCAGGCTGTGAAACCGTCCATGAAACAGTAGATTATCTTAACGCCCGTGGTGAAAAACTTGGTGTAGTGAAAGTGCGACTTTACCGCCCTTTTGATGTCCAAAGGTTTGTTGCAGTATTACCAACTAGTGTAAAGGCGATCGCAGTTCTCGATCGCACCAAAGAAGCAGGTAGCGCCGGAGAGCCTTTGTATTTGGATGTTGTGGCTGCTATTCATGAAGCGTGGGGAGAAGAGGCAGGGGAGCAGGGAGCAGGGAGCAGGGGGGAGAAAATCCTCCCTTGCCCTCTGCCTAAAGTTATTGGTGGTCGTTACGGTCTTTCTTCTAAAGAATTTACTCCGGCGATGGTGAAGGGCATTTTTGACAATCTTGCCGAAGCTAAACCGAAGAATCACTTTACCATTGGGATTAATGACGACGTTACTTATACTTCTCTCAGCTTTGATCCTAATTTCTCTACAGAATCGGATAATGTTGTCAGAGCAATGTTCTATGGATTGGGTGCGGATGGTACTGTTGGGGCTAATAAAAACTCTATCAAAATTATTGGTGAAGAAACCGACAATTACGCCCAAGGCTACTTTGTCTACGATTCTAAGAAATCTGGCTCGATGACTGTCTCTCACCTCCGCTTCGGGAAAGAGCCAATTCGCTCCACCTACTTAATTGACCAAGCCAACTTTATTGGTTGTCATCACTGGGGATTTCTAGAACGCATAGATATTTTGAAAGCTGCTATTCCTGGGGCGACTTTGCTGCTTAACAGTCCATACAATGCAGATACCGTCTGGGAAAATCTGCCGTTGAAGGTGCAGCAACAAATTATCGACAAGCATTTGAAGTTATACGTAATTAATGCCAGCCAGGTTGCCCGTGAAAGTGGTATGGGTGGCAGAATTAACACCATTATGCAAGTATGCTTCTTTGCTTTAGCGGGTGTCTTGCCGCAAGAAGAAGCGATCGCTAAAATCAAACAAGCGATTGATAAGACCTATGGTAAAAAAGGCGTTGAAGTTGTCCGCATGAACCTACAAGCTGTGGACAACACCTTAGACAACTTGCATAAAGTAGATATTCCCCAAACAATCTCCACAGACGCGATTCATCGCGTCTCTCCTGTCTCCGCTCCCAAATTTGTGCAAGAAGTTCTGGGCAAAATCATGATATGGGAAGGTGATGATTTAGCTGTTAGCACACTACCCGTTGATGGCACATTTCCTGTAGGTACTGCCAAGTGGGAAAAGCGTAACGTTGCCGAAGAGATACCTGTGTGGGAGCCGGATGTCTGCGTTCAATGTGGTAAGTGCGTCATGGTTTGTCCCCACAGCGCCATCCGTGCCAAAGCTTATCAAGCTGATGAGTTAGTCAATGCCCCAGAAAGCTTTAAATCAACTAGTGCAAAAGATAAAGACTTTGCCAATCAAAAATTTACCATTCAGGTAGCTCCAGAAGATTGCACCGGATGTACTATTTGTGTAAATATTTGCCCTGCTAAAGATAAATCTGAGCCATTGCGGAAAGCGATTAACATGGCACAGCAGTTGCCATTGCAGGAACAAGAACGGAAAAACTGGGATTTCTTTTTGAGTTTACCTAATCCTGACAGGCGATCGCTAAAATTAAACCAGATTCGCCAACAACAACTGCAAGAACCCCTATTTGAATTCTCTGGTGCTTGTGCAGGTTGTGGTGAAACACCTTATTTAAAACTATTAACACAACTGTTTGGCGATCGCGCCGTCATCGCCAATGCTACAGGTTGCTCCTCAATTTATGGCGGAAATCTCCCCACCACACCCTGGACAACCAACGCCGAAGGACGCGGCCCCGCGTGGTCTAATAATCTATTTGAAGATAACGCCGAATTCGGTTTTGGCTTCCGCCTCTCTCTCGACAAACAAGCTGAATTTGCGGCGGAATTGTTGCAAAAATTGGGGAATGGGGAATTGGGAATACCTCATGAGTTGGTACAGTCTATTCTCAATGCCAAACAAAACACTGAGGCTGATATTTGGGAACAACGAGAACGAGTAGCGCTGTTGAAACAAAAGCTAGATGAACTGTTAGAAAAAAGCAATTACCACTCCCATGCCCAAATCCAAAATCTAAAATCCCTTGCAGACTACTTGGTGAGAAAAAGCGTCTGGATTGTTGGCGGTGACGGTTGGGCTTATGATATTGACTTTGGCGGTATCGATCATGTAATTGCTAGTGGTCGAAATGTGAACATCCTAATAATGGATACAGAAGTGTATTCTAATACAGGCGGTCAATCTTCCAAAGCTACGCCACGAGCCGCAGTTGCTAAATATGCCGCCAGTGGTAAGCCTGCACCAAAGAAAGATTTAGGGATGATTGCTATGACCTACGGAAATGTCTACGTAGCGAGTGTAGCCCTTGGTGCTAGAGATGAACATACCCTCAAAGCATTTTTGGAAGCAGAGGCTTATGATGGGCCATCAATAATTATTGCTTACAGCCATTGCATCGCCCACGGCATAAACATGACTACCGGGATGAATCATCAGAAAACTTTGGTAGAATCAGGTCGTTGGTTGCTGTATCGGCATAATCCAGAGTTGCTTAACCAGGGTAAAAATCCATTGCAATTGGATATGCGATCGCCAACACAATCAGTAGAACATTCAATGTATCAAGAAAATCGCTTCAAAATGCTTACTAAGAGTAAACCCGACGTTGCCAAGCACTTATTAGAACAAGCCCAAGCTGAGGTAGATGCACGTTGGCAAATGTACCAATATCTGGCAAAGCGGGAGATTCTTTGAACGAGGTATTGGGGATTGGGGAAACTTGGATAGGGATTCAGACCCCAATCAAGTTTTGTCCCTCGCGTCTCTCTAAGAGTTGAAAACTATTCCTAGTCCCCAGTTCCCAGTTCCCATTCCTCAGTCCTCATTCAATACTGTTCGGTTAAGCATTTTTAACTTGAAATTGGGCTTGGGGAAAAGGTTAAGGGGTAAAGGTTAAAAGTTTTTATTTTCCCTTTTCCCCTTCCCCTTTCCCCTTTAACCGAAAGGTATTGAGTCCTCATTCACAAACTGTTATTGACCAGAACCACCTGTAGTACTATCACCTGTGGTAGAAGAACCATTATTAGATGTACCCTTTGACTGGTCTACTCCTTGAGGTTGAGTAGTTTTAGAGGTATCATTTTCCGTACTCGGTGTAGCAGTGCTAGTAGAATTACTGCCTTGGCTTGGCAAAGTAGAAGTATTACTTGCTGGGCTTTGTGTCACTTTAGGGGTTGGCTGGGTTGCAGAAGGAGCCTTTTCTGCCGCAGGCTGCTGGGGTGGAACAGTAATATTAATATTTGGTTGGCGAGGTGCAGGCGGTATAACTTGCTGTTGTGGAACAGGTACAGCTACAGGTACAGGCACTTCCTTAGTTCTTTCGATTATCGTCGTTTGTGGTTGAGCAGATGCACTAGGGGTTGGACTGCTATTAGGAACCAAGACCGGCACAATATTGTCAACTGTTGCTTTATTACTCTGGTTGAAATACCATACTCCACCTATAATCAAACCTAGTAAAGAAGTAACGATAATACCTAACAGCAAACCATTACTAGCATTTTCATTATCACGCTCGGCTAAATTGGCTTGCTGGTATCTACGCTCATTATTCCGACCTTCTACGTAACCGTTTTGGTAAGAATTCGGATTAGCTGTGCTTTTGTTGACTGTTTCAGTGGTTCGTGTTAAATGGGTATGAGTGTTACCATTAGTATCAGTGTAATATTCTTGCTTGACTTCACTGTTTTTGCTTTCGTGTTCATTGGGAATAGACATAGCTGTTGATTTCACTCCTTAATACTATATTGAGAAACTAAAGTTTTGTAAGAACAAGAGGTTTTAATGAGTTGAAAGATGTATGTTGCTGATAATATAGCGAGTTTTATTTGCTACTCAGTTGTTGGTAATCATCAGAATAACCTCTGCGATCGCACAAGTGGCTCTATCTCTAGGAAGTTAATACTTAATCTAAAGAAAGAGCATCCCAAAGATAGATGTTATTAAGCTGTTACCTAATGGATGAAAAGAAAATCTACTTCAGCTTAACTTAGTGCCATTCGAGTCAGAAGCTTTTCAAGACTTAAGGGGAAAAGTTAGAATCGACACCCATACAACCCAGTTTCTGCCTGCACTGGATATCTTTTTTTCGTCGAACTCAGATTAGAGTATCTATGCTCACGAAAAAAATTGTAAAGTTTTGTAATAAAAAACTGACCCTTTGCGTAATCTCAACAAACAAATCCGTAGTAATCACTAAGCTGCTCAAAATCCTAATTTTTGCTGCTTGCAGACACGTTTTAGCAACTTACGTTAAATATAGAGGTCTAAAAAATGACAATTCAGAGTTCTCAAATCACTGAGAATTACAATGCCAACAGAAAAAGCACTACACTCCAAGAGCGTCGGACAGCAGCAGAAATTCAAAACTGGTTAGTCTCCTATCTAGCCGAACTACTCCGGCTCGAAGTCAACGAGATTGATGTTACCATTCCCTTCGATCGCTACGGTCTTGATTCAGCTACTGCAATAGGTTTGACAGGCGATTTAGAAGATTGGTTAGCAACAGATTTAGATCCGACTTTAATTTACGATTATCCATCTGTTGAACTTTTAGTCCGGCATCTAGCTGAACAATTTAATGCAGAGGACATAAACTAAAGTCATTCCAATTAATTTCCATCTGACTTAACTATATATAAGATTAAGACTTTTGTTCTTATATATAGAGGGGTATAGATTCGGACAGTAGATCGAAAATTTTTGAAAATTGGCGAAATAATCAGGATTTTAGGCGATGTTCTTGGGGCTTTCGGTCACAAATACAAACGTCTTTAGTCCGGCTAAAACTTAAAAGCTAAATTAGAAGCTGATTTCAACAGATCAGTTCCTAAAATTTGATTGCAGACTGATAAAAGTTCTGACAAGCTTTTTCGATCTATCGCCGTTGTCTATACGTATTTTTTTGATTTTGAATGACTGTAAAGCACTAACAGCAGCAATACAGCAAAATCTAGAATTCATGAGTCAGAATTGGGAACCCAGACAGGTTTAATACCTGATTATCAAACCTAGTTTGTGTACTTCATTAACTTGAAATTTGCTGTCAATTAGCATTAGCAATATTGTTGTTTACTTTCAAAAAAAGCTCATGATTGATAACCTTCAACTACAGCCAAATGACGAATCATCAACCTCATCTGAGGAAAAGGTAAAGAAGCATTTAAAAGTCACTGAAATCAATTATCGGAACAACAGTGAATCCGATTACACAGAAAAAATTGAGGAACTGGAGAAGAGTTTTAACTACAGTGACAACAGCAATCATTATTGGAGTAAACCTGAACTTTCAACTCTCTACGGAACTCCACTTTACGTAGAAGCCTCACATTCTCAAAAGCTTGCCCTCAATCATCTTTATTGGGCTACGCAGTATAGCCAGGTTGCTGCTAGTGAAGCAAATACTATACTATTCAATGATGTTACTAATGGAGTTTTTTCAACTATTGGTGGTTATGAAACTCTTTGCAAAGAATTGGATCTTGAAAGTCTGCAAGAAAAACACCACATTCATGCTTTTCATAAAATCAGTTACAAGACAAAGAGAGCCATACTTGGAAAAGAGGCATTTAGCGCTCCTCTAGAAGGAAATCAAGGCAAATCAGTTAAAAATTACCTGAGTAAAAAATCATCTAATCAGGATTTGCAAAAATTCTTGACTTTCGACTGGGTAGGTACATCTTCTTTAGCAGCAGAAAATGCTGTTTTTCGCTTACTCAAAAATATAAGAGTCAAAACCCAAGCACATTGTTATTCTTCCTATTTGAATGAATTGGAGAAGAAAGACTTATTTCTTCCTGGGCCAAGAACTGGGATCTTGAGAGTCTTTCCCCGATATCTGCTGAGACTGTTTACCTTAAGCTGGGGAAGTTCCTCTTTCTTAGCATCTCAATACTATTCCTTCCGCTACATAGCTAACATGATGCTCAAGACGGTGGAATATGACTATACAAAGTATTCCAGAGAGTTAGACAAAAAAGGTGAGTTTATTCCTATTCCCACTGAAGTTTCTCGCTACCATTTGCTTGATGAATCCTTCCACACTACAACTTCTCGATTGATTGCTCAAGATGTGTATAAGGATTTTGCTAAACCAAGTGACTATGAAAAATTCATGGGCAATCTATCAATTTACGTGACCCAAAAAGGTCTTCTCAACGGTATTTCTGCCGGTTTGCCCGCCATATTCCAAGATGATTCCTGGTTTATGCTTGCATACTATAGACTACTACGGAGTCCTCTATTCGATATGTCAACCCCAGAAGCACTTCATTGGATGCAGAAATGCTTGTGTCAAGAACATGAAGGTTTCCATGTAAATCTTAAGTACCACCACCGTCTTCTAACAGAACTGCGTCATTTCTTCGGCGAAATTGATTACATGTGGCCTGTCAACCGTGAAATGCGGATCATGTCTTCAGGAGGCTCAATTCCTAAAGCCATCCAAAAAAACACCGAGTTATTTCATGATTTTGCCAAATCTGTCGCTAGTTAGAAAAGGCAAACCTAACTAAAAACTAACTTTTCACCGGAGCCTTGAAACCTAGTTGCTCGCGGAAGTGTGCGAGGTGACTTGCGCGAGCCACTACGCAGGAGAGGGAAATTCCCAAGTTTGAGGATAAACTCCCTCATCCTCCCTATGTTCGGTAGCTCTGAAAGCTTTTCCACTCAAAGAGCCTGTGAAAAGTTAATAACTATAAATGCATTTTTGCTACGCAATTAATTCGTAAACCTTATATTATTTAGAAGATCGAAATGGAATCAATAGCTATTATTGGGATGGGCTTTCGTTTCCCTGGCGCTAACAACCCAGAATCCTTCTGGAAACTATTGCGTGAAGGTGTAGATGCTATTACTGAGATCCCATCAGAACGATGGAATATTGATGAATTTTATGATCCGAAGCCAGCCACACCAGGAAAAATGATTACCCGACAAGGTGGCTTTTTAAAACAAGTAGATCAGTTCGATCCTAGTTTTTTTGGTATTTCTCCCCGCGAAGCAGAAAGTATAGATCCTCAGCAAAGACTGGTCTTGGAAGTAGCCTGGGAAGCTTTAGAAAATGCAGGTATAGCGCCAGATAAGCTAAGTGGTAGCCAAACAGGGGTTTTCATTGGCATCGGGAATTACGATTATGGCAGGTTGCAATGCAAAAATTTATCTCGCCTAAATGCTTACGATGGGCCAGGCACTACCTTGGGCGTTGCTGCCAATCGCCTATCCTATTTATTAAATCTGCGAGGCCCAAGTTTAGTTGCTGAAACCTCTTGCTCGTCGTCTTTGGTTGCAGTTCACTTAGCCTGTCAAAGTTTGCACACCAGAGAATCGAATCTGTGCTTGGTCGGAGGTGTCAGCCTAATGCTGTCTCCAGAGTCAAACATTATTTTCTCCCATGCTCAAATGATGGCGGGTGACGATCGCTGTAAAACCTTTGATGCCAGTGCTGATGGTTATGTTCGAGGAGAAGGCGCTGGTGTAATTGTTCTTAAACGTCTTTCAGAAGCACTCAGAGATGAAGATAACATTCTGGCGATCGTCAGAGGTTCAGCAGTTAACCAAGATGGTCTAAGCAATGGACTCACGGCTCCTAATGGGCCTTCTCAGCAAGATGTTATCCGCAAAGCCTTAGAAAACGCTGGAGTTGCTCCCCATCAGATTAGCTATGTAGAGGCTCATGGTACTGGAACTTCATTAGGAGATCCGATAGAAGTTAAATCTTTAAAAGCAGTATTAATGGAGGGTCGCCAACCCAATCAAACCTGTTATATTGGCTCAGTTAAAACTAATATTGGTCATTTAGAACCCGCTTCTGGCATTGCCGGCTTAATCAAGGTGGTGCTATCGCTGCAAAATAAGCAGATTCCTCCTCACTTGCATCTGAAGCAGTTGAACCCATATATCAAAATCGAAAATACTCCCTTTGCGATCCCAACCGAACTACAGAAATGGAGTGTCGATCGAGGGCCGCGTTTCGCTGGTGTTAGTGCCTTTGGTTTTGGTGGTACAAATGCTCACGTCATCCTAGAAGAGGTTCCTGCACCAGTGGCGGTAAGAACAAACTTAGAGCGTTCTAAGCACTTACTCACCTTATCAGCCAAAAGTGAGAAGGCTCTGCAAGAGCTAGCACAAAGTTATGAAGCTGAACTTAAGTCCCATCCTGGGTTATCGCTAGGCGATGTGTGTTTCACTGCCAATACGGGGCGATCGCATTTCAACCATCGCCTAGCAATTGTGGCTGACTCTACAATCCAGTTATGCGAACAACTTGGGGTTTTTGCTACTGGCAAAGATGCGATCGGCTTGGTAAGTGGTCAGCTTACCAACCGGAAGCATCCCAAAATAGCTTTCTTGTTTACAGGTCAGGGTTCACAGTATATCGGCATGGCACGACAACTGTATGAAACTCAACCAGTGTTCCATCAAGCCCTAGAAAAGTGCAACGAAATTCTGCGTGAGTATCTCGAACAACCTCTACTAGAAATTCTCTATCAGCAAAAAAATTCTGATTTACTAGACCAAACATCCTACACACAACCAGCCCTATTTGCGATCGAATATGCCCTGTGCCAATTGTGGCAATCTTGGGGAATTCAACCAGATGTAGTCATGGGTCACAGTGTGGGAGAATATGTGGCGGCATGTGTAGCCGGAGTATTCAGCTTAGAAGACGGACTAAAGCTGATTGCCCATCGGGGAAGGCTAATGCAAGCATTACCAGCCAATGGCAAAATGGTATCAGTATTAGCTGATGTTGCAACCGTCACCAGAGCAATCGAGTCTAGTGGAATGGAAGTCAATTACGCTGCATTCAATGGTTCTGAAAGTCTGGTAATCTCCGGCGAACAAACTCAGGTAGATGTAGTTAAGGCAAGCTTAGATTCCAAGGGAATCAAAACCAAAGAATTAAATGTTTCCCATGCCTTCCACTCTCCCTTGATGGAGCCAATGTTGGCAGAATTTGAAACCATCGCCAAACAAGTTACGTATCATTCTCCTGCTATCCCACTCATTTCTAATGTCACCGGACACAAGGCAGATGAAAGCATCACTCAAGCCGAATATTGGCTGCGTCATGTCCAAGAACCTGTCAGGTTTGCCCAGAGTCTCAAAACTTTAGATGAACTTGGATATCAAGTTTTTGTAGAAATTGGCCCGAAACCAGTTTTGTTAGGTATGGGTCGTCAATGCCTAAGTCTCGAGCAAGGAGTCTGGTTGCCCTCATTGCGTGAGGGTGTAGATGATTGGCAACAGATATTAGATAGTTTGGCACAATTGTATGTTCAGGGAGTCCCTGTTGATTGGTCTGGGTTTGACCGGGAATACATTCGTCGCAAGGTTGTATTACCTACTTATCCCTTCCAACGTCAGCGATATTGGATCGAGATAGATGACCAAAATCATAAAAAGCAACTTTTGTCAAGAAGTAAGACTCTACATCCCCTCTTAGGTCAAAAGTTACATCTAGAGTTGCACCTAGCAGGCTTAGAGGAGCAATATCGTTTTGAATCTCAAATTTCTGCCTCTGACCCGGCTTACCTGAGCCATCACCGGGTCTTTGACCAGGCTCTATTGCCCACTACAGCTTACTTAGAAATTGCCCTAGCAGCTGGTTTAAATCTATTCAAATCTCCTAATCTGGCAGTAGAAGACGTAGAGTTACATCAAGGATTAATTCTGCCAGAAGAAGAAGTAAAAACGCTTCAGACTATCATCACTCCCTTAGATAACAGAGCCTATCAGTTCAAAATTTTCACGCAACAGCAGAAACCCAACCAAGATGAACTGATTTGGACACTTCATGCCCAAGGCAAAATCCGAACCTTAGAAACTGAGATTATTCCCCCTGCTGTAGACCTCCAAAAATCCTTAACAGAGTGCGAACAACCCCTAGAGGTAGCCGAATACTACCAAAAAAGCCAACAGCGAGGCATTAACTATGGGGTAAGTTTCCAAGGAATTCAACAGTTGTGGAGAGGCTCAAAACAAGCTGTTGGTCAACTTCAGTTGCCTTCAGAACTGGTGGAACAAGCAAGAGACTATCAGTTACATCCAACTCTTTTGGATGCCGCCTTGCAGGTAATGGGGGCTGCCATCGGAGAAACAAACAGCGATCAAACTTATCTGCCAGTACGAATAGAACGATTCAGAGTCTATCGCCGTCCCGATCGCCAAGCGTGGGCGATCGCCTCAATCAAGGAACTCCAAGGTAACAGTACAGAAAATTTGAGCGCTCAAGTTACCTTGTTAAGTGATGACGGAGAAACTATTGCCATTGTAGAAGGCTTACGAGTCAAAAAAGCCACAATTCAAGCCCTGCGGGGAGGCAAATCAGAGCCTCTGCCCAAAAATTGGCTCTATGAAGTTCAATGGCGCTCTCAAGCCCGTTTTGGTAAGCTGCTCCCCCCCGATTACCTCCTGACACCAAAAGAAGTAGAGCAGAAACTAAGTCCTACTATCTCAGAATTGCTTGCTCAACAGGATTTGCATAGCTATAGCGAAATGCTAACTCAGTTAGAAGAGTTGAGCGTGGGATATATAGTTGGGGCATTTAAAGAAATGGGTTGGTCTTACAAACCTGGAGAGCATTTTGCCACAGAAACTGCTGCCCAAAGGCTGGGAGTCGTTCCAAGCCATCGGCGATTATTCAACCGCCTGCTGCAAATTTTGGCAGAATTAGGAATCCTCGACTATAACCAACAGCAGTGGCAAGTCAAGAAGCCACTAGGGGAAGTCAAGCCAGAGGAGAAAGTTGAAACTCTCCTAAGTAAATATCCCCAAATTCCAGCCGAAATTACCCTTTTACACCGTTGTGCTTCTCAACTGAGTAGCGTACTGCGAGGAGCAATAGATGCAGTAGAACTGGTGTTTCCCCAAGGGGACTTAACTACAGTTACCCATTTGTATCAAGAATCTCCATCTGCCAAAGTAATGAATACTTTGGTGGAAAAAGCGATCGCAACTGCTTTGGCGAAATTACCATCAGACAGAGGAGTGCGGTTATTAGAAATCGGGGCTGGAACAGGAGGAACAACCAGTTATATTCTGCCCCAACTCAACCCCCACCAGAGCGAATATGTGATTACCGATATTGGAGCCTTTTTCAAGAGCAAAGCTCAGGAAAAATTCCGGGATTATCCCTTTGCGCGCTACGAAATCCTCGATATCGAAGTTGACCCCACAATCCAAGGATTTGAGCCTCATCAGTACGATGTGATTGTCGCTGCAAATGTACTTCACGCCACTACTTCGATGAGTCAAACTTTATCTCATGTCAGGCAATTGTTGGCTCCTGGGGGAATATTGGTGTTATTAGAAAGCACTACTCGCCAGCGATGGTTAGATTTAATCTTTGGACTCTTAGAAGGATGGTGGAAATTCAGCGATTGGGATTTGCGACCCGATTATCCCTTGTTGAGTACATCTAAGTGGCAGCAATTACTGGGCGCAACGGGTTTTGCTGAAGTATCAACCCTTCCCCAGACTGAGGGGACACCAAAAGTTTTATCTCAACAAGCAGTGATTTTAGCTCAAGCTGAGTTAATAGAATCTCAGATAACAGCACCAAGAGGTTGGTTAATTCTGTCAGATCAACAAGGAGTAGCTCAAGAACTAGCGACTCAACTGCGATCCCAAGGAGAAATTTGTACCTTAGTGTCGGCGGGCGAAAAATTTGAACAAATAACACCGCAAGAGTTTACTATCAACCCAAATCAACCAGAAGATTTTCAGCAACTGGTGGCTCATACAGCAGTTCAGTCTCCATTGTATGGAGTAGTTCAATGTTGGAGCTTGGAAGCAGGAATAGATAAAAACTTCAACGCACAACAGTTAGAAGCCTTATCTCAACTAGGATGTGGCACCACCTTATCCTTAGTGCAATCCTTAGTCAAAGGACAATCCCAAAGGCCACGGTTATGGTTAGTGACTCAAGGAGCGCAGCCAGTACCCGCTAACAAGCCAGTAATACAAGGAGTAGCACAATCATCTTTATGGGGAATGGGAAAAGTCATTGCCTTAGAACACCCAGAACTCAAATGTGTACGGATTGATTTAGATCCTAATCAGACTACAGAGCAGCAAGGGAAAACACTATGGTCAGAAATTTGGTCAGAAGATAAAGAAGATCAAGTCGCCTTGCGGGAAAATTCTCGTTATGTAGCTCGATTAGTGGGTAGTACAAACACTCAAAACTTAGAAAAGCAACAGCAATTAAAATTACCATCCCAGCCCTTCCGTCTCACTACATCTGCTGCGGGAATTCTAGAAAACTTAACCTTAGAAACAACAACAAGGCATTCCCCAGCGCCTGGAGAAGTAGAAATTCAGGTCAGGGCAACAGGGCTAAATTTTCTGGATGTGATCGCTGCATTAGGATTGCTTCCGCAGGAAGTAGACGGAGTATCCCAAAAGCATTTGCTAGACATGGATAGTTTTGGGGGTGAATGTGCTGGTGAAATAGTAGCGATTGGAGAAGGAGTAGAAGACTTAAAAATTGGCCAAGCAGTCATCGCTTTAGCTCCTGGAAGTTTCAGCCAATATGTTACCGTCAGTGCTACTTCTGTAGTTCCTAAACCAGAACATCTCAGTTTTGAAGAAGCGGCATCCATTCCGGTTAATTTCCTAACCTCTTATTACGCTCTGCACCGGATAGCAAAAATCGCACCTGGAGAACGAGTTTTAATCCATGCAGCTGCCGGAGGTACGGGAATGGCGGCAGTCCAAATTGCCCAGCTTGCTGGAGCAGAAGTTTTTGCCACCGCTAGCCCTGGGAAATGGGCAACCCTGCGATCGATGGGAGTCAAACATATTATGAATTCCCGGACTGTGGACTTTGCTGAAAAGGTGATGGAAATAACCCAAGGACAGGGAGTAAATATTGTGCTTAACTCTCTCACCTCTGGAGAATTTATTACAAAGAGCCTCTCAGTGGTTAGTCCTCAAGGTCGCTTTGTAGAAATTGCCAAACGGGGAGTTTGGGAATCGGCTCAGATGGCAGCAGCAAGACCAGATGTATCTTACTTTGTGGTTGATTTGGCAAGCAAGTCTCGACAGGAACCAGAATTAATCCAGTCCATGTTGCAGGAAGTGATTAACAAATTTGAAAAAGACTTACTACAACCACCACCACTGAAAGTTTTTCCTATACAGGAAGTAATAAGTGCATTCCGTGACATGCAACAAGCCAAACACATCGGCAAAATTGTGGTAAGTCAAATTACGTCACAGACAGATGCCACAAATCAAATGCCTCTGAGCTTACGGGCAGAAGGTACTTACTTAATTACCGGAGGTTTAGGAGGTTTAGGATTACTGGTAGCCCGTTGGATGGTAGAACGGGGAGCCAAGCATTTAGTCTTGGTAGGACGTAGCCATCCTAGCGATTCTGCCCAGCGTCAATTAAAAGAGCTTGAAGCCGCAGGAGCAAATGTAATAGTCAAACAAGCTGATGTGTCTGAACATGAGGGCATGGCTGAAATATTAGCTGATATCAAGCAGTCTCTACCGCCTTTAGCAGGAGTGATTCATTCAGTCGGGGTGTTAGAAGATGGAGTACTGCAACAGCAGACATGGCCTCGCTTTGCCAAGGTGATGAATCCCAAGGTGCAAGGAGCCTGGAATTTACACCAATTGACTAAAAATCAGCCGTTAGACTTTTTTGTACTATTTTCTTCTGTAGCGTCTTTGTTGGGTTCTCCGGCTCAGGCAAATCATTCTGCGGCGAATGCCTTTCTTGATGGTTTAGCTTATTATCGTCAAGCCTTGGGTTTACCAGCATTAAGCATCAATTTGGGCCCCGTCTCTCAAGTAGGAGAAGCAGCCGAGCGGGGTGCAGATATAAGGATGCAGCAAAAAGGAATCGGAGCGATTACGCCACCTCAAGTATTAGAAGCATTAGAGCTACTAATGAAAAATTCGACTGCGGAAGTAGGAGTAGTGCCAATTGAGTGGTCTGTTTTGCTGGAAGGAGCTTCACAATGGCCATTCTGGGCAGACTGGAGAGAAAATACCCAGACTTCCTTGGTATCTCAACCAGAATTTTTGCAGCAGTTGCAAGCAGCAATGCCAAGTGAGCAACGAGAGATGTTAGTTGCTTATGTGCGTCGCCAGGTGGCTCAGGTACTAAGAATAACTGACTCTCAATCCATTAGTTTAAACGCAGGATTCTTTGATTTGGGGATGGATTCTTTAACCTCTGTGGAACTGAGGAATTGTTTGCAAACCAGTTTGGGATGCTCGATGCCATCAACCGTAGCTTTTGACTACCCCACAGTAGGAGCGCTCGTAGATTATTTAACTCAGCAGGTTCTAAGGGGAGAAGCTTCTGAGAGCGATATTACAGAACCAGAAGAAAGTAAAGATGTTGAAAAACAAGAGCAATTGTTAGTAACGACACAAGACCTTTCAGAAGACCAGTTAGAAGAACTAATTAACCAAAAGTTGAACTTGCTCATTCATGAATAAGGTGGAGAAATAATGAAAATTTCAGCAAAGACAATTGAAAATTTAACTCCTTTGCAACGCTCATATTTGGTAATTGAGCAGTTCCAATCAAAACTAGATGCACTTGAAAAAGCTCGAACAGAACCAATAGCAATTATTGGTATGGGTTGCCGCTTTCCTGGAGGTGCAGATAATCCAGAAAGATTCTGGAATCTGTTAAAAAAGGGAGTAGATGCGATCGCTGAAGTTCCCTCAGATCGCTGGAATATTGATGATTACTACGACCCTGCTCCAGAAGCGCCGGGAAAAATGTACACCCGTTCCGGTGGTTTTATTGAGCATTTACAAGAGTTTGATCCCGATTTTTTTGGTATTTCTCCTAAAGAAGCAATTTCCCTTGACCCTCAACAACGCCTTCTTTTAGAAGTAAGTTGGGAAGCACTAGAATCTGCCGGACTCAATCCTCAGCAATTGCCTCAAACTCAAACTGGTGTGTTTATTGGCATCTGTAGCAATGACTATTCCCAACGCTTAGTCAGTCGAGGGGTTGAAAAAATTGATGCCTACCTAGCTAGTGGTAATGCCCACAGTACTGCATCTGGTCGTCTCTCGTATATTCTGGGAGTGACTGGGCCAAGTTTAGCAGTGGATACAGCTTGTTCTTCTTCCTTGGTAAGCGTCCATTTAGCTTGTTCCAGTCTTAGAAATCAAGAATGTAACTTAGCCATTGTCGGAGGAGTCAACCGACTAATCTCTCCAGAAGTTAGCATTAATTTTTCTAAAGCCCGGATGTTGTCTGCGGATGGTCGCTGCAAAACCTTTGATGCAAAAGCTGATGGCTTTGTCCGTGGTGAGGGATGTGGAATTGTAGTGCTAAAGCGTTTAGGAGATGCGATCGCAGATGGAGATAATATCTTAGGAGTAATTCGCGGAACAGCAGTTAATCAAGATGGCCATACCAGTGGTTTAACTGTTCCTAATGGCCCCTCTCAGCAAGCTGTAATTCGTCAAGCCTTAAAAAATGGAAAAGTAGATATGGCTCAAGTGAGCTATATTGAAGCTCACGGTACAGGGACATCTTTGGGCGATCCCATTGAGGTAGAGGCTTTAGGAAAGGTATTTAGAGACACTCACTCTCCAAAACAACCTTTATTAATTGGTTCAGTCAAGACGAATATCGGTCATTTAGAAGGGGCTGCGGGGATCGCTGGTTTAATTAAGGTAGTCTTACAACTACAACATCAAGAAATCGCACCTCATCTACATTTTAATAAACCTAATCCTTATATTAATTGGGATAAATTGCCGGTATCAGTGCCTACCCAAACTACTCCTTGGCAGGGTGTTGAACGTCGAATTGCTGGAGTTAGTTCTTTTGGCTTTAGTGGTACTAATGCTCATGTGATATTGGAAGAAGCACCCCATCAAGTCAAGAGTCAAAATCCACAAGGCAAAGGCGAAGATTTAATTGAGCCTCCCTTACATTTGTTAACTCTCTCCGCTAAAACACAAAAAGCTCTTTCTGATTTAGCCAGCCGCTATCAAAATCATTTGGAAACCAGTTCAGATTTGGCGATCGCAGATATTTGTTACACTGCCAATACAGGAAGACCACATTTCAATCATCGTTTAGCCGTCATCGCCTCTGACAAACAGGAATTAGCTACCAAACTCAGTCAATTCCAAGCCGGAGAGGATGTAACTGGAATATTTCAAGCAAAACTGGGTAGTAGAGATGTACCCAAAATAGCTTTCCTGTTTACAGGTCAGGGTTCACAGTATATCGGCATGGCACGACAACTGTATGAAACTCAACCAGTGTTCCATCAAGCCCTAGAAAAATGCAACGAAATCCTGAGTGAATATCTCGAACAACCTCTACTAGAAATTCTTTACAATCAAAAAAATTCTGATTTACTAGACCAAACATCCTACACACAACCAGCTCTATTTGCGATCGAATATGCCCTGTGCCAATTGTGGCAATCTTGGGGAATTCAACCAGATGTAGTCATGGGTCACAGTGTGGGAGAATATGTGGCGGCATGTGTAGCCGGAGTATTCAGTTTAGAAGATGGACTCAAGCTGATTGCTCATCGGGGAAGACTAATGCAAGCATTACCAAAAAATGGCAAAATGCTGTCAGTATTGGCAGATGAGGCAACCGTCACCAGAGCAATCAAGTCTAGTGGAACCGAAGTAGCCTTCGCTGCATTCAATGGTTCTGAAAGTCTGGTAATCTCCGGCGAACAAACTCAGGTAGATGTCGTTAAGGCAAGCTTAGATTCCAAGGGAATCAAAACCAAAGAATTGAATGTTTCCCATGCCTTCCACTCTCCCTTGATGGAGCCAATGCTGGCAGAATTTGAAACCATCGCCAAACAAGTTACGTATCATTCTCCTGCTATCCCACTCATTTCCAATGTCACCGGACACAAGGCAGATGAAAGCATAACTCAAGCCCAATATTGGCTGCGTCATATCCAAGAACCTGTCAAGTTTGCCCACAGTCTCAAGACTTTAGATGAGCTTGGATATCAGGTCTTTGTAGAAATTGGCCCGAAACCGATTTTGTTAGGTATGGGTCGTCAATGCCTAACAACAGATGAAGCAGTTTGGTTGCCCTCATTGCGTGAGGGTGTAGATGATTGGCAACAGATATTAGATAGTTTGGCACAATTATATGTTCAGGGAATTCCAGTCGATTGGTCTGGGTTTGACCGGGAATATATTCGTCGCAAGGTCGTATTACCTACTTATCCCTTCCAACGTCAGCGATATTGGATAGAGACAGATGAAGACGAACAACAAAAAACAGAAGCCCTAAAACAAAAGAATACATCCAACCTAATTTATAACCTCTTGTGTAAAGGAGAAACAAAACTTGTAACCAACGAGTTAGAAAAATTAGGAAATCTTTCAGCAGATGAAATTAATTTACTGCCGAAGTTACTAGAACTATTAGTTAACCAAAACCAACAAGAATTGAGAATAAAATCTCCGGCTTCACAAAATGAACCTGCTCAAATCAATGGACAATATTCAAACCTCAATTTTTTACCACCAGAAGCAGAATCCCGACGTAAAACAAATGAAATATTAACAGCAGAACCAGAAACACGTGAGCATCTATTAAGGGCTTATATCAGCCAATTATTAGTCAAAGTAGTGGGAATATCTCCCTCTGCTCTCGATTGGCAAAAGCGCCTTTCTGAACTTGGGTTAGATTCCTTGATGGCTACTGAGTTAAGAAAATCTATTGAGAGTAGTTTAGAGGTAATTGTTCCTGTAGAATATTTTGCAGAACTAAATATTGAACAGTTCTTAATCCAGATACTTTTCCTAATTAACCAGAAGTTTCCTCAAAAACATCTGCAAAAACCCAATTCTACTATTGATAGCGAAAAGACTTCCATATATTCAGTTCAAGTACCTGCACATCAAACCCAACCGTGGTTTAAAGTATCACAGAAAAATCCAAAACCTCTTTTCCGCCTATTTTGCTTTCCATATACAGGAGGTGGAGCTTCTACTTTTGATTCCTGGTTAGAAAAGTTCCCATCAGAGATAGAAATTTGCCCAATCCAATTACCTGGAAGGGAAAATCGAATTAATGAATCTCCTTTTACTAAACTAAAGCCTCTAATCGAAACTCTTACACCCCTCTTTCAGCCATATTTAGACGTTCCTTTTGGATTTTTCGGTCATAGTATGGGCGCACTACTAAGCTTTGAATTAGCTCGTGAATTCCGCAGAAAAAATTGGACGGCTCCAGCTTACTTATTTGTTGGTGGTTGCCGTCCTCCCCAAACACCAGATTTAGACTCGCCAATTCATATACTTCCTGAAACTAAGTTGATTCAAGTTCTCTCTAGTTACAAGGGAATTCCAGAGCAAATCTTG
The DNA here is from genome assembly GCF_034530675.2 of Nostoc sp. DedVER02. Lineage (NCBI taxonomy): Bacteria > Bacillati > Cyanobacteriota > Cyanophyceae > Nostocales > Nostocaceae > Nostoc > Nostoc sp. DedVER02. The sequence continues at coordinate 27,171 of NZ_JAVRCP020000052.1, forward strand.
CAAGACTCGGAGCTAATGCAAATGTGTATTCCTACTATTCGAGCCGATTTTAAGATTTTAGAGACATACTTCTATACAAAACAAGAACCTCTAGAGTCTCAAATCTATGCCTTTGGTGGTCTTCAAGATTCTAAAGTTAGCCTCCAAGAACTTGCTGATTGGGAGAAACAAACTCAGGTTAACTTTAGCCTGAAAATGTTGACTGGCGAACATTTATTCTTGTCCAGCGCAGAGAATGAAATCATCAGCAATATTAAAGAAGCAATCAACAAACTAGAACCTATCTACAAAATAAAATTGGAAAATCTTGTGACAAAAAGCAAAATTTCTGTGTAAAAAGAAGAGCTAATAGTAAATAAAATCAAATTTACTTGTCAGATGGTTCATTGTTTCTAGATATTTATCCAACACGTTTTTAAGTAAAATCAATCCAAAGTACTATGCCATTTATAGTTGCTACATCAACAGGTTTTCCTGCCCAATATTACCCTCAAAAAGTTTTAGCTGCTGCCTTGCGTAAGTTCTTTTTTGCAATGGAATTAGATTTCGATGTAGATCAGATCGATCGCTTTTTCAGCAGCGTTAAAATCGAAGGTCGTTACTTTGCTCTACCAATAGACTCCTTACTCGATCCACCAAAGATGGAAGCAACTACTAGCAAATCTTTGGAAATTTCTTTGGAGCTAGCCGAAACCACTATCATCAAATTGTTGGAGAAAGCTAACCTTCAACCCCAAGATATATCTTTAATTACATCAGTCTCTCTTACTCCAGCAGTTCCTTCCTTAGATGCGCGGTTAATGAGCCGAATTCCATTTTCTTCGACTATTAAGAGAATGCCCATTAACGGAGTAGGTTGTATGGGTGGAGCGATCGGAATTTCTCGGGTTGCAGATTACCTACAAGGTCATCCAAAAGAGGCAGCAGTTTTGTTTGCAGTTGAGCTTTCTTCTGCTTTATGGCAAGGTTCTTTGCAAGGAGATTTAATTTCATTAATTCGGAGCTTACCAGAAAATCCTGCTGCATATAGTGATATTATTATGAACATTATCACTGCTGCTTTGTTTGGAGATGGTTGTGGCGCAGTATTAATGGTAGGAAAAGATCATCCTTTAGCCAAACCCGGACTACCCCAAATTATCGATAATCGCTCCTTTTTAATTCCTAACACGGTAGAACTTATGGGACTGGAGTTAGTTGATAATGGCTTTAGAAATATTCTCAGACCGGAAGTATCCGACTATGTAAAAAAAGGATTGCAACCGTTAATTCACTCTTTACTTGCGGATCACAATCTTGAAATTGATAGCCTATATCGCTGGATACTACATCCGGGTGGGCCTAAAATAATCGATACAATAGAAGCCGAATTTGGATTAGATAGTCGAGCTTTACAATTGAGTCGTGATACTTTAACAGAGATAGGTAATATTTCTTCGGGAACAGTGCTTTATATGCTGGATAAGATTCTCTCAGAAGAACATACACCAGCAGATTCCTATGGCTTGATGGTGGCAATGGGGCCTGGTTTTTCTCAAGAAGCAATTTTACTTAAATGGGAATAGGAAATGATATGTTAACTAAATATATCTTCGTTGGGATTATTTTTGCAGTTATCTTACAACGACTTTTTGAACTGCGTATCAGCAAAAATAATGAAGCATATATCTTAGAGCGAGGAGGAAAAAAACATAGTGATAATTTACTAGGTGCAGTTAAAATATTGCAAGTAAGTTGGTGGATAGCAGCGATCGCTGAGGTTTGGTACTTTGATCGCCCTTTTATCCCTGCTTTGGCCTCTATCGCTTTGTCAGCAACATTAGCAGGACAAGCTCTGCGTTACTTATCTATGCAAGCTTTAGAGCAACGCTGGACTCTACCAATCATTACCTTACCGGATAAGCCTGTAGTTGATAAAGGAATTTATTCTTATCTACGGCATCCTAATTGGTTGGGAGTCATCCTGGAAATTGCCGCATTACCATTGATTCACGGAGCTTATTTAACCGCAATTATTTTTTCTCTTGCTAACGCTTTGTTAATGAGTCAGCGAATGCAAACAGAAGAAGACGCTTTAAGCAAAAATAGCAATTATGCTTTAGTTTTTGCCAATCGACCTCGTTTGCTCCCCAAAATCCCGTTTATTTGGCAAGCAAAATCTCGATCTGACTAGGGAGATGTTTGACAAGCCTCCCAGTTCCCTTGTCAGCACTTTAAATCTGGAATGTAGTTTACAAGAAATAAAGATTTTAGGCGCTGACAAACGAGCTTGTCCATACCCCTGTCAGCATTGCATTGGTCATAAGTGTAAGTGTGAAGGAAGTAAAATGACAAATAAATTACCTGACGGGCCAAACACCCCATCTTGGTGGCAGTTAATACGTTGGATAGAAGACCCTTTGAAATATGAGAAAGAATGCGTACAGCGTTACGGAGATATATATACTTTCAAGATCCCTAGCGTTCCACCCTTTGTAGTAGTTGGAAATCCAGTAGGAGTACAAGAAATTCTCAGCCAACATTCTGATAATTTTGATGTTGGACGTGGTAATTATGTAGCTCAACCTTTGGTGGGAGAAAATTCTTTGTTTTTATATGATGGTGAGCGTCATCAACGAGAACGTAAATTGTTAATGCCTCCATTTCATGGACAAAATTTGCAATCTTACGCACAATCAATCTGCAATATCGCTCTCAAAGTAGCTAGCCAATGGAAAGAAAATCAACGCATTCTTGCGCGTCAGGCAATGCAAAACATCAGCTTAGAAGTCATTTTAAAAGTAGTATTTGGGATTTCAGAGGGAGAACGATATCAAAAGATTAAACCATTATTAGCTGAAATGCTAGATGCAATTGATTCTCCATTTCAGTCCAGCTTTTTGTTTGTGAAATTTTTGCGGAAAGATTGGGGAAAATGGAGTCCTTGGGGACGGATGAAATATCGTAGGAAAGAAATTTATAAACTATTGCAAGAGGAAATTAATGAAAGACGTTTCAACCCAGAGAAAATTGGCAATGACGTTCTTAGTTTAATGATGTCAGCAACAGATAAAGAAGGAGAAAAGTTAACCGATAGCGAATTAAAAGACGAGTTAATGACTCTATTATTTACAGGTCATGAAACTACGGCTAGTATGCTGTCTTGGGCTTTTTATGAAATTTTAAGGCATCCAGATGTCCTTCAAAAGTTGCGTAACGAATTGGAGCAAAAAGGAGAAAACCAAACATCTCTAGAAATAGCCAAACTTCCCTATCTAAATGCAGTCTGCCAAGAAGTTTTACGGATGTATCCGGTACTGGCGCTTATTTTCCCTCGGATTACAAAAAAAACCATGAAAATCATGGGATATCAATTTGTCCCAGGAACTTGGCTAACTATTAGTGCGTATCTGGTTCATCATCGAGAAGATTTATATCCAGAGCCAGAAAAATTTCAGCCAGAACGTTTTTTAGAAAGACAGTTTTCTAGTTATGAATATTTCCCTTTTGGTGGGGGAAGCCGTCGCTGTTTGGGATATGCTTTAGCTGAATTAGAAATGAAGCTAGTTTTGGCTTCTATCATCTCGAAATACGAACTAACTTTAGAGAGTGAAAAATTGGTCAAACCATTACCTCGAGGTTTAACAATTTCTCCTGCTGGTGGTGTTCCCTTGATTTTTCAAAGAAAACGAGTATTGCCCTCCAAACAACTCCAAAAAAATCTCGCTTGAGTAAAGCGTCATTGTGAGAAGTAATATACAAGTTTAACTTGTCCCAACGATCGCAAAACATGATTAACTAAACTATAGGAATCCGGTTTGATTTGGAGAAAATATCCGTAGGATGTGTTAGCGACAGCGTAACGCCTCAAACCTGTGATAATAGTGCGTTACGAACTCCGTTCTAACACACGCTACAATACCTAATTTTCGTTCAAAAATCAAATAGTAATCCTATAGATTGCAATCAACTCAACTTTGGCTACTAATTATGACCAATTCAAATCTACCTTCTAGAAGTGAGCTTTCTGATAACTTAACAAACGTCTTACGTTCAGCATTTAGTAACAATTTCCCCGGCGCACTTATTACAGTTCTTGATGCTCTCACGCCTCCGAGCGATCCTGACCTATTGATTCCTGATGGCAAGTCTTTTCCATTATTTTTCAGCCAAAATCCTGATGAGAATTTTCCGAACATAATTGGAAAATATGTTGATTTTCTCACGACTTCCAGCGAACCTAATATTGTGGCATCAGACGATCAACCAGTCAAAGCCAGTTGGGGCCGACATGGAAGCGACAATCTGATTGGTTATGATCCTGCTACCAATCATAGTGGTAAACAGAAAATTGATGTTTTCACTGGTGATTTTACCGATGAATTACTATTGTCAGGTCAAGTTGATAACAGAACCCGGAGCCAATGGCCAGACCGATTTATTCTGGGTGATTGGCAACAACCCTACTATGTTGAAGATGAAACATCTAACTTCGGTTTAAACCAATTTGCTTTCATTACAGACTTTAACCCCACCGAAGATATCATTCAACTACACGGCACTGCCGAAGACTATGAACTGGTAGATACTGACCTGGGGACAGCAATATTTTGGCGCAAGGAAACTGGCTATGACCTTGTTGGCTTGGTAGCTAAAACTTCTAATTTAAATTTAGAGGGTGACTACTTCGACTTTAAGGGCAACACGCCACCAGCAGGAGCAGTAATAGACAAGGCTATACAAATTGGAACTAACGGAATTGATTTCTTATTTGCTTCTACCGTAGATGCTGAGGGCAATCTCTATGTCGGGGGTGGGACTGGTGGCTCTTTAGCAGGAACCAATGTTGGAGCTAGGGATGCTTGGCTGACTAAATATGATAGCCAGGGCAAACAGGTATGGAGTAAACAGTTCGGGACTACAGGAACTGAAACTTCGTGGTCTATGGCTAGTGACGGCAAGAATATTTATGTTGCGGGAAACACAGCCGGTACACTAGGCAGTACTAGTCAAGGAGGAAGAGACTTATATCTAGCTAAGTACGATAGTGACGGCAACCAGCAGTGGATTAAACAGTTTGGGACTGTCACATTTGATGAAGCTTTTAGAGTCACCACTGATACCAATGGCAATGTTTACGTTGGAGGGCATACTGTTGGCGGCTTGGCAGGAGAAAATAAAAATGTAGGACAAGACCCAAAAAACTTAACCTTTCCGACGACTGATTCCTTTGTAGCCAAGTTCGACAGCAGTGGGAATCAGCTGTGGGTTCAACAGTTTGGCACGACCGAACTTGATGACGATTGGGGTGTCACAACTGACAAAGATGGTAATGTCTTTGCTGGAGGAAATACAAGAGGTGACTTTGGCGGAAAGAATGCTGGATTTTATGATAACTGGCTAGTTAAGTTAGACAAAACAGATGGTAATAAGCTGTGGGTTAAACAGTTTGGTACATCTAATTATGACTTTCTCTGGGATCTTAAGACCGATAGTACTGGTAATGTATATGCCACCGGATATACTCTGGGAGATTTGGGAGGGGAAAATGCCGGATCTTCTGATATCTGGCTAGCCAAATTCGATAATGATGGCAATCAGCTGTGGATTAAACAGTTTGGTACTAGTGGTGATGATGCACCCTTTTTTGATGGACTAGAGGTGGATTCAAATGATAATGTCTTCTTGACAGGATACACTGACAGCAACTTAGGAGGAACCAATGCTGGGTCTTATGATGCCTGGGTAACGAAATATGACAAGGATGGCAATCAGCTGTGGCTCAAACAGTTTGGTACGCCTGATTATGACACTGCTACCACTGTCAGCGCTGATGGCTATGGCAACGTTTACGTATCGGGAATTACTGATGGAAGTTTGGGAGGTGTCAATGCTGGGTCTTATGACGCTTGGGTAGTGAAATTAGACACTGATGACGGAACAATACAAGATTATAGTATTAATAATCGCAATGAAGTAATTTATGGTGGTTCCCAAGCCGAAAAAATCACGACTGGAAATGGGAATGACACCATCTATGGTAACGGTGGTGAAGATACCCTAATTGCAGGTAATGGGGATAATTTGGTTGTTGGTGCTTCCCAAGCTGATATCATCACAACTGGAAATGGGAATGACACCATCTACGGTAATGGTGGTGAAGATACTCTGATTGCAGGTGATGGGGATAATCTGGTTGTTGGTGCTTCCCAAGCTGATAAAATCACCACTGGAAACGGGAATGACACCATCTATGGTAACGGTGGTGAAGATACCCTGATTGCAGGTGATGGGGATAACCTAGTTTATGGTGCTTCCCAAGCTGATATCATCACTACTGGAAACGGGAATGATACCATCTACGGTAACGGTGGTGAAGATACCTTGATTGCAGGTGATGGAGATAACCTAGTTTTTGGTGGTTCCCAAGCTGAGATCATCACAACTGGAAATGGAAATGACACCATCTACGGTAATGATGGACACGATATTCTGATTGCAGGTGATGGGGATAACCTAGTTTTTGGTGGTTCTCAAGCTGATATCATCACAACTGGAAATGGAAATGACACTATCTACGGTAACGGTGGTGGTGACTATATCAATAGTGGGGCTGGTTTAGATACTATTTGGTTGGGTACAGAAAGTGCCACTGTTGTACTGCAAATAGGTGAAGGCTACGATAATATCAATAACTTCCAATTGGGGGCAACTAAATTTAAAGTCAGCAGTTTAGATAACCTGTCCTTCACTGATAGTAATGGAAGTACTCAAATCCTACAAGGAAATGACTTACTAGCAGTTGTTAGTTGGCAAAATTCTAATACTTTCAGTTCTAATTTTGATGCAATTTTTGTAGCGTAGTTAGTTAGAAGAGTTGCATTAATTTATCTTGACCCAGAGCTAAAACAATTTTTGCCCAAAAACATAGATTTATAAAGCGCAAAATACTCGCCTAACTATTCCCTTTGGTGAAAGTAATCGCTTTTGTCTTGGCAATGTTTTAGAAATTTTAGAAATGGAACTGGTGCAATAGGACTCCTGTCTGATTTTTGAACAGTATTTCAGATAAAACCCTGTAAAACGAGTTTTTCAGTCTCATTATAGTTTCACAAATCAAGTCTGAGTCCTATTGCAACTATCTTATGTAGCTATTAGCTTGCACCAGAAGATAAGGAACTAGTAAAATCAAAATCTTATGGCGCTATTATTGCTCCTAGTAATAGAGTACCTATGGTAATGACGGGTAAAGGCGATCGCTAAAAACAAGCTACTATACCTCTGCTGCAACGATCCTAGAAATCGCATAGTTCAAAAATTGCGGTTTTTAGGTAACACAAGCAGCTTAAATTTAGCCATTACTAAGTCATGGGTTTCAGAACAAAATTACTATCAAACATCCTAAGTTTTGTACAAATTAATCGGAAACAAGAAAATGACTTCAAATTACGACTATTCGCTCAACCAAGAACCTCAATTTTCAAATCTTGTAGAACTGTTAACTTACAGAGCTAAACATCAGCCCGATCAAACCGCCTATATCTTTCTCCAAAATGGGGAAACAGAAACAGATAGACTGACTTATCAAGAATTGGAGCGACGGGCACGAACAATAGCAGTTTATCTCCACAAACTGGGAGTTCAGGGCGAACGAGCATTGCTTTTATATCCTCCTGGTCTGGAATTCATCACCGCTTTCTTCGGGTGTTTATATGCTTCTGTAGTGGCTGTCCCAGCTTATCCACCTCGACGCAATCAAAAGTTATCAAGATTGCAGGCGATCGCATCAAATGCCGATGTTAAAGTGGTTCTTACTACTGCATCTTTGTTAAACAACATAGAAGCGCTATTTGCAGATGAACAAGACTTAACCAATTTACACTGTATAGCAACTGATAACATTACTAGCGACCTGGAATTAGACTGGGAGCCACTAGAAATAAGTAAAGAAACCTTAGCCTTTCTCCAGTACACTTCTGGCTCTACAGGAACACCAAAGGGTGTAATGATTAGTCATGGCAATCTGCTGCACAATTCAGATTGTATTAAGCAATCATTTGAACTCACGCCCGATAGCGTATCTGTAACCTGGTTGCCTAGCTTCCATGACATGGGACTCATAGATGGAATTATCCAACCTTTGTATACAGGTTTTCTAGGAGTCCTGATGCCACCAGCATCTTTCCTTCAGCAACCGATTCGATGGCTTCAAGCTCTTTCACACTATCAAGCTACTCATTGTGGCGGCCCTAACTTTGCTTACGAGCTTTGTGCAACAAAGATTACTCCAGAGCAAGTGGAGAATCTAGACTTGAGTAATTGGTCTAGTGCTTACAGTGGCGCAGAACCAGTTCGGCGAGAAACTATGGAACAATTTGCAGCTAAATTCGCCCCCTGTGGATTCCATGCAAAATTCTTCTATCCCTGCTATGGTCTAGCTGAAAATACATTAATGGTTTCAGGTGGAACAGTCACAGACGAACCGATTTACTCTACGGTTAAAGCTGATGCTCTCGAACAAAATTTGGTCGTGGAGACATCTGAAGACAACGAGAGAGTTAGGCATTTGGTAGGGTGCGGTCACTCTCATCTAGGGACAAAAATTGTTATTGTCGATCCAGAATCACTAACACCGTGTATTCCCAACCGAGTGGGAGAAATTTGGGTATCTGGCTCGAGCGTAGCTCAAGGTTATTGGAAACAAACCCAGCAAACAGAGGAAACATTCAAAGCTTACCTGGCCGATACCAAAGAAGGGCCTTTTTTGCGTACTGGAGATTTGGGATTCCTGCGGGATGGTGAACTTTTTGTTACGGGACGCATTAAGGATGTAATTATCATCCGAGGACAAAACCACTATCCTCAAGATATTGAACTGACGACAGAAAAAAGTCATCCGGCGTTATCACCAGGAGGTGGAGCGGCGTTTGCAGTAGATTTAAATGGTCAAGAGCGACTGGTAATAGTTCAAGAGGTGAAGCGAAGTTATTTAAAGACATTGGATTTTAGCGAAGTGTTAGGGAATATTCGTCAGGCTATAACCAATGAGCATAGCCTCCAGATTTTTGCCGTAGTTTTGATTAAGCCTGCAAGTATTCCTAAAACTTCGAGCGGTAAAATTAAGCGCCATGCCTGTCGATTAGGTTTTTTAAATGGAAGCTTGGATGTTGTGCATGACTGGTGCGAAAGTCCTCAAGGCAAAGCGAAGTTCCTGAATTTAAAAATCGATATCGAATCAATGATACAGAAGCTACAAAATGAGTGCCATAGGTAGCAATACTGCTCTGTGTTTTGCATTTTTAACTCGGAATTGGATTTGGGGGAAAGGTTAAAGGGGAAAGGTTAAAGGTTTTTCTTTCCCTTTTACCCAAAACCCGACAAGTATTGCCATAGGTAGTGGCTGCCGATAACATTAATTTCCCTTGAGAAATAGTATTTAGTATTACACTGATTCCCAAAGCGATCGCATGATTGGACTGCGATCGCTTTTTCTTGTCCAAACCACACTGATTTTTGCTATTGAGCTTGGTAGTCATACCAATTCGTAATTCGTAGTTCGTAATTCGTAATTCGTAATTAAGAAAGTCCTACCTAGTCAGGCTTTTAGGGTTTGCATCTGTTTTATTATTTTCGTGAAATGGTATCAAAACCCACGGGCGAGAGGGCTATATTCAGGTTATATCAAGTTCGGATGAATACTTATAATAAGGTTGGAACAGTTGCAGTGGATTGATCTAAGGCTTATGCCCAAACGGATTGCGATCGTTAACCACATTTGCGCCAGATTGCACTAACACCCACAACAGTACAATCATTACGAGACAAAGTAATCATGGAATTCAACCCAAACAACAATGTTGTTAAACTCTGTCTTCAAGGTATGGGGATGGAAGAAAAAGGCAAACCAGAAGAAGCAAGTAAACTGTTTCTTCAAGCCTGGAACGAAGCGACATACGACTTTGAAAAATTTATTTCAGCCCATTATGTAGCTCGATATCAGAAAAATATTTCTGACAAATTAAAATGGCTCGAAACGGCTTTGCAGTTTGCATTAAAAATAAATAACAACTCTGTTAATAGTGCAATACCTTCTCTATATTCAAATATTGCCAAATGCTATGAGGACTTAAGCGACCCTGACAAGGCAAGAAAGAATTATGAATTAGCAACTTCGTTTGAGGATAAACCTTCTGACAAAGGGCCCTTTTATCATGGAACGAAAGCAGATTTGCAGGTTGGCGATTTGCTGAGGGCAGGGGGCAGTTCTAATTACAAACTTGAACTCAAAATGAATCACATTTATTTCACAGCCCTTGTCAATGGGGCGGGACTAGCTGCTGCATTAGCAAAAGGCGATAACCGTGAACGTGTTTATATCGTTGAACCAACAGGGGAGTTTGAAAATGACCCGAATGTTACAGACAAAAAATTTCCCGGCAATCCGACACGCTCATATCGTTCCCAAGCACCATTAAAAATCGTTGGCGAAGTCACAGATTGGGTGAGACAAACACCTGAAGAACTCCAAAAATGGCGTGAAAAGTTGGCCAATAACAAAGGAGAAATTATTAATTAATTTCTAAAATTCCCAAAAATAGAGAAAGAAAATAGATTAAGCACTGCTCAATCTCGATTGAGAAAACTGCCATGTATACCCCACGCTAAAATTACCAACTTGGAACGCTCTGTGGCTGTTAGAAGGTGGAAGTTATTATTTAAACCTATAGGATCGCTGGCTTAAAACATCTCACAGGGTTTTGTAGCACGGTAAGCAAACAGATTGACTACTTCTATAGAACCGTAACCCCAAGAATTAGCAAATTTGATACATTTACGGATAGTTGCATCGGAGTAATAATTTGAATTATAGCAATTCTGAAACTATTGTTAAAAGCAATAATCCTCTAAAGTTGGCTCGTTCTGATACTGCATGGTTGGTATTATCAGGGACAATGGCTTTGTTTGCTGTCGGAACTGCAAACGGTATAGAGCAAGGAGCGCGTCGTTACTTATTCGATATCAATCCAGGGGATGTTATATTCGGAATTCCTATAAATCTAGAAGGGAATTCTTACTCGCTGATTGCTATTGGTTATGAAGAAACTCAGTTGCAAGCAGTAGACCTAACAAACTGGGGACAATACAGCCTAGAGGGGAATGAAAGTTTATCTTTAATTCCCTCTAGCCTGCGTCAATGGAGCGATCGCTTAGTTGCAGTTTTTGACGATACTGATATTGTTTTGGATGGAATTAAGCCAGAAGAAATTAGTGACACAACTGCAACCTTAGAACGCTTGCAGCAATTTCACAGCGATCTTTGGCGCTGTTTGCACGAACTAGAACAGCAGGAAGAAAAAACCTGTTTTCAGCAGTTTAACGCCCGTTTGCAACTTAATCAACAAGCTAGCGAACGGGCGTTAGGGGAATTGACGAGTATTTTTCGCCCTCAAGAAGCAGAATTTCTGCAAGAAGGAACAGAATTATTAATTGCTGTGGGTGCGGTTGGTCGGACGTTGGGAATTGAAATTCGTCCGCCTGCTAGATCGGAAGATCCCAAGCGAGTAAAAGATCCCCTAGAAGCGATTGCTCGTGCTTCGCGGATACGCACAAGGCGGGTGATTTTAAGCGGTAAGTGGTGGGAGTCTGATAGCGGCCCGTTGTTAGCATACACCGCCCAAGGCGATCGCCCAGTGGCTTTATTACCTGTAGGTAGCGATCGCTATGAAGTTTTTAGTCCTCACGAACGCCGTCGCATCCCTGTCAATATTGAGACAGCGAAGTTAATTTCTCCAATTGCTTATATGCTTTATCGCCCGTTTCCTGAACGGGTACTAAAAACAGTAGATATTATCAAGTTTGCGTTGCGCGGACGCGATCGAGAAATTTTGACCGTGCTAGTGTTAGGGGTGATTTCTGCTTTGCTAGGAATGCTTACCCCCCAGGCAACAGGGATTTTGATTGATAAAGCAATTCCGGATGCCAATCGGGGAATTTTATTACAAATTGGTTTGGGTTTATTAGCAGTTAGTTTTGGGAATGCAGTTTTTAATTTAGTGCAAAATATTGCGATCGCTCGAATTGAAACTGTACTAGAGGTGCAAAACCAAGCCGCAGTTTGGGATCGGTTATTAAAATTACGAGTCTCTTTCTTTCGTAAATATTCGACTGGCGACTTGCAATCTCGCGTTTCGGCGATCGCCCAAATTCACAAACTTCTCAGCAGTAACATTATCGGCACAATATTTTCTAGCTTTTTTGCACTGCTGAATTTGGGATTGTTATTTGTTTATAGCAGTCAATTAGCATTGGTAGCTTTAGCGATCGCCTTGATTAACTTCTTAGCCACAACAATTTCTAGCATTTTTTCTCGCAGAATTATTAAGCCGATGCAAGAGTTACAAGGCGAGATATTCGGGCTAACAGTAGAACTTCTCAACGGCGTATCTAAATTGCGGGTAGCGGCGGCAGAAGAACGGGCATTTGCTTACTGGTCAAAAGGATTTAGCCAGCAACTAAAATTGATGCTCAAAAGTACAGCGATCGCCGATACAGTAACAGTTATCAATCAGGTTCTACCAACTATTAGTTCGATGCTAATTTTTTCCTTGACTGTCGGGATTATCATGCATCAGTTAGGAGGAGGCGCAAAATTTTCCACTGGAACTTTTTTGGCATTTAATAGTGCTTTTGGGCTATTTATTGGCGGTGCAACTAAATTGAGCAATGCGATTGTTAGCGTGTTAGAAGTTGCCATACTTTGGGAACGCGCTCAACCGATTTTAACAGAATTGCCAGAAGTGGATTTAGATAAAAGCGATCCTGGTCGATTAGAAGGCGGTGTCAAATGCGATCGCGTTAATTTTCGCTATCGAGAAGACGGCCCTTTAACTTTAGATAAAGTATCAATTGAAGCCAAACCAGGAGAGTTTATTGCTTTAGTCGGGCCTTCTGGTAGCGGTAAATCTACAATCGTGCGTTTGCTATTGGGCTTTGAACAACCAGAAGACGGCACGATTTATTATGATGGTCAGGATATATCGGGGTTGGATATTTCAGCGATCAGGCGGCAATTGGGAGTAGTGCTGCAAAACGGTCGCATTAATAGCGCCTCTATTTTTGAGAATATTTCTAGCGGTGCGTTAGTAACAATGGATGAAGCTTGGGAAGCAGCAAGAATGGCTGGTTTTGCTGCCGATATAGAACAAATGCCGATGGGAATGCACACAGTAATTTCTGAGGGTGGCTCGAATTTATCTGGAGGACAGCGCCAGCGTTTATTAATTGCTCGTTCTTTAGTATTGAAGCCGAGAATTTTGATTTTTGATGAGGCGACCAGTGCTTTAGATAATCGCACGCAAGCAATTGTTAGTCAAAGTTTAGAACAGTTAAAAGTAACTCGGATTGCGATCGCTCACCGCCTCAGTACAATTCGCAATGCCGATCGCATTTATGTAATTGCCGCAGGACAGGTAATGCAGCAAGGCACGTTTGATGAGTTAATGGCACAGCCTGGAATTTTTGCCGATTTGATGGCTAGACAAGTTGCTTAATACTATTGCCAATTGTCGATTATGAAACTATCATTTCAGCTTAGACTAGGTATCTATAATTCAACAATTGGGATTTACAGCAGATTGCAAGTAAGTGAGGTACAACTAGGAGTGATTCATTAAACATAAAGAGTTTCTTTCTAACTCCTTCCTTCTGCCTCCTGCCTCCTGCCTCCTGCCTCCTGCCTCAAAACCCGCAACTTTGTAACTCATGTAAATGAAAACTGCTGTAAAAGGTATAAATATGACTGCTATTCCCGTTTTGATCGTGGAAGAACATCACGAAGCATTTTGGATTTGGCATTATGCTATTAGCCAAAATATCATTCCAAAATCAAAAAATATATTGCTGCATATCGACGAACATTCAGATATGGCAACACCTAGATTTACTCGTTCTCTCAATTCTATAAATAACAATCTTCAAGATATTTATGATTTTACTTATCACGAATTAAATATTGCTAGTTTTATTGTTCCCGCAGTTTATCAGAGAGTATTTAATCAAGTTTTTTGGCTGCGCCCAAGACTAAAAGAGTCATCCTCTGAGTTTATGTGTGTTTATGCTTGCGATCCAGAGGAAACGATATTTCTAACTAAAAATGTCAAGAATATCGGGGCAATTTTACTCGATCCTAAATATAAAACTGCTAAATATACTTGTTTAACAGTTAAAGATGAGTTCCCTGAAAATCAAACTGTGGTTTTAGATATCGATCTAGATTACTTTTCTTGTAATAACAGATATTATAACGATACAGGCAGAATAGAAATTACTGAATTCCAATATCAAAGTTTTCAGAGAGATAATTATCAGTTTTTGCGAATAACTTATGGTAGCTCAATCAGAGCCGAGATTGAAGACGGCAAATATTATCTAGTATTTAACGAATTTCCCCAAACAGAATTGTTTCCCAATATCCTGAAACTTTCTGAAGACAAAATTCTGGAGAGAATTGACCAATTAATTGAGTTTTTAGTCCAGAAACAAGTGCAAGTGAGCATGATTGATATTTGTCGATCGCGCATTAGTGGTTATACTCCTGCCGATCAATGCCAGTTTATCGAAGATAATTTATTAAAAAAATTGGGGGAATTGTACGAACTCAATTTTGTCAGTTTAGAGCAAATTAAACCCCAACCTTTAGATACCGGCGCAGCATTAAGCCAAATTTGATTAAAATATGCCATCAGAATTTTTAGTTTCATTGAGAAAAGACATTGCTGCGATCGCGCCACCAGAAGACAGTTCTATAATTCTTGAGTTTGAGGAGCGACGGCTAACATTTAAGAATCCCAAACCTGGACTGAGAACAGTTTTAAAAACTTTAGCAACTGTTCCAACTCCACCTTCGCAACTCAAAAAGATTGTTTGGGAAAGTGACGGTTTTGAGGGATGGCAAAAATTTAATTTCTATCTCAAAAAGCTGGCGAATCTGGGATGGCTTTGCTATTCAATTGTAGTAAATGATGTGGCGATCGCTACTACCGTACCCATCAGCCCAGATTTGCAAATTTCCCCTCAACCAATATCAACTTCAAGCAAGTATGTTCTCTCGCGCTTTGCTTATACCCACCAAATAGCAGGGGAAACTATATTAGAATCGCCTTTATCTTTTTGCCACATTCGGCTCGATTGGCGAGGTGCAGCTTTAATTGCACTCCTGGGCACCCCTCAGAATATTCATGAACTTTCCTCGCAAATTCCAGGTATTTCTGTAGACATAGCCGAGCAATTTATCAGTTTGCTTTTCACCAGTCAAATGCTCTCAACAGTAGATGAAAACGGCGTAATTGCTGAGAATGAAAACTTAACCCTGGCTCAATGGGAGTTTCACGATTTATTGTTTCATACCCGCAGCCGTGTAGGGAGACACGCGAATCCCTTTGGTGCAACCTATCGTTTTGTTGGCGAAATTGAGCCGCTACCAGCCCTAAAACCTCTAATATCTAATAATTTAATCGACCTTTATAAACCTGATTTAATCGCTTTAGCAGAAACAGATATTCCCTTTACACAAGTTTTAGAAACAAGAAAATCAATTCGTCAGTGGGGACAACCAATTACTGTAGAACAATTAGGAGAATTTCTTTATCGAGCCGCCAGAGTTAAAAATATTATTAAACATGACTTGGTAGAACTTAGCCAACGTGCTTATCCTAGTGGTGGAGGAATTTATGAATTAGAAATTTATCCAGTTATTAATCGTTGTCAAAATTTAGCATCTGGTTTATATCATTATCAACCGCTATCGCACCAACTAAGCCATCTTACCGATAAAAACGAACTAGTAGAAGCCTTACTACAAAGTGCTGCTAGTGCAATGGGAGTTGAAGAAATGCCGCAAATTTTACTGGTGATTTCGGCTCGTTTTCAACGCTTAACTTGGAAGTATCAATCTATGGCTTATGCAATTATTCTCAAGCACGTAGGCGTTTTATACCAAAATTTTTACTTGGTAGCAACAGCAATGAATTTAGCACCCTGCGCGATCGGGGGTGGAAATGCTGATTTATTTGCTAAAGCAGTAGGATGTGATTATTATGCTGAAAGTTCTGTAGGTGAATTTGTTCTCGGTAGCCGTCCCGTTAATTCTCAAACTTAGAAAAGTAAGGATTAAGAGATGATTTATAAAGTAAACCTTAAATTGTAGTGGACTGACACAGCTAAAATGTTGCATTAGAACTAACAGATTCCTCCTCCTCAAAAACTGGATAAAGATG